>CAYHRK010000447.1:0-2615 GCA_964358795.1 uncultured Vicinamibacterales bacterium
TACCGCCATCATCCGCGACCACCTTCAGCGCAACCGCCAGATGGCCCTGGTCAGCTGCTGAAGGGCTTTTTCGACACCTACGGCGATCGCGTCCAAATCCTGGTCACCGGGAGCTCGCGTCCCGACATCTACCGCCGCGGCGGCGACAGCCTCATGGGCCGCTACCTGTTGTATCGCATGCACTACTCCCGGAGTGATTGATCGAGTCTCGTCCAAGGGACGACCGTGGCGTACGCGCGCTCCTGGGGCTCGGTGCCGCCGTACACGATGCGGCGGTCCAGCGTGCGTCCGGGCCACGCGGTCTTCGCCACCTCGTCGAAGGCGCGCAAGCCGTCGAACATGTCGTCGGCCACGGTGGCGCCTGACTTGGCTTCCACCGCCAGCCATGAATCTCCGCGGTCGGCCACGATGTCCACCTCGCGGCCGCGGCGGTCCCGGAAGAAAGTCAGCAGGGGCGGCGCCCCGCGGTTCGTGCCGGCCTTGAACATCTCCGAGGCCACCCAGGTTTCGAAGATGAAGCCACGCAGCGGATGCTGGCGCAGATGGTCCGCAGTCCGGATGCCGAGCAAGTAGCACACCAAGCCGGTGTCGACCAGGTGCAGTTTTGGGGTCTTCACCAGACGGGAGGTCACGTTGGCGTGGAGCGGCTGCAGGCGCCAGGCTAGGTAGCTGGCCTCGAGCACCGATAGCCACGCCCCCGCCGTCGCGTGGCGGACGCCGGTATCGGCACCAAGCGACGACAGGTTCAGGAGTTGGCTGGTGCGTCCCGCGCAGAGACCGACAAATCGTTGAAAGGCTGCGAGGTCGGCGATATTGAGGAGGCTTCTGGCGTCGCGCTCGATGTAGGTGGCGACGTAGCTTGGGTACCAGTCGTGCGGGTCGTGCCTGCGGTCGAACACCGCCGGCGAGCATCCGCGCCAGAGTGTGTCATCCAGATCCTGCGGGTTGACGTCGAATCGTCTCACTTCGTCCAGCGTCAGCGGAAGCAACGTCAGGAGGGCCGTGCGACCGGCCAACGACTGGCTCACCGAGTGGAGCAGGTTGAGGTTGGCGGATCCTGTGAGGATGTATCGGCCCGGCTCGCGGTGCTCGTCGACATCGGCTTGGAGGTAGGACAGAAGGGCGGGAGCCCGTTGGACGTCATCGATGACGGCGCCCGTCGGGTAGCGTGCCAGAAAGCCACGGGGGTCGTCCAGAGCGAACTGCCTGACGTCGGGGGGCTCGAGCGACACGTACGGTTTGTCGGGGAAGGCTGCGCGGCAGAGGGTGGTCTTACCTGACTGGCGAGGGCCGGTGATCGTGACGATGGGGAACTGTTGAGCCTGTCGCTTGAGAACGGGCTCGAGATTCCGTTGAATCATCCAAGCATTGTGCTTTGGTGTGTGCTAATTGTCAATTGTATTGTCAATTAGTAACCAATGCTCTGTCACCCCCACTTCCTGTTCGTCTCCCCCGCGGGCGCCTTCGCCCACCTGGGCGCCGAAGCTGCCGCAGGCAGCGAAGGCGGCTTCGGCTACGGCGGCCCAGGAAGGCGGGGGTCCAGACTCTGGATTCCCGCGTCCGCGGGAATGACGACGGGAGAGCGCGCGGCGGTCCAGTCGTCACCCCCAAGAAAGCGGGGGTCCAGTCGGGGAGGTCCAAGCAGCGGGAGCCCTGATCGGCCTCCCGGAACAAGTGGTCCGAGGTCGACGGCGTCAGGGCTTCGGCGTGACCAATTCGATCAGTTGCCTGGCCGTGATGACGCGCGTTCGACCCCACGCGGCGGGGAAATGCCGGATGTTGCCGGTGACGAGATAGGCGGCTTTGGCCGCCTCGGCGCATTCCAGAAAGCGATTGTCAGCGTCGTTGCCAGAGACAGTCAGCGTGGCCGTTGGCTCGAACAGTTCGGCTCCGGCCCTTCTTCTCCTTCTCGCGACGGTAGCGGCGAATCTCCCCGTCGATGTCGCGCATGCTCATTTTCGCGACCCCTGAGCGTTTGGCCGTGGCCCAGCTCTGTTTGAGCCAGGCAGGAGCCGGCGCAATAGTGTCGAGATAATCCTTGATGCTCATGATGACGGCCTGGGGCTCGCCACGGCGATCCACGACGAATCGCTCATTTTTTTCTTTGACCCGCCGAATGATCTGCCCGAACTGGGTCCGGGCTGTCAGGGCGGAGACGACGTTGGGCACAGCTGAAGTCTCCATGATACATCTCTCTTGAACTGATTAGTTAGTTCAGGACAAATCGTACCAATCCTGGCAGGATCCGTCAAGTCACGCACGACGGCGTCTCCCCTTCTCTCCTCCTCCTGTGAAGTGTCCGTGACAACCCGCCGGTCGCCCGCGAGAGGGCCCGGCAGTTCAAGGCCGCGCTGCCAGGTCCCGCAGCGACGTGAAGGTCCCCGCCAGTCAGGCAAGACCACCCTGGCCCGCGGCATTGCCCGCGACGGCATCTTCGCCTGCGACGAACGGCTGAACTACTTCGACCTCGAGGACGATCGACCGGCGCGCGCACGAGTGGCCATGCCCTGCAGAGAGAGGTCTGGATGGCCATGCGCGACTTCTCCTTGCCGCGCCATCACAGAGCACGTCGTACCAGTCGCGGCCCCTCGCGGGTCGAGGCAATTGAGAGCTTG
>CAYHRK010000448.1:0-2602 GCA_964358795.1 uncultured Vicinamibacterales bacterium
ACTTAGCAGACGGGCACAACCCTCGTTGGGTCGCGAAGCCGACCGTCGCCTATCTCTGGGCACGAACGGTCAAATGCAAGAACTGTCGCGCGACGATTCCACTACTCAAGACCTCTTGGTTGGCAAAGAAAGACACCAAACGCACCGTGCTGCGAGCTGAGCCGAATACAGACAAGACCGGCGTCGATTTCAATATCCAAATCGATGTCCCGTCAGGCGGCGGAAACAACGCTCAGCGTCGCGAACATGACCGCCACCTTGGTCAAGGCACCATGAGCCGCGCTGGCGCTTGGTGCCCATGCTGTGGCAAGCCCGGGACGGTGGCCATGGAGCTCGAAGACATCCGAGCTGAGGGTGTTGCTGATCGCCTTGGTTTGGTCATGACCGCGGTCGCAATCGAGGGCTCCGACTCTAGGGCCTACCGCCTACCGACTGCTTACGAGATCGCAGTCGCTGAAACATCTGGTGCCTTGGACGGCGTCTTCAGTGCACTTCCGTTCCGACGGCTTTTTGAGCCCATCGATCCGGCAAGTACCCGCTCCATCTCGTGCAATCTATACGGAATCGATCGTTTCGATAAAGCCTTTACGTCTCGGCAGCAGCTCGCTCTGGGCGTTTTCGTCTCAACACTGCGCGCCATGTCTGGCGCAACTCTGAATCCCGGAAGTGATCCATGGGCCGCGGCCGTTGCCGCCTTCAACGCGCTCGCGATCGACCGGGTTGCAGACAGACTTAGTGTTTTCTGCAGACCCGATCCTAGTCCGACACAGAGCGGCGTCATAAACACGTTTTCGAAGTTTGCACTGCCAATGACGTGGGACTTCATTGAGGGGGTTCCCATCGGGACGGCAAGCGGGTCTTACGTTCGACAAGTGGAGTGGATTGCGTTGGCCGTTGAACACTGCATGGAAGCGCTGTCAATGGCACCGGTACCAGAGGTCATACTGTCGTCGGCTGACGAACCTCAACGCAGTGAATTCGACGTCATTCTGACTGACCCGCCCTACTATCAGGCGATTTCGTACGCAGACTTGTCTGATTTCTTCTACATCTGGCTGAAGAGAATGTACGGTGTTGCTCCCTTTTCTTCGTTGCTGACTGACAAGAGTCGAGAAGCCGTCCAACACGTTCGTCATGACAAAGATCCTCGCGAAGAGCGCAAGAAGTACGAGGAACGGATGGCCAATGGGTTCTTGCGGGCTCGGACAGCGCTATCCGACAGGGGACGGTTTGTCATCGTATTTGCTCATAAAGATCCGCTGGCGTGGGAGACCCTGGTTAGCGCCATGATTCAGGCGGGGCTCGTCGCAACTGCGTCTTGGCCCATTCAAACTGAAATGTCGAACAGAGGGCGGGCCATCACGACCGCATCTCTCGCTTCGTCCTTATGGCTAGTGTGCCGAAAGCGACCCGAAACCGCTCGGCCTGGCTGGGACAACGTCATTCTTGCAGAAATGAAGAGAAGCATGGGAGACAGCCTCCGTGATTTCTGGGACGCCGGCATCCGCGGCCCCGACTTTGTGTGGGCCGCGACCGGCCCCGCACTCGAGGCGTACAGCAAACATCCGGTCGTCAAGAAAGCGAACGACCCGGGCCAGACGATGTCGGTCTCGGAGTTTCTGCGCGCCGTCCGACGCTTGGTCGTCGAGTTCGTCGTCGGCCGCGTGCTCGGCGAACTGACGCGCACATCGGCAGTCCCTCCAAGCGATGCGCAGCTCGAAGGCGTCGCCGGATTGGACGATGTGACCACGTATTACCTGCTCCATCGTCACGACTTCGGAATGAACGACGCACCGGCCGGCGCGTGCATTCTGTATGCGCTGTCGTGCAATCTGTCCGAAGGCGACCTCGCGGATCGCTCTGGCCTCCTTCTCCGCACGGGCGGCGTCGTCGCAGACGAAGACGGTGAGCCCGAGGAAGGCGACGCCGACGCCGAAGGCGAGGTCAACGAGGGCTCGGGCAGCACGTTCAAGCTGCGGCCGTGGAAGCAGCGGCGGCGCGCCGGATTTGGAGCCGCGCCTGGGAACGGATCCTCGGCCGTCCCGATTGTCGACATGGTCCATCACCTGATGCACCTGTGGGTCGACGGCGACGTGCACATGGTAAACGCCTACATCGACGAGCGCGGCCTGCGTCGAAGCGAAACGTTCCGGCACGTGCTGCAGGCGCTCATCGAGCTGGCCGAAGAAGGCAGCGACGAGCGCTCCGTCCTCGAGCGAATCTCGAATCATCTCCAGGCCAGAGGCCAAGCCCCCGCGACGCTTCGCGACGTGGGCTTGGGCGCAGCTGGATTAGGCGAACAGGAGTAGCGCGATGAGCAAGGCGTCATGGACCCCGTGGCACCAGGTCGTTCGCCTGCGCGACGACCTCCGGACCGGCGAGCTCGCGCTCAACGAGTTCGCCGCAGACCTGTACGACGTCGCGCTAAAAAGCGGCCGGCGGCGCATCTACGAGGACCCGAAGGAGTTCTTCGCGCTGACGTACCCGACGTCGGCGCTCCTCGACCTGGCCCGTGACGTCGTCCGCCGCCTCGCCGGCAAGAACCAAAAAGCCGTGCGTCAGCTCGAGCTCACGTACGGCGGCGGCAAGACGCATACGCTCA
>CAYHRK010000449.1:0-2595 GCA_964358795.1 uncultured Vicinamibacterales bacterium
ATGCCCGCCTGCTCGCAAAACGCGCGCTGGGTCAGATCACTGCGATGATAGCGGGCGACGAGCCGGCGCCGGGTGGTGTCCGACGTGGGTCGACGCGGGCCGCGGGGAGGATCAACGGTAATGGCCATGGGGCCGATCGTACCCGCCCCACGCTCCCCAAACCAGATGCACCCTGCTTACCGCTTACCTTTGTTCGAGCGCTTCTGAGACACGTCTTTCTTGTACGACACGGTAATCCCCCTTCCGTGGACGGGACTCCGCTTGGGGGCGGTGACTCCGAGTCCAAGACTGCGACGCGACGTACGAACCTACGTCTAACGGGCATCAGGCCGTTGCGGATGCCCTGACCGGTCCCGCGCGAGTCCGGCTATCTGGAATCAGCGACTGCAGAGGTGTGGGTGCGCCTGGCGGTCCGCGACCAGGCGAAGACGGACCGTGCTCTGTCCGAGCCCCCAGCACCCCAAGGCCAACTCGATGGACTCTGAAACGACTACTTGCCCAAGTCGGCGGTGATCGATGCTCGGCAGCTGGAAGCGGAGCCCTCACCCTTCAGAATCAGCCCGAGTGAGCACTCCGATCTGGCAGTCTGAACGGCGACCCAGACGACCCCGTGGAATTGGGCGGCGATTTCATTGAGCGCGTCTTCCAGGCTTTGCTTCCCTGATGTTCGGGCAGGTAGATCTTGCGGTCTGTATCCGCCAAGGCACGAGCCAATCATCCCCGGGGGCGGGCTGGTTCCTTTCGCATCCGCGACGACGTCGGCGACGATTCTCGCAGCGAAGGCGCCGCTATGTGGCGAATGCACTCGTTTGGCGAGCGCCGATTCGCAGGCGCCGGCCGACGGAGTTCGGAGTACTGACACTCGGCCAGTGCGCTCAGGGCTGGCGATCCAGCCGGGCCACGCGCGCACATCGGCGTAGGATTCGAGCACCTCCTGCGCCGCCGCATTCGCCCATAATTCGATCCCTGGACTCGACGGCTTCGTGTTCGCCATGAGGACCTCGAACGCGGGGTGGCGGCGCGGAGGATTATCCTGCGTTCTGGCCTGATCGAGTTCACTCTCCAGCGTCTCGGGCAGATGCAGCACCATTCCCGCGGACAGACCATTCTCGGCAAGCAGTATTGCCACCGCCTCTGGCGCCAGCCGCTCAAGCAACTGCGAGAGCGCCTTGCCTGACACGCGTTGCGCGAGTCCTTCTCCAGCTGTACCAAGAACAAGAAGCACGGCGACGGTTGACTTGCGCCACATACTGCCCCTCCGCGAACCATGTCCAATCCTGTGCGCCTGCGCGCCGCGCCTGGACGTCAATAGCGCCTGCTCAGAAGTTCCCCTAACGTCTCCACACACCGGCAGGATCAAACCGCCAACTCTGTTCCAGGATCACTCGGTTGTAGACAGTATCCAGTCTGTAGCGCTGGTCGGCGTTGACTGCACACTCCGGCCTGGGTGGAGGCCCATTCAGATCCGAGTAGTAAGTGTCGAGTAACTGGCCAGACTGGCTCACTGGCTTGGGTGCCTGTGCTATCGCGATCACCATCTCACAAGGATTCGTCAATGCGACCCACTCCTCAGTGACACTTCCGCCACGTTGCCACGGGACCTCGCTGCCAGCATAGTAGATCTGGTACCAGATATCTCGCCGGATGATACCGTTCCATGGGACGTTCTGACTGTCCTGGGTCACTACCACGCCAGGTATAGGTAGTGGCGCCAGCGTGAGCTGATTCGATAACTGGTCGATGCCGGCACCGTTCCATTCGTTGATCACGGTGAGGTAGCAGGAAACCGCGATCTCTTCTCCGTTGTCCGGAATACTCACCTCCATCGACGCGTATATGACGTCCCACGTGGTCGGAAAAACCTGTACAACGGGTTGTTGTAGAGTTGCTGCTTGCACGCTCATCACGGCGCTGACAGGGAGCCCAAAATAGAAGCCGGTGAACAAACAGCCAACAGTGCGGTAAATGGGTGCTGGTCCAGGTATCACCCTATCGCTAGACAGCTCCATGATGGTCTGGGCGCCCGCTGGGTACGATCCGATCAGCGTCAGCAGCAGGCATCCAAGCGAGAAAATGCAGCATTCGAATCGCCCGCGTGCCACCGGAAACGCGAACTTGGGTTGCGACACACACCGGGTTTTGACGAGGATCATGTTGACTGGGATCATAGGTCGTACCCTCGATCGAAACACCCTGCCACCGCTGCGGTGCGCGATCCGGACGAAACGTGACCACATCTGGTCAGTCACCCGATCAGTCGATAAGAGAGGATAAACAATCGGCAGACAAAGGCAAGGTGGCTAAACAGCCACGCCCGGCGGATGCGGAGTATTGCCCCTTCTCGGACCAGCGTGCAAGACGGCCCGCGTTGTGGCTACCCGCTTGGTCTGTGCAGATCCGGGAGTCGTGCCAGGGCCAGTAGCTTCCGAGATTCTCGACGCATCCGTTAGGTTTGGGACGGGTCCGGTCCGTCGGGAAACATGGCCGACAGGCACCGGGCCAGCAGCTCTGTCCGGCTGTGGGCGCCCAGCCTGAGGTGCAGCCGTTCGAATCGTGCGTGGACCGTTCGAACCGGAAGCCCGAGCCTGGCGGCGA
>CAYHRK010000450.1:0-2592 GCA_964358795.1 uncultured Vicinamibacterales bacterium
TGATCGATCTGCTCGCGCTGCATCTCCGCCCAGTCGATGTGGCGCTCCTCGTCCTGAAGGATGCCGGCGATCATCTCGCGCGTGCCGTTGTCGCCCACCTGCACGGCGGCGGCGATCGTGTCGTTGTAGGCCTTGATCGCGCCGGCTTCGGCGTCTTCGTCGGCCAGCACCATGTCCTGCACGGTGACGCCGATCTTCATGTGGTTCAGCTTCGTGACGGTTGGTGTGCCTTCGAGAAAGAGGATGCGGCCAATCAGCTTCTCGGCGTGCTTCATCTCGTCAATCGCCTGTTTTTCGAAGGCCCCGTGCAGCTTTTCAAAGCCCCAGTTGGCGCACATCTCCGAGTGCACCATGTACATGCTGATGGCGGTCAGTTCTTCGGCCAGCCGGTCGTTCAACAACTGAAGAATCTGGGCGTTTCCCTTCATGGCGGTCTCCTGGCGGGTGTAAGTTCCGGTGTGAGTACCTTGGGGGGGCAATCCGAGTCTATACCGTCGTGCACCCAGGCGCCAACCGCGCAAACGCCCGGGTCACCGCACGCTTGGTGTCGTCATCGATCAGGGGAAACGACTCGACGACGAGCGCGAGATCGCCTTCGGTCAGGCCGTACAGCCGGGCTGCGTGTGCCTGCAACGCCGCGTACCGACCGGGCCAGGTCCGGCCTGGCCGCGCTAGGCTGCGGGCCAGTCGCCGAACGATCGCCAAGTCGGGCGATCCGGTGGCGGGCCGCGGCATCGGCAGCCGTTCCACGGTCGCTGCGCCCAGGTGCGTCGTGACCCACAACCGCACCAGGAAGTTCGCGACGAAACTGTTCAACATGCCGCAGAGAAACTCCTGGTCCGGCCGCGCCAGCGGCGCTTTCAGGCAGAAGAGGGTGTGCACCGTGACGGCCGCCGGCGGAATCATGGCCGCGATCAAGGTGAGCCGGTTTGTTGAGGCGGCCACGTCGCGATAGGCCAGGCGGGAACCATCCACCGCGTGTCGCAGATCCTGGCTGGGCAGTTGTCCGGATCGGGCCACGAACCGCTGGCTGCGTGCCAGGTGAACCATGAACGGCTCAACGTGCTTGCCCTCGATCACTCTGATGACGCCCGGCCTGTCGCTGAACAACGCGCGATCGTCGGTCGCGTTCAGTTCGCGCCTGAACCTGGCCCCCCAGCCGGCCGGCGACGACAGCGCAGGCCACGACGACACGAGGCGTTCCACCAGCGACAATTCACGCGACGTGCGCAGGTGGGGAATGGCCAACCCCGATCCCGACACCCGCGTCAGAAACTCGGGCGTGATGGTGATCTGATCGTTTTGGCCGGCGGTTGTGCGGCCATCGGCGCCCAGCGTTTCAAGGACAGCCGGATCGCGTTCGCCGAAGCGGCACCGCACACGTGTGGTGGGCATGCCGGGAGAGCTGGACAACAAGAGAAAGCGCACGCCACGGTGGATCGGGAAGATCGCGCGGGCATTCTCGAATGCGACGAGCGTGTCGGTGTTGCACTGCTCGAACAGCAGTCTCCTGAGACCTGCGCTGCCGTGGTCACTGGCCAGGCCCCACGGCACGACCAGACCGATGCGGCCGCCGGTCCGGACCAGCCTGATGCTGCGCTCCACGAATAGCTGGTACTGATTTGCATGGCCCTCGCGGCACGCGCGGTACACACCCGACGTTCTGGCAAATCGGGTCAGCTCGTGAGCGGCGGTGCGCGAATGGGGGCGCCTCGGATCGGCGCCGCCATCATTGCGCAGCATGTCCCAGGGAGGATTCCCGACAACCGCATCGAAGCCTCCGTGTGGGGCAGGCGAGCCATCGGCCTGATAGAACACTTCCGGAAACTCGAGCGTCCAGTGGAAAAAGCGCCTGGCCGCCGCGATGCCTTGGGCGTCGTGCAGCCGGGCCTCCACCACCCGGGGCGGCAGGCTCGCCGGGCCGCCAAGCACCGAGCCGGCCAGATCGGCGAACTCGCGAGCGTCAGGGGGAACCGACGCGCCGGCGTGCCAGAACCAGCAGGCGCACCAGAGATCGGCCGCACGCCTAAGTCGTGCCAGCGGCCCCGATTCGCCCGCCAGTCTGGCAAGGATGCGCTCCTTCTCCCGAATCGCCATGGCCGTGTCATCGGGCCCTGTGGCCAGCAGATGCCGCACGGGCAAGATGTTCCTGAGTACGCTGCTGGCTTCGTCGGACTCGAACAGCGGCAGCGAGGCCGATGCCGCAGGCGATCGCCAACGCCCGGGAGGCTGACGCGCCAGATCGTCGAGCGATGCCCCGATCAGGCTGTCGCCCACCGCCAGATGGTGATCCAGAAACGTGAGCGGCCGGTCGGCCGAGAGCGTGGTCAGCCAGAGAGAGAGGCGTGCGACCTGGACCGCCATGGGATTCAGGTCGACGCCGTAGAGACACCGTTGCGCCACCACCCGCCTGTACCCGGCGCGATCCGCCTCGGTGACATCTGCCGGCAGGCGGCCGCTCTCGTCAACAAGCGCCCGTTCGTAGGCCGACGCCAGGTACCGGCACGCGGCCACCAGAAACGCGCCGCTGCCCATCGACGGGTCCAGCACGCGTAGCGCCAGAATCTGGTCGGCCGACGCGTGCTCCACCAA
>CAYHRK010000451.1:0-2582 GCA_964358795.1 uncultured Vicinamibacterales bacterium
ATCTCCTGTTCGCGGAACCCGGTCACGCCGAGCACGTTGAAGACGAGCACGCTGTGATACGCCGCGACGGCCCTCCCGCTCTCGGAGATAATCGTCGGGTGCACCACGCCGGCATCGTCGCACACGGTTTGCACGTGGTAGACGACGTCGGCCGCGTACTCTTCCAGCGTGTAGTTGACGCTCGACTCGAAGTTCGTCTGCGATCCGTCGTAGTCCACGCCCAGGCCGCCGCCGATGTCGAGGTATTCGAGTCCGGCTCCCGCCTTCACCAGCTCGCAGTAGATGCGAGCCGCTTCGTTGAGCGCGGCCTTCACGATGCGGATGTTGGGAATCTGGCTGCCGAGGTGGAAGTGGAGGAGCCTGAAACAGTCCTGCATGCCCAGGGCCTTCAGTTCCTCGAGGCCCTTCAGGATTTCGGAGACGGTCAAGCCGAACTTCGAACGATAGCCGCCCGACGACTGCCACCGGCCGCTGCTCCGGGAAGCCAGCTTCACCCGCATGCCGATCAGTGGACGCACGCCGACTTTGGCCGCGTACTCGAGCACCAGGCCGAGCTCGCTGTACTTCTCGACGACCGGGATGATGGTGCGGCCCATCTTGCGGGCCAGCATCGCCATCTCGATGAACTCGGCGTCCTTGAACCCGTTGCAGACGATGGGCGTCTCGTTGGACGCGAGCGCGGCCACGGCAAACAGCTCGGGTTTGGATCCCGCCTCGAGGCCGAAACCAAACGGCTTGCCGTAATCCAGGACTTCTTCGACGACCCTGCGCTGCTGGTTCACCTTGACGGGGTACACGCACGCGTAGCGGCCCTGGTAGCCGTTCTGGGCAATGGCCGTCTGGAAGGCGTCGTTGATGTCCTTGAGCCGATGGCGCAGGATGTCGCTGAACCGGACCAGGATCGGCACATCGATGCCGCGCAGCATCAGGTGGTCGGTCAGGTTCTTGAGGTCGATGAACCGCAGCGGTTCCTTGGTCGGGTGCACGAGGACGTTGCCCTCCTCGCCGATCGAAAAGTAGCCCTGTCCCCAGCGGGCGATCTCGTACAATTCGGTTGCATCGGCAATCGACCAGGGGTCGCCGACGCGCCACGACCGGTTCATGCGGCTGGCTGGAATGCTCACGAAGTCATGATACAGAAGTTTGTGCGGCAGTGAAGATCGATTTCACACGAACACGCGGAGGCGACTGATGGCACCACGGGCACGGCGGCAGAACGGCTCGGCATCTCGACGCGGTTGGCGCCAACTCGAGGCGCTGGTGCAGGGATGCACCTTCGACGACTTCCTGCTCGCGCCGCAGTTCAGCATGTTGGATCGACGCGACCCGGCGTCGATCGATCTGTCCTGCCGGTTCTCCGAGCACATCGTGCTGAGGCGGCCGATCGTGTCGGCCAACATGGATACGGTGACTCGGGCGCCCATGGCCACCCTGCAAGCCGAGGAAGGCGGGTTGGGCATCATCGACCGGGGATTCCGCACCGGCGACATCGAACCGCAGGTGCGCGAGGTGCAGGCGGTGAAGCGCACGCAGCACCTGGTGATTGCCGATCCCTGGACCATCGGACCCGAGGCGGCACTGGCCGAGGCCCTGGCGGTGATGGACCGGCGAGGGGTGGGCACACTGGTGGTGGTGGACGCCGCACGCCGGTTGGTCGGCCTGCTGACACAGCGCGACGTGCGGTTCATCGACCAGGGCCGGCAGGCTGCGCGCTTCACCGTAGCCCAGCGCATGACGCCGCGCGAGCGGTTGGTCCTGCACCAGGGGCGGCTGTCGATGGCGGCGGCCGAGCGTCTGATGGTCGAACGCAAGGTCAAGAAGCTCCCGCTTGTGAACCGCGCAGGCCGGTTGATCGGGCTCATCACGGCCAAAGATCTGCTGCACCAGAAGCGTTTGCCCTTCGCCAGCCGCGACGGCCAGGGGCGCTTGCTGGTGGGCGCCGCCATTGGAGCCACCGGCGACTATCTCGAGCGCGCGGCCGAGCTCGTCAAGGCCGAGGTCGACGTGCTCGTGATCGACATCGCCCACGGCCATTCCGTGGTGATGCAGAAGGCGCTGGAGGCGTTCCGGGCCCGCTTCGGCGACGTCGAGGTGGTGGCCGGCAACGTCGCGACGGCCGATGGGGCCCGTTTTCTGGCCCGCCTCGGCGTGAACGGCATCAAGGTCGGAATCGGTCCAGGCGGCGGGTGCACGACCCGTCTGACGACATCGTTTGGCGTGCCGCAGCTTCAGGCGCTCGTCGAGTGCCGCCGAGCGGTGGGCGACAGAATCCCTCTGATTGCCGATGGCGGGATCAGGCGCGACGGTGCCATTGTCTTAGCCCTCGTGTGTGGTGGCGACACCGTGATGCTGGGCAGTGCGTTTGCCGGCACCCAGGAGACCCCGGGCGACGTGATTCACAAGTCGGTGCTGTTGCCAGAATCCCAGAAGGTGGTGAAGGTGCCCTTCAAGGTGTTGCGCGGGATGGCGTCGATCCAGGCCATCAAGGACCGGCTCGACGTCGAGGACGATGATGAGGTGGATCTGGAGGCCTTGGGGGCCGAGGGGATGGAGGTGAGCGTACCCGCGCGCGGGTCGGCACG
>CAYHRK010000452.1:0-2575 GCA_964358795.1 uncultured Vicinamibacterales bacterium
GTAATCTTGGCCGCCACCAAGTCGAGCGGAACTTCCAGGCCCTGCTGGATCAGCCATGCGATGTCCCACAAATCGCGGTGCTTGAGGCGGTTGGGACGCAACGCCAGCGCGATCAACTTGTCGGCCAGCATCTCCTCACGCGTCTGGGCTTGGATGATCAAGCCAGAGGTGCCCATGTCGACGGCATACGGTTGGCGCAGCACCGTGGGATGCCGTTGATAGCTTGGCACGGCACACACGTCGACGTGGATGTGTTGCGCGGGCAGATCTGGGCGACCCGGGCGGGTTGTGACTCTGACCCTCCACGTGTCCACCGGCCCGGCTTCCTTGATCGGCTCCGCGACAACAACGTCCAGGCCGTACTTCCCTTCAAGCGTCCTGACGAGAACTTCCCCGAGCATGTCGAGGCTCTCCCGTTGAATGGTCTGTCCGCCCGTGAAGTCGAGGTCCTCACTCAACCGGTTCGATCCGAAACAGGCGCGCAGGCAGGTGCCGCCGATAAACGTGAGCCCGGCCAACAGTCCGGCTCCGCTCATCTCGCGAAGGATGTCGTGGTGCAGGAGTTCCTTCTCGACAACCGCGCGTAGTGGCGCCAGATCCGGCTGAGCCGCCAGCGCGCGATCGACGAGCGCATCAAACAGGGTCATGGACGCGCTCCCAGTTGACGAGATCCAGATTTCGCCGCGCCGCCCTCATGTCTCGCAGCGCGAGTGCGACCGATGCGCGCCAGAGATGGCAGCGCGAATCGTACGTGAGTTCCGCCGCGATGTCGTTTGGTCGCTTCTTGGTGTGCACGAACTCGATGCTGCCGAAATCTCCACATCGAACGCGGTGGCTCCGGCCCGACGACATCACCGTGATCCAGTTTGTCGGCACCTGAGAAATGACGCCGGCGTCGCTCAAGACCGATTCGAGGCTCAAATAGTTGAAATGGCTCGCTCGAAGTCTGGCTGCCGCGTGGTACAGAACGACGCCTGGAGGAACCGCCTTGGGCAAGCAGTACAGTCCGTGACAAACACGCTTGAGGACGCCGGCATTGACCGCCCTGCCAGCCAGCGCCGTAAGCGCTCCGCGCTCGAGTCGCGGCAGCGCCCCCCCGAGATCGCCGAGCGAGAACAGTCGGTGTTCGTCTCTCGCGATGTCCGCCAGAACGCTCGACAGTTGCCTGATCGGCTGCACGGCGTAATTAGTATACACAAAACTACGAACAATGGCGGTTTATGTAGACCTCTCCGTGAGTGAGGATTATGGCTTGATTACTCCAGGAGTGGTTTCTGAGCCGCAAGCGGTGGTAGACTGAGTTTTACAAAGGCGGAATATGTTTCCGGCCTAGTAAGACATGGGCGCATTATGTATATTCGGAGAACCGCCGAAGCCACCCTGCTCGACATAGCCAACCAGTTCAAGGTTCTGTCTGTCACGGGACCGCGCCAGTCTGGAAAGACGACGACCGTCCGGCACGTCTTCCCCGACAAGCCTTATGCGAGCCTCGAGGATCCGGACACACGCGACTTCGCCCTGCGCGACCCGCGTCGCTTCCTGGCGCAGTACGCCAACGGCGTGGTCTTGGACGAGGTGCAGCGCTGCCCGGAGATTCTCTCGTATCTCCAGGGAATAGTGGACGATTCCCACGAACGCGGACGCTTCGTCCTCACCGGATCGCAGCACTTCGGCTTGATGGAGAAGATCTCGCAGTCGCTGGCCGGCCGGGTGGGCGTGCTGCATCTTCTGCCGTTCAGTCTCCGCGAGCTGTCCGACGGTGGCGTTCGACCCGCAAGCCTGGACGCCCTTCTGTTGGCCGGCGGCTATCCGCCCGTGCACGACATCCACGCGTCTCCCGAGCGATGGTACAACGCCTACGTCGATACCTATATCGAGCGCGACATGCGTCAGCTGGTCAACGTTCACGACAGGGATCGATTCCAGCGGTTCATGAGGCTGTGCGCCGACAACATCGGCCAGCTCATCAACATGACGAGGATCGGTTCGGATTGCGGCGTGGACCAGAAAACGGTCAAGGCGTGGCTCGCGATCCTGGAGACCGGGTTCATCATCTACCGCCTGCGCCCCCATCACGAGAATTTTCGCAAGCGGCTCGTCAAAACGCCCAAGCTGTACTTCCACGATACCGGCCTGGCCGCGCGGCTTCTCGGTATCGAGAGCGCCACGCAACTGGGGACGCACCGCATGCGGGGCGACCTGTTCGAGAACTGGGTCGTGTCGGAGCTGCTGAAGGGCAGGCACAACCTGGCCAAGACCGACGACCTGTATTTCTGGCGCGACAATACGGGTGCGGAGGTGGACGTCATCGCCGATCGCGGGGGCGTTCTGCTGCCCATCGAGGTCAAGTCCGGGATGACGATTGCCTCAGACTGGTTTGACGGGCTCAAGAGGTGGCACCATCTTGCCGGGGATCGCTCAGCGCGGCCGGTGCTCGTTTACGGGGGCGAGGCTCGACAGTCGCGCGCGATCGCCGAGGTGCTGCCATGGTTGGATATCGGGGAGCTGACCGACGGCCTGCTGGTGCATGGAGGTGGGGCGACCGATTATCTGGCGCGGGCCGTGGATTACCGAT
>CAYHRK010000453.1:0-2572 GCA_964358795.1 uncultured Vicinamibacterales bacterium
GATTCGGCCTTCTCGCCGAAGATGCGCGCCAAGTTCAAGGCGGCGGCGGAAGGTGAGAGAGAATCATGGTGACTCTCAATTTCACGAACGGACATCCGGGCGTCCAACAGCGCGCTGCACCCGACCGGCGCTGGTGATATCCTGCGCGCCGGCGGGTGAGCGCGGATCGTTATGCCGACACGACGAAATGATCCTCATTGAACAGAACTACGCCAATGGCGTATCATAAGGCTCAATGCGATTCGTCGAGACGTCCGTATTCACGGCCGCGATCCTGCGGCACCTCGACGACGAACACTATCGCCAACTGCAGATCGCGCTGATGCTCCGCCCGGAACAGGGGCCGGTCATCCAGGGCGCCGGGGGCCTGCGCAAGGTTCGCTGGGCAACCACTGGTGCCGGCAAGCGCGGTGGGCTGAGGGTCATCTACTACTGGGTGCCCGGCGACGAGGCGTTCTACATGGTGTACGCCTACACGAAGTCCGAGCAGGGCGATTTGACGCCAACTCAGGCCCGACAGCTTGGCCGCGTGGTCCGGGAGGAATTCAAATGAAGGACGCAGCGTTTCAGGAACTGCTCGCCAGCGTGCGACAGGCCGGCCAGATTCGGCGCGGGAGCCGACGGGCCTCCCGAGTAACCACGTTTGATCCAACGGACGTGCAGGCAGTTCGGGTCACACTCGGTGCTTCTCAGGCGGCATTCGCGTTGATGATCGGCGTGAGCGTGGCGACGCTACGGAACTGGGAACAGGGCCGTCGCACGCCAGACGGGCCAGCCTTGGCTCTGTTGCGGGTGGCGGCACGCAATCCGAGGGCCGTGATCGAGGCGTTGCATACAGAATCGAAACGAGGATCGGCATAACATCGGCTTGCAGCCGTCGGCGGCTCGTGCGATAGTGTGCCGCCGCGGCTGAAGCCGCAACGTTAGCCGGATCCCGCAAGATCGAGCGTTCCATTTCTTGGATCCGGTGGGTCGAAACCTGGGAGAATAGTTCCGTGAGCCCGACCGTGCTCAGGAGCGGCCCGTACCGGTTCTTCTTTTTTGGTTCTTCAGCAAAATCTGTGGGTCACCTGAGGCTCCGGTAGGTCTCCAAGCGTATGGTACAGGGCGATTTCAATACAACCGTAGGATCGAAAGCCATACGCCTTTCTGGTGGTCAGTTTCGCTTTGTTGTTCAAGCCCTCGACGGCGCCGGCGGAAATCTGGCCGCGGGCGCGAAACCAGTTGAGGAGCAGGGGGCGATGCCGGCGCAACATCCGGGCGACCTTCTTGATCGGCTCGATCCGCGTCCGCATGACCCGGCGGCACCACGCGTCGAGAAACGTGCCGGCCCAGGTCGCAGAGCGGTAGGTCCAAAAGGGCTCGAAGTCCTCGCGCAGCAGCGTGGTGCGGACCGCCTTCAGATTGTGGCGGACGAGGTCGCGCAGGCGGCCCCGCTCGTCGGGGGTGCGGTGATCGCGTCGCTTCAGCAACAACCAGCGGGTCTTGGTCAAGAGCGGTTGCCGGCCCTGGCGTCGGAGGTCGTGGACCTCGGCGCGGCGCACCGCCTCGATCGCCGCGCTCATGTGCATCGCGATGTGGAAGCGGTCGAGGATGTGAAGCGCGTGGCTGGCCTTCTTGGCCACGACCTTGAGATACGGCTTCCACATGTCGCTGCACACGAAGCGGAGCGCCAGGGTCCGCTCGTTGCCAAACCACCGGAAGAACCCGAGCAGCGTCTTGACCCGCCGCTCTCGGCCGATCCACAGCAACCGCTTCCGGGCCGCATCGATCTGGTAGACCAAGGTGAGGTATTTGTGGCCGTGCTGCCACTGGATCTCATCGATGCCGACGGCCTCGATGCCCGTCAAATCGACATGCGCGCGGCCCCAGGTGACGGCCATCTCGACCGCGCGAAAGACGTGATCCCAGGTCGTGTGGAAGGCGCGGGCGACCTCGCGCCAACTCAGGCGCTTCGCCCACCCGGCCAGGAACCACGCATACGTGGTCGTCACCGTGTGTTTGCCCGTCGCCCATGGCACGGCCTCGACGCGCACCCCGCAGGTCGGGCAGTCGACGCGGCGCATGATGTAGAGGAAGAACACCGCGAGGCCCCACAGCGGCACGAATTCAAACGGGCGCGGCGCCAACTGGTCGTACTGCGGACCGCGATGGCCGCATCCCGAACATCGTGGGCGGTTACGCGCATGCGGGTGGATGTCGATCGTCAGCGCCACCCGGCCGGCTCGCGTGTCGAGGCGCCCCGTGCCGTAGACGAATCCCCGATGCTTCTGAATCCGATTCAGGATAGTCTTGATCTGCATCCCGCTGTTCGCCTCCGATCACGTTGGTGTGTCTCGCAACTACCATTGTGTCAGAGTCGACGCGGGATGCGTTCGTTGGACCGCCGGCGTGTGGAAGCTGACGCAGCCGTGGACGCCCAGAACGCGTCCACCGCTGCTTGCAAAACGCGCGGACGCGTTTCGCACAGCTCCCACAACGCTTCATCTGTCTGCTCTATTCAAGAAGACCCAAACCCCGGACTCTCTCCGCGCAATTCATACTTTCACCCACAGATTCTGCGGAGGAAGCT
>CAYHRK010000454.1:0-2563 GCA_964358795.1 uncultured Vicinamibacterales bacterium
GAGAAGGAGTTGCGGTCGCGCACTTTCCGACGATCGAGGTAGTGGATCAATCAGGCCTCCTCGCAACTCCTTTGCTAGTAACTGTTTAGCGGGCTGCCCCGGCCGACCCGCTAAACAGTTACGGGTCTTCTTCGTGCTTCCGTGTCTTCGTGGCTTCGCGGTTTGCATCGTGAATCCTGAATTGTGAATCGGCAATCGGCAATCGATAATCGGCAATCAATCCCCAAATCTGCAATCCTCAAATCTGCAATGCACAGGCTGATTCCCCTCGCTCTCGTCACCGTCCTCGCCGCCGTTCCTGTCTTCGCGCAGCAGCAGGAGATCCGCGACCCGGCCGCGCCGCCCGCGGCCGGCGCGGTGCCCGCGCGTTCCCCCGACGGCCGCCTGCTGGTGCTGGCGATCGAGGCGACGACGGCCGTCAAAGTCGACGGCGCGCTCGATGACGAGGTGTGGCGGCGCGCCGAAGCGGTGTCCGGCTTCATCCAGAGCGAGCCGAACGACGGCAAGCCAGCCACCGAGCGGACCGAAGTCCGCCTGGCGTACGACCGCAACACCCTCTATGTCGCGGCCGTCTGTCACGACAGCCAGGCCGGACTCCGCGTGGTCAACGACATCCGCGAGGATTTCAGGAGCGGCGATCAGGACAGCTTCGAGGTCATCATCGACACGTTCGCCGATCGCCGGAACGGCTTTGTGTTCATGACCAACCGCGAGGCCGCGCGCGCCGATCAGCAGGTCGCCAACGAGGGGCGCGAAATCAACACGAACTGGGACGCCGTGTGGTTCGTCCGCACGCGGGAGAGCGCCGAGGGATGGACGATCGAGATGGCCATCCCCTTCCGGTCGCTGCGTTTCGAGCGCGGCGTGCAGGACGTCTGGGGTGTCAACTTCAGCCGGCGTATCCGGAAGAAGAACGAGACGGACTTCTGGGCGCCCGTCCCGCGCGCGTACTCGCTGTCGCGCCTGTCGCTCGCCGGCAACCTCTCGGGGCTGCCCAGCGTCGCGCCGGGCCGCAACCTGCGGGTGAAGCCGTACGTGCTCGGCCGGTCGGTGCGCGCGACCGGCGCCGGCACGGCGTTCGACAAGGACGGCGACATCGGGCTCGACATCAAGTACGGCGTGACGCCGTCGCTGACGCTCGACGGCACGGTCAATCCCGACTTCGCGCAGGTCGAAGCCGACGAGCTGACGGTCAACCTGACGCAGTTCAGCACGTTCTATCCCGAGAAGCGCGATTTCTTCCTCGAGAACTCGGGCATCTTCTACGTGGGCGACGCCGCGCGCAACAATCGCGTCAACCCCACGCCGACGCCGGACGAGGACCTGCTGCTCTTTCACAGCCGCCGCATCGGCCTGCGCGACGACGGGACACCGATCCCCATTTATGGCGGCGCGCGACTGACGGGCCGGGCGGCGGGGGTGGATGTCGGGCTCCTGAGCCTCCAGGTGCAGGACACCGCGAAGACGCCGAACAACAACTACACGGTGCTGCGCGCGCGCCGAAACGTGTGGCGCGGCTCGGACATCGGCGCGATCTTCTTGACGCGCCAGTCGACCGACAAGGGCGGCGACTACAACCGGGTGTACGGCCTCGACGCGAACATCCGCTTCTTCGGCAACACGGACTGGAACTCGTACCTCATCAGGACGGCGACGCCGGGTTTCACCAGCGGACAGTACGCGTGGCGGACGTCGCTCAACCGCGAAGGGAACTTCCTGCACGTCAAGGGCGGCTTCATGTCGGTGGGCGATCACTTCAACGACGAGATCGGCTACTACCGCCGGACCGGCGCCGAGAAGTGGTTCCTCGACACCGGCATCCGCCCGCGCCCGAAGTCGTGGCAGCAGCGCGGCGTTCGCGAGATCCATCCGCACGTCGTGTGGAGCTACTACACCGACCTCTCGGGCCGGATGATCGGCAAGCGCCTGCACAACGGCGTGACGTTCTTCTTCAACAACGGCGGGTACACGGAATTGTCGTGGAACCCCGAGTTCAATGAGATTACGGCCCCGCTCAAGCTCGCGTCGAAGGTTCCGTCAATTCGGCCGGGCGGGTATGACTGGGACGAGTATCAGGTCCGGTTCAACAGTGACGCCAGCCGCGTGATCTCGTTCAACGTGACGGGGATCGTGGGCGGCCTGTGGACCGGCACCCAGCGGTCGGTCAGTCTGGGCGTCACGGTGCGCCCAACCTACAAGCTGCGCGTCAACGTGGCGGTCAACCGGACCGCGGCCGACCTAGGCGTGCCGAATACCGACTTCGTGACCGGCGTCTGGTCGATGCGGACCAACTACTCGTTCACGACGAACATGTTCCTCGACTCGCTCCTGCAGTTCGACCAGGACAAGCACCGGTTCAACGCCAACGTCCGGTTCAACTTCATCCACCACCCGCTGAGCGATCTGTATCTCGTCTACAACGAGCAGCAGATCACCAACTCGAGCGTGATCAACCCCGGCCGCAGCGTGATCGTGAAGTTCACGCGGATGATGGCGTTCTAGGGAACTTCGCAGAAGGAACGAGGGACGAGGAACGAGGCACGAGCGCGGCCTTGGGCCTCGG
>CAYHRK010000455.1:0-2563 GCA_964358795.1 uncultured Vicinamibacterales bacterium
GAAGGGCCTGCCCTGAGCGGCGTCGAAGGGCCTGCCCTGAGCGGCGTCGAAGGGCCTGCCCTGAGCGGCGTCGAAGGGCTCGGCAGTGGTCTAGTTGGAAAGTTTGCGATCAAAACGGCTCGTCCCCAGATCCGCCCAAGCCGGGCATGCGCTCCTGGCGCTCGCGCACCTTTGGGGTGGCCTTGGGTGCTCGCTTGAATGTGACGCTGGTCTGGGCCGGTGGGCGGTTGATCGTCTTCCCTGTCAGCAAGTCTTCGACCGTCAGAATCTGGAGGCGCGGATGCTGGCCCCAGGGCGACTTATAGAAGCCGACGTTCGCCGCTTCCTTCCGCATGGGTCCTGTCGGTTCCTCCATGCACAGCAAGACGCCAATCTCGGCCTTCTCGCGGTCAAGCACGCCGCGTAGATCGCGGAGGTGGGCAACAGTGACGTGGCCGGCCTTCACTGACAGGATGATCTGCTTCGTCTTCTCGGCCGTGCCCTCATGAAAGTAGATTCGGCCATCGATCCCCCTGTCGGCGCCCTTCTTCTGCTCGACGGGTCTGGCACCGACGAGTCCGAGCGCCCACCACTGGAACTGATAGGGATCGTCCTGCGCGAGCCTGGCGGCATCCGGCAGCGAGACGGGCTCCCCGATGACTTCGTACTCGACCGATCCGGCAAACGTGTCCGTCAGCCGACTGCGGATGAGGCTGATCGCCAAGTTGGTGATGTCGATGCCGATCCAGCGGCGATTGAGCTTTTGTGCCGCCGCAATCGTCGTCCCGCAACCACAGAACGGGTCAAGCACCGTATCGCCTTCGTTGCTGCTGGCCCTGATAATCCGGTCAAGCAGGGATTCCGGTTTCTGTGTCGGATAGCCCAATCGTTCAGCGGCAGCCGCGTTGAGCGGTTCGATGTCCGTCCAAATATCTCTAACGGCCACACCGGGCAGATCCTTGAGGTATGTTTTCAGCCGCGGCCGATCACCACTGGAAAAAATGATGCGACCTTCGGCCATCAAGCGATCAACGCCGGGCTGATCGAACATCCAATGACGACCTGTCGGCGGTTCGATCATGCGCGAACCGAAACGCCGCGCTGGTCCCTGCCCGGCGCCGCTGAAATCTGAGACGCGATACAGCCCTTTGTCGTCGCGCATCAAATCATGACCGCGCACGGTTTCCTCGTCCTGCGGCGTGGTCGGTGCGGTCCAGACGTTCTCTTTGCCCTTTGAGTAGAACAGCAGCACGTCATGAACACGCCCGAACTGCCGTCCTGCCTTCCGGCCAGTTGTTCGCTCCCAGATAATCTCGTTGCGAAAGTTCGGTGCCCCGAAGACCGCATCCATCAGCATCTTGAGGTAGTGGCTGGCCGTGGGATCGCAGTGCAGATAGATCGAGCCTGTCGGCTTGAGGACGCGGCGCAATTCGATTAGACGCGGCGCCATCATGGCCAGATACGCCATCATGTCGCTGTCTCCGAGGAAAGTCCGAAACGCCTGCATCGCCTCCGACACCTTCCCCCCAGCCTCGATCATCTCGGCGCAGGCGCGGGCAGCACTTTCGTCCCAGCGCCACGTGTCCTCGAATGCCTTGATCTGCGATGCAGCTTGGCTGCCGTTGCGCTCAGCGAACAGCACGTTGTAGCTGGCGTTTGAGTTGAACGGCGGGTCGAGGTAGACGAGATCGACCGACCCCTCGTCGAGATGCCGGCGCAGCACGTCGAGATTATCCCCGTAGTACAGCAAGTTCATGGCGGCCCGATTGTAGCGCGGCTTTCAGGCCCGGTCGAGGAGCGCCACGATGTCGCTGAGAGGGCCTCTCCGGGGAGCCGCGTCAGGTGGGGGCGAGGACCGCGGCGGGCCGAGTCCCTGCGTCCAAGCTCGGGGCGGCATTGGTCCGGCGCTGGGCGGAGGCTCTGACGCAGGCCCTGTTCATCGTATCTCTCTGGGTATCAGTGACTTAAACAGCCATCACACTTTTCGGAGACGAGCCAGAGAAGATCAAACTCTCGCTGAAGGGGCGGCGCGATGGCGCACTCAACCGTGTCGTTCAGATCGAGAATGATCGTCTGTCGTACGACGACAACAACGTGTTCGGTGCAACGCTTGAGCAGATAAGCTTCGATTTCGACACGGAGTTGGCTGAGCGAAGGATGCCCACGTCGTACCCAGACTCGCCGCCTGACGACATCGACGATGAAGACGATTTGCCGAGCTAACCTCGCCACCGGGCCTTGGCGGCTTTCTTAGCGATCTCTTGTCGCTTCGCCGGACTCAGCTTCTGTGCCCTGGCTTTGCCGCCCTTCGAGGCCCCAAGCTTGCTCAAAGCCACGGCAGCCGGGTTTCGGGTATCCGGCTCCTCCGGCGTTGGCTTCGCCTGTCCTGTGGCTTCCTGGACGATCTGCCAAGCGAGTTGATTGGTGTCGCGGGGCCGCCGCTTCTTGCTTGCTCGACTAGGCATGCCCCATTCTCGCATGGTCGGCCCAGCCTGTCACGGGGCGAGAATTTCAAACTAGACCACTACCAAGGGCTCGGCCCGAGACGCCTGCAAGACCTATAATGAAGCGACCGTAGACCGCT
>CAYHRK010000456.1:0-2543 GCA_964358795.1 uncultured Vicinamibacterales bacterium
ACCACATCGGCGAAGAGGTCGAAGCCTCCCAGCCGCTCGACCCACCGCCGGCGCAGGCCAGCGCCGATTTCCAGGGCCGCCGCCGCGGTGACGTCGGTGAAACTCAGCTCCGGATGGAGGTTCTCATCCCACACGCGGGCCAGAAGCTCGTGCATGCGTCTTCCAATCGTCCCTGAGCTTCTCCTTGCCTGGCTCGAGCACGCGTACCGCGCGGCCCTTCGACCGCTGTTCGAGTACCGCGCGAAGCGCCTTGGAGTGTCCCTTGCTGGCCGGTGCCAGCCTGGCTGTTCTTGCCATTCCCCGTTCCTCCGTTTGCGAAGAGGACGAACCCTTTCACGATGTATTCCCTCAGGCGCTGGGTGGCCCACATGCGAAATTGCGTGCCCCGGTGCGACTTCACCCGGTAACCCACCGAGATGATGACGTCGAGGTTGTAGAACTCCACTCGCCGCTGCACCGAACGGGTGCCCTCCCGTTGAACTGTCAAGGATTCCTTGACGGTTGCCACCCGCTCTAACTCCCGTTCGTCGAAGATGTTCTGGATGTGCAGGCTGACGTTCTGCTTGGTGGTCTGGAACAACTCCGCCATCTGCTGCTGCGTGAGCCAGACGGTTTCGCGTCCTTGTCCAGTGGCTCGTAGTCGCCCCACCGGACCGTGATGCGCAGCTCCTTTGCATCGGGCGACACCAGAATGCTGACGCCCATCGACGAAGGGAAGTAGCCGCAGCGAGCGGCGGGCGGTTCGGGGGTGTTCTCGTCCTCGTCGCCACCTGGGCCGGCTTCGAGGTCGAGGTCTCCCTGATCCGTCTCGTCGCTCTTCTGACTGGCCGGTGCGTTCGACGGCGCCAGGAAGCCGGTGAGATACCAGCGTGACGGCGCGCGGTCGAGTATTTCGTCGACCTGTGGCTGGTCGGGCTCGGGACCAATGAGGTCCAGCCGGAGCGCGCGCGTCAATCGGTCGCGAACGTCAGAGGCCGTCATCGGGGAGCACCAGGGAGTTGGGCGCCGTGTGTGCCATCAACAAGTGCGTCTAAGAGTCCTTCTGATGACGCCCCTTTCGCTGAAAGGACGGTCGAGATCATGCTGGCGAACGCACCGCCGCGGGCTTCTTGGCCTTGATGCGTATTCCGGTCCATCGTGAACACTCATTCCGTTTCAACGTGACAGCTCGCGATCCTAATTGCCGATGATCTGAATTCTCAGCGATAGGTGTCTTCTCGGCGAAGGCCGCAGTACTTCAAATGGACCGAGGTTCCGTCGATGTCGTACCGAAATCGAAAGCGACCCGATCGAACGCGGTATTGGCCTTCGCCGGCGGCGACTTGTTCAAGTTTCCTGACCGGATATTTGCGCGTGCGGTTGTGGGGGTCTGTGCTCAGGATGCTGACGACGGCGGTGTAGTCCGCGGCCAGTTCCGGATGCCGTTTCAGCAGCGAGCGATAGTCTCGCTCGAACCGAGCCGTGATGTACACCGAAAATGGCGACGCCATGGTGTCATCGCCGCTGCGGCTTCCGCATCCTTTCTGCCGATCGTGTCGGTTTCACAAGCACCTCTGCCGGACGGACTCGTCCCGCCTTGATGTCGGCGTTGCTCTGCCGAATCGCCGCCCGGACGTTGGCATCCCGCGATTCAAGATAGTCTTCAAGTTCGTCGGCATCGAGAATCCCGATCACGGGAATGCCGTCCTTTTCCAGAATGAAGTACTCCTTGTTGACGTGCGCGCGGCGCGCCAATTGGCCCAAGTTGATGCGGGCCTCAGTGATCGGCATTCGCTGAACCGGGTGGGGAGCTCGCTGCGCCATGGATGAGCCTTCCTGATTGCACAATTGATTAACGTTGATTAACGTTCATCATACCGCATATCCAACTCAAGACGGCACGCGTGTCGCGAAGCGCATTCAGCCTGGGCAGTCCGTACTTTCGGTTTTCGATGCTGACGCCAACCACACGTGGCCAAGATCGCCCATCCAGTTCAGCTCCGTGCTCAGGAGCCGCCTCATGCGGTCGTGACGCTTTGTGAGTACCTGGTAGATGTGCCAATAGGCGCGCAGCATCACGTCGCCGATGGCGTGTTCTTACACGATGAATTCGACAGGCGGGAATGGCTGGACCCGAGCGCGGTCTGCGGTTCCTGCCGGATTAGTTACCAACGTGACGGGTCCGATCGAGAACCTCCGCGGCCGCCCAGGAAGTATATTATGAGTGTAGAAACAATCGTTTACAGTTATCTACTGCACGTAGAATGTACCTGACTTCAGAGGGCGTGACTTGCCGACCCCTAACCGCACTCAGATCGCGAAACTGGCCCGGGCGTCCAAAGGCGGGCTGCTCTCGGTGTCTGACGCCGCCAAGGCGCTGGGAATGAGCCGGCCGGCCACGACGGCGCAGCTTGCCCGACTCACGCGCAACGGTTGGCTGCAACGCGCGCGGCGCGGGTTGTATTTGGTGGTCCCACTCGAGACGGCGCCTGGAACAACTTCGGGTCGGTCGACGTGACCGAGTTCCAACGCAGGGTGTGGTAGTAGGCCGCGAACAGGTGAGG
>CAYHRK010000457.1:0-2528 GCA_964358795.1 uncultured Vicinamibacterales bacterium
CGTCGGTGGGGTTGCGCCTGCGGGCGGCGAAGTAGACCACGAGATAGTCGATCTCGTCGGGCGCCAGCGCGAGGCCGAACGTCGCGTTCGCCTCTTCGATCGCCTCGCGACCTCGGCTCATCACGTCAATCAGCGTCAGTGGCCGCGGCGGCAGGTGGTGGAGCAGTTGGTCGGCCTGGTCGAAGGTCTCAAGCACCGTCTCGGTCATGCGGTCGTGCAACAGCGGAACGACCGCTCGGAGCTCGCCTGCACCCTCCAGGCTGTACAGCGTTCCCCGCTCGATGCGACCGACAGACGTCAGACCGCACTGGCGCGCGATGTCGGTGGCCTTCGACGACCACGGGGACACGGTGCCAAGCCGCGGCGTCACGAGCACCAGCCGACCCGATGGCTCAGGCGCCGGCGCACCATAAGTAAGCAGGCGAACCAGTGTGGCGTGCTCCCGTTGATCAAGATCAAGATCGACCTCGACGAAGTGCCAGAACCGCGCGGCTGTGACCGTGAGGCGGGTTTCGACGGCGTGGATGTGCGAATTGAGCTTGTCGAGGCGGAATGCGGAGAGCGCGACGCCTCCGCCGATCTTGAGGACCGCCATGCGCGACATCAGCCCTTCTGGCTCAGTTGATTGGCAACCGCTGCGCTGGCTTTCGCGATCGCGTCGGGATCGCCGAGATAGTAGTTGCGGATCGGCTTCAGGTCTTCCGTCAGTTCGTACACCAGCGGGACGCCCGTCGGAATGTTGAGGCCCACAATGTCAGCATCGGGAATGTTGTCGAGGTACTTCACCAGCGCGCGCAGACTGTTGCCGTGGGCTGCGATGAGCACCCGCTGGCCCGAGAGAATCGCCGGCGCAATCGTGTTGTGCCACAGTGGCAGCACACGCGCCACCGTGTCCTTGAGGCACTCGGTCAGCGGCAGGTCGCCTGGATCCAGACTCGCGTAACGCGGGTCGTGGCTGGGGTGGCGCGGATCGTCGAGCGTGACGGCCGGTGGTGGCACGTCGTAGCTGCGGCGCCAGATGTGGGTTTGCTCCGTGCCGTGCTTCGCCGCGGTTTCCGCCTTGTTGAGACCCTGCAGCGCACCGTAATGGCGCTCGTTCAGCCGCCAGTTGTTGAACACGGGAATCCACATCAGATCCAGCTGTTCGAGCGCCAGCCACAAGGTCTTGATCGCGCGCTTCAACACCGAGGTGTACGCCACGTCGAAGACGTAGTTGCCGTCACGCAGCGCGCGGCCTCCCCCAATCGCTTCCTCGACACCCTTCTCACTGAGATCGACGTCGGTCCAACCCGTGAACCGGTTTTCCTTGTTCCAGGTGCTTTCGCCGTGGCGGATGAGAACGAGCTTGGTCATATCGTACGCTCCGACCTCCGCTTCATGAACCGGGTCCCCGAAAAAGGGGCCAGGCACATTCTCTCAGATCACGCGCGCGGGAGGGCGTGCTCTCAGCCCTCGGTAGGCTCGTCGCGTTCGTCGGGCGCTTCTGTCGGGGCGGGGGCAGCGGCCGGGTCAATGGCCTTGCGCGCCACGAGCTGCTCGGTCAACCAGTCCAGCGCGGCGTCATCACCGCGAGCGAGCACGGCTTCGAGCGGCGACCGTGCAAAGCTCATCGACTCCCGTGTCTGCATGCCAGGCCAGCTGCCATCGGCTCGCTGGGGCGCGTACCGGCACCAGAACCCCGCGTGCCACCGAACAAACCCCCTCACGCGCGTCAGACCGTGCTCGTCCTCGCCCCAGTGCTCCAGCGCGAGATCCACATAGCGCGCGTAAATGGCCAACCGTTCGTCGGCGCTGACGTCGCGGTATCCTTCGGTGGCTTCCCGGAACAGCCAGGGCTTGATCAAGGCGCCGCGTCCGGCCATCACGCCGGCGCAGCCGGAACGTGCGCGACACTGCGTGATGTGGTGTGGGAAGAGGATGTCGCCGTTGCCGACGACCGGCACGGGCACGGCCGCCACCACTTCGCCAATGGCGTCCCAGTCGGCCTCCATCCGATAGCGTGCGTCGCGTGTGCGCCCGTGCACGGCAATCGCATCCGCGCCCCCGTCAACCGCTGCGCGTGCCTGCTCCACATGGTTCCTGGACTTGTCGTTCCACCCAAGCCTGATCTTGGCGGTGACCGGGACGTGCGTCACGGCCCGCTTCATCCCCTCGATGATGCGCTGGATGCGTTTGGGCTGGCGGGCCAGCGCCGACCCCATGCCTTTCCGCGTGAAATGGTCGATCGGGCACCCGAAATTCACGTCGACCAGGTCAGCGCCCAGAGACTCCACCAACGCCGCCGCCCAGCCCATCTCTTCGGGGTTCGTGCCAGCCAGTTGCACGCCGAAAAACGGCTCGCCTGGCGCACGACGGACGAGCGCGAATTCGCCGCGGCGCTTCTGCTTGAGTCGTCGGGCTACGGTCATCTCGCTCATCAGCACCCGGGCGCCCAGTTCGGCACAGAGCCTTCGGTAGGGCAGGTTACTGCCCTTCGTCATGGGAGCCATCACCACGGCACCCTGAAGCACGTCTCGCAGGGACATGCC
>CAYHRK010000458.1:0-2528 GCA_964358795.1 uncultured Vicinamibacterales bacterium
GCCCGAGGACGGGTGGGCTGGTCGCGGACAGGACCCGGACGGTTTTGAAACCAGCGATGGACAGTACCGTCTACTGATCCGGTTATTCATTTCCCCGTGCGACCTTCTCGAGTTCCCGCAGTATCGCCTCGTGCTCCGGGAACTCAAACTGCGAGCCTGCCACGAAGGCGTACCGGATCGTCCGGTCGGTATCGATCAGGAACACTGCCGGCCGAGCGATGTTCCAGGCGTCGAACCCCACGCGGTGCCACACGCCGTAGATCTTCATCACATCGCGGGAGTCATCGATCAGGATGTCGAACGGCAGCCCCGTGTCTTCGATGTAGCGCTTCACTTTCTCGGACCGCTGGGCCACCACGGCCATCACGGACACACCGAACGACTGATAGGCCTTCGAGTGAAGCGCCAGGTCGCCGAACCGGCGACGGCAGTTGGGTCACCACGTGCCGCGGTGGAACCCGAGCAGCACCGGACCCGTCAACAGCGCATCGGCGAGCGATACGCAGATGCCCTTCTGGTTCGGGAGCGTGAAGAGCGGCGCCTGGTCACCCACGCGCAGCGTGGCGCTTTCGAGTGTCGACATCACGTCGGCCTCCGGTGGTCGTGCAGGTCAGAACAGTTTCACGTCGACCAGTTCACCCTTCTCGACGACGTCGGTCTGCGCGAGGATCTCGATGTAGCCATCTGCCTGCGACATGCTCGTGATGTCGCCGGACGCCTTGAAGGCGGGCACGGCCTGGCCGTCCAGCACGCGAACGGTGTAGAACTGGTGCCGGCCGGTGGTTGACACAATGCGTTGGCCCAGCGGCAGCCGCACCGTGCGGGGCGTGGCCGGTGGCAGGTGTGCCATGCGGCGCAGCGCCGGCACCAGCAGCATGTACGCGTTCGACAAGCACGAGGTGGGGTACCCAGGCATGCCGAACACCGGCTTGCCTCCGATGACGCCGAACAGCGTCGGCTTGCCCGGCTTCACCGCGATGCCGTGAAAGAGCACCTCGCCCATCTGTTCGACCACGTCGAGGATCAGATCGCGCTCGCCGACCGAGCTGCCGCCCGAGAAGAGCACCACGTCTTCCATCAGGCACGCCTCGATGGCGCCTCTGAGATCGGCAATCGTGTCGGGCGCAGTTGGTTGCGGCACCGGCACGGCCCCGTGTTCGCGCAGGACCGCACCGAGCGTGAACTTGTTGACGTCGTAGATGTGTCCGGGGCGCAACGGCGTGCCTGGTTCGACCACCTCGTTGCCCGTGGACAGGATCGCGACGCGCGGCTCGGCAAAGACCTCGATGTCGATGAAGCCCAGAGCCGCCAGCGCCCCGATGCGGCTGGGATTCAGCACGTCGCCGGGCGCCAGAACGGACGCGCCGATCTTGATGTCGGCGCCCTGGCGGGTGACGTTCTGGCCCGGATAGACCGGGCCGAAGATGTGCACCTCTTCGGTCGGTCCCTTGTCGGTCTCTTCCACCATTACTACGGCATCGGCGCCGGCGGGAATGGGCGCGCCGGTGGCAATCTCACTGCACTGCCTGGTCTCGACCGGCCTGGCCGGCACGTGTCCCGTGTAGACGGTCTCGACGCAGCTCAACACGCGGGGTTCCATGCTGGACGCGCCGAAGGTGTCGGCGGCGCGCACGGCGTATCCGTCCATGGCGGCCCGCACGAAGGGGGGCACATCGGTTTGAGCCACCACGGGTGTCGCCACCACCCGGGCGTTCGCGCGATCGATGCCGACTCGCTCGGTGCGGGCAATTGGTGTGAGGCAGTTGTCGATCAGCGCTCGAGCCTCGTCGAGCGAGATGGTGGACCGAATCGGCCGCATCCGCGTGTGGGTCACCGCGACGCCTCCCGCACCAGGTGTCCCAGTTCGGGCAGGATCAGCTTGGTCATGGCGAGCCGGACGGCGGCCTCGGAACCAGGAAGCGATAGAATGATCTTGCCCTTCGCCATTCCGCCGACGGCGCGGCTCAACATGGCGGCCGATCCGATTTCCTGGTAGCTGATCATGCGGAACAGTTCGCCGAACCCGTCGAGCTTCTTGTCGAGCAGGCTCGTGATGGCCTCGTAGGTGGTATCCCGCGACGTGATGCCGGTGCCACCCGTGGTGATCACCACCTGCACGTCGGGTTTCTTCAACTGATCGGCGATGGCCGCACGCACCTGGTCGGGTTCGTCGCGCACGATTCTCCGGCCGGTCACCTGGTGGCCCTCCGCCCACAGCAGGTCGCAGATGGTCCGGCCGCTCGAATCGTCGGCCTCGGTGCGGGTGTCGCTGATGGTCAGGATGTAGCAATTCGCCACGGCTGGCGATAGCGCCTTGTGTTCGATGTGTCCCATGCAGCGATTATTGATCAGGGATGAGGGATTAAGCGCTGGTCAGATCGGGGACTTCGGATTGGTGGTACGATTCGGACATTCACCCGAGGGGGATTGATGAAACGGTTCGCACTCGTAATGACCATTCTTGCCTTTGGCTGCAGCCTGTCGATGTCGGGTGGGCTGTCGGCTCAAAGCAAGGTCGATCCTGTCAA
>CAYHRK010000459.1:0-2522 GCA_964358795.1 uncultured Vicinamibacterales bacterium
CGTCGCCGAACAGGCAGATGCCCTCGGCGCAGACGTCGAGCAAGAGCGGGGAGAGGTTGGCTTCGATTTCGGGCGGGGTGCGCAAGACGAGGCTGAGCGATCCCGGCAGGGAGGTCTCGATGCCAGCCAGCGGCCGACGCAGTTCAGTGATCCGGGAGATGGGATCCCGCGCCAGTCCGTCGGCGACCACCAGCAGGTCGATATGGCTATTGGCCGGGCATTCCATCTGGACTTCACTCCGGGAGTGATGTCGGGTTCCCCGCGCCGCTGGCGCGCTGGCGTCCCAGCAACCGTGCGAGCGCGGCCGTCACGACGGCGGCATCAGCGTCACCCAGTCGGCCCAGGTCGCCGCGGATCAGGCGATGATCCAATGTGAACACTTGAAAGCCCACGATAGGCCTCGTCGTCGGCAAGGTGTTCCAGGCGTGCGGCGTGGCCATCCCGCCCGCGCTGCGCCCAGCGTAAACGGCCAACTCGGCGTCGTCCAAGAAGATGGATCGGCGTGACACTACACCAAATCGGCGCCCGTAAGTCCCTCTGCCATCTTCCGGGCCGTCGACGTCTTCGCGGGCCCCTACCTCAGCGACCTGAGGCAGCAGCATGGTGGCGGTCGGAAGTGTCCGCCACGCCGTACCAGGCGCCGGTGTCAACGAAGGTGGTCACGAGTCAACGCCGACGCCAGGCGACTTCAGGCGCTGAACGCGGCGCTTGATGTCGATGACCGCCAGTCCTTCCGCCTTCGCCACCGCCAGTTGCCGATCGTCGGCGGAGATGAATGTCGTACACGTCGCGACGCGCGCTGCCGCCACGTGCAGCAGGTCCAGACTGCGCGACAGGAACCTCGAGGTGTGCACCCGTGAAAGTTCGTACGCATCAGCGAACACGCGGTCCAGATCGAGGGAGAGTCGCACCAGCCGCTGATTCTCGATATCGTCGTGAAGCTGAGCGCGCATCGTTCGACACTCCTCCCGGGTCATGACCGCGCGCCCTACCAGGAGCTCGAACGCGTTCGGCACCTCGAGCTCGTGGAGCTGGGTGAATGGCACCTGTGGCACGGCCCGGAGGGCGCGACGGGCCGGCTTCGAAAAGCGTTCGGTGACGTAGACCGCGACGAGCGCACTGGAGTCGATGTAGGTGGTCACCGTTCCCCACGGCTCTCCGCCAACACGTCTGACGCGCCGGGCGTGAGGATGCGGTCACCAAACACCGCACGGGCCCGTGCATCGAGGTCGGGCCACGGAGAAACGGGTGCGGCGGCTCGCACGGGAGCGAGCCGCGCCACGGGGCGGTGGCGGCGCGTCACCTCGATGAGCTCACCTCGCTCAACACGCGCCATGACCCGTTTCAGATTCTGCTGAAGCTCGCGGACCGAGACCGAGTTCTTCTGCATGCATGACATTTTGCATAACAAATCAGGTCTTGTCAATGCCGCGACCGCAGGGCGCCGGCTCGTTTGGACGTCCGCCGCGATTGCGGAACGGCCGCATTCTGTGCATAGTTCAGGTTACAAGCGTGCATGCACATCTACGAGGTCGGTGGACGACGCCCAAGAGGCACTGTGGGCGGAAGCCCGACCGGCTCCCGGACGGAACACGTTAGCCCGCTGGTTCCAGGGGGGCGAGCGCACCGCGCGCGAACGCCACCGCGCGTGTGGCGGTCTCGACAGCCTGGCGCGCGTCATCTGCGGAGCGTTCGCCGTGCGGTAACAATCCGTCTCCGGAAACCCGCTCCTCGGGCGCCTTTGCCTCCGGCTTCGGCGACCCAGGTCGCGTTCGGCTACGGCGGGCCAAGAAGGCGGGAGTCCTCCCTCCGGCAACGGCCTCCGGAAGCGGGCGGGCCCGGGGCGCCGAATCGGTGTGAATCAGGCCGTACGGAGCCAATTCTCGCGGGCCAGCTCCTCAATCCGTGCGAACTCCTGCTCGTTGTCGGTGACGATGGTGTACCCGAGGGCAACAGCCTGGGCGGCGATGAGCAGATCGTTGCCGCCGATTGGCTGACCGGCCTGTTCGAGGCGAGCGCGCAGGCGGCCGTACACGGCGTCGGCTGGCGCCTCGAGGGGCAGGACGTCCAGCGCGGACAGCACCGCGTCGAGCTGGGTCGTCAGCCGGTGCGATCCCTTTTTCATGGCGCCGTACCGGAGTTCCGCGGCCACGATGATGCTCGTACACACCCGCGCTTCACCGACCTCACGGATCCGCCGCGCCACCTCGCCGTGGGGGTTGCGCACCAGGTCCGAGACGATGTTGGTGTCCAGCAGGTATCGCGCCGCGTGGGTCACACTCAGAAATCTACGGGATCGACGGGCAGCTCGGCGAGCGGCGGGAATTGTTCGTCAATGGGCGTGAGCGCAGCCAGCACGGCTAGGAGCGATTGCGGCGGCATGGGTTCAATGATCAGCCGGTGCCCTTCTCGGCGCATGATCGCGTCCTCACCGGGAAGCTCGAACTCGCGAGGGATCCGCACCGCCTGGTTTCGGCCGTTCTTGAAGAGTTTCACGTGGCGTTCCACGACGGCTCCCGTGT
>CAYHRK010000460.1:0-2522 GCA_964358795.1 uncultured Vicinamibacterales bacterium
CGCGGGCTCCGTGCGCAGTCTCCGCTGCGCGCGGCCGAGGCAGGCGTGCAGGCCGGGCCAAGCGCCTGCCAGAACTCGATGCCGAACGAGATCTCGGTCACGCAGGTGACCTCGAACTACCGCATCGCGTCCGGGTCGCGCAGCGGGTCCTTCGTCACCGGCCAGGACGCCGACATCCTGCTCTCGGGGATCGACTTCAACAACGCGGGCGGACCGCTGCTCTTCAACCATCCAACCGGCGTCGCCACCGACGGCTCACGTTTGCTGCTCGCCGATCGGTTCAACAACCGGATCCTCATCTGGACGACGCCTCCGGGTTCGAGCGCCGACGCGCCCACGCTCGTGCTGGGCCAGAAGGACGTGCAGGCCAACAGTCCCGGCGCCGGCCGCGATAACCTCAGTTGGCCCGGCAGCGTCGAGGTGACCGCGACAGGAGCGGTCGTCGTGGCCGATTCGTACAACGATCGTGTGCTCATCTGGAAACAGTTCCCCACGACGAGCGGCCAGACCGCCGACATCGAGCTGAAGCATGAATCGCTCAAGTGGCCCTGGGGCGTGTGGACGGACGGATCGCGCCTGCTCGTCAGCTCGACGATGGGAAGCAAGGTGCTGGTCTGGAGCAGCTTTCCGACGGCCGACAACCAGTTGCCATCGTATGCGGTGACCGCGGGCGACAAGTTCGGCACACCGCGCACGATCACCAGCGACGGGCGCCGCGTCATCGTCGGCGACCACAACGCGAAGGATCAGGGCTGGCAGGTCGGCAACTTCGTGTGGAAGACGTTTCCGACGGCAGCGACCGACTCCCCGGACTTTTTCTTCTCAGATCCGCTCGACCGCAACTACGCGTGGCTGCAGGGTGACTTCACGCGCGCCGGCGAGCTGCTGCTCCTCGGACGCTACGTGCACCGCTGGAACAGTTTCCCGGAAAGCGCCACGCAGTCGCCTGACTTGAGCCTGCAGGCCTATCCGTTCGACGGCGGCGACGGCGCCGACCTGGCGATCGCCGGCGATCGGGTGTACGTCTCCCTCTACAACGGCAACAAGATCGTCGTGTACCGGCAGGTGCCCGATACGGATCGCGATCCGGACTTCGCCGTGGGCGCGCCGGACATCTGCACGAACACGCTCGACACGAACTACTTCATCACCAACGGCGTGCCGGCGTCGAACGGCAGAAGCCTGTTTGTCTCGTCGGATTTCGATCGCCGGCTGTACGTCTGGAAGAACCTGCCCGACGAGAGCGGCGCGCATCCGGACCTGATCTACCGTCTGCCGGAAGCCCCGTGGGACAACGCGCTGTACGGCGATCGGCTCGTGCTGGCGGGTCAGCGGACCGTGTACGTGTGGAATCGCCTGCCGCTCACGGGCGAGCTCCCCGACGTCACGTTCAAGGACGGGATCGGCAGCGCGCAGTTCACGCAGCTCCGCGGCGTGGCGCTCGACGGCCGGTACTTCTACCTGTCCGATGAATCCGGCAAGGTCTGGGTCTGGGACGGGCTGCCGTCGGCGACGCAGGACCCGATCGCCACGTTCACCATCGCGGCGCCGCGGCGGCTCAGCTCCGACGGCACACATTTCGTCGTCACGCAGACCGATCCGCCGCGCATCCTCGTTTACCGCGTGGCCGATCTCGCGACGAGCGCGACTCCCGTGGTGACGTTGTCGAACGATTCGCCTGGCGGCTTGATGATGAACCTGCCGGCGCACGCGATCGTCGCTAACGGCCAGCTCTTCGTGGCTGACACGGTCAACAACCGCGTGCTCGTCTGGTCGAGCCTTGACGCCGCGCAGGCGAGGCAGACGCCGTCAGTCGTGCTGGGCGAATCGAACCTCCAGGAGACGTCGCCGCAGATCGGCAAGAACAAGCTCTTCTGGCCGGCCGCGCTGTCCTTCGACGGTGCCTACCTCTGGGTCGGCGAGTTCAAGTTCTCGAACCGGCTACTGCGCTTCTCGCCGCGCTAGCCGCGCAGTTGCCCAAGCCTTGATCGGTTTCGGCGGACCCTCCGGTCCGCCGGCTCGTCCGCCTCACGCCGGCGGGCCACTGCTGAGTGGTTCCAGTCTGTGCTATGCGTTTCTGCCGACAAGAGCCATCGGCTCGTCTCTCGCGAGAAACGCGGATGAGTCAATAGGCCCAGCTCGCATGACCCAGGGGCGCCGAGTTCAAGGCTTGCCGATGAAGCCGCCAGTGAGGCAGGTGTCGATCCATTAACGACAAGAACCTGTCGTTGTGATGCCGCTCAATGAGATGCGTGAGTTCGTGGACGATCAGATACTCCAAGCACTGCACCGGCTTCTTGGCGAGCTCCAGATTCAGCCAGATGCGCCGGGCGTCTACACTGCAAGCGCCCCATTTCGTCTTCATCTTCTTGATGCCCCAACCGGCTGTGTGTACACCCAGAATCGGCTCCCACTTCGCCAGCAACGGCGGAACGAGTTCGCGCAGGCGCCCACGATACCAGCGCTGCAGCACTCGCGCTCGGTCCTTCGCGTCAGCCTCATCGCGCACGTGCAGTTCAAGG
>CAYHRK010000461.1:0-2519 GCA_964358795.1 uncultured Vicinamibacterales bacterium
GGCCGCGTGGCGAGAGGAGGCCGCGTCACGTCTGACGCTCGGTTGGGATCGGTTCGAACGGATTCAACAGAGAAACGCCCGTGCGCAGAGGATCCTTCACATTGCGCGTGGCCAACACGAAGCCATGCACGGCCGCGGTCGCGGCGAGCAGGCCATCGATCACCGGAAGGGGGTCTGGCACGTTCAGCCTGCCCCATTCCTCCGCCACCGCCTGATCGATCGGCAGGATGCGGTCTCCATGGGCATCGATGACCTCGTGCAGCCACCGCTCGATCGACGCCGCGGCACGCCGATCCCGAAGCCGAATGCGCTCGATCCCCTTTCGGATCTCGCCCACCGTGAGGACGCTCAGATAGAGATCGTCCTCCGCCACTCCGGCAAACCAGTCCACCACCCGCCGGTCGGCGCGCGCGCCCTTCCGCAGCTCGGAGACAATGTTGGTGTCGATCAGATAGCTCACAGCTTGGTCCTGCGACCGAGGTCGCGCGGTCGTTGGAAGTCCGAGTCCTCTCCCACCTCCGGCATACACTGGATCAGGTCCTTCAGACCTCTACGCCGAGACCGGGCCCCGACGGCTTCGCGCAGGATGGCCCGATGCTCCGCCTCGGCGGACCGGCCACCACGAGCCGCCCGAAGCTTGAGTGCTCGGACGATCGCCGGGTCGACGTTGCGAACGATCAGTTGCGCCACGGCCACTCCCTCCTGATTGCTATCAATGATAGCATGGCAGCCATGTCTGCGCGAGACCGCCGGATCCGGCGCTGGTCATCGCGCGGGTCGAGGACGAGCGCGGGCTCTCTGGCCCCGATCCGACTCGCGTTTGACGCTCGTGCTCGTTCGGCAGGATATGATGACGGTCGCCGAATCTGTTGCCGAGGAACGTGGAGGGCGTATGCCGGTCTTTGCGGTGAGGAACGTGGACGGGCAGCTTGGGATCGTCGCGGCGAGGAATAAGGTGGACGCCGTGGAACGTCTCGACGAGTTCGCCAACTTCGAGGGCTGCCCGATTCGCGAGGTGCCGGAGTTGATGTTGTTGCTCGACGTGGACGATGAGGGGGATTTCACCGTGGAGCAGATCGGCGAGGAGATGGACGAGGTGGTTCGCACGTTCGCCTACCCGCTCCTCGACAAGGCGTTGGCCGAGGTGCTGGACGAGCAGGAAGCCGGAGAGCGGGACCCGGTCGACCGAAATGAGCGAGCCCAGGCACAGAAGGAACGGATACGGAAGGCGGTCGACGCGGAACACGAACGAGTCCGGCGGAAGAGAACCGCGGAGCCTCGCACCGAGAGAGGCCGGGACATGAAGCGCCAGCTGGACGCCCCGACGTCACTGGTGCGGAAACAAGAGCGCTGGGTGGCTCGAGCGATTCTGGACCGCAAGGAAGTGCCCAAAGACCCCAGGAAGCGGCACTGACGCCCGGGTGGTGCCGCCACAGCCCTTGCCCACGCGCCTCTTTCTGCAAGGGCAGTGCGATCAGGTTTCCGAATCCTCCCTGGGGCAGGGTGTCCTGGTTCGGGAAGAAGCGGTCGTACGAGTCCAGGCGGCGGCACGTCTCGAGGAACGCCGTCGCGTCCAGTGTCGGCGCTCAGGCGAACCACTTCGCTCACCGCTGCTCTTCCAGCAGGAAGTCGACGAGATGCTTCTGTCGGATGCCGTTCCGCTGGTCCGGGCCGACCTCGTCCATGGACAGCACCACCTTGGGGTAGTTGTCGGGGATGCGCTCCAGGTTTCCAAATTCCCGCTGAACCGTGTCGGGGCCTGCCAGCAGGTAGGCGACCTGCACGTAGAGTCGCTCCCCGTGCCGCTCTGCGACGAAGTCGATCTCGGCGTGGTCCAGCACACCGACCTTCACCTGGTAGCCGCGGCGCAGCAGTTCCAGATAGACCACGTTCTCCAGCAGACCTCCGATGTCGGCATTCCGGTAGCCGAAGAGGGCGTGCCTCAGGCCCAGGTCCCCCAGATAGTACTTGTCAAAAAACTCCAGGTGCTTCCGGCCTTTGATGGCGAAGCGGCGCGTGCGGAACAGGAGAAAGGCATCGCAAAGGTGGGACAGGTAGCTCAGCACCGTGTCCCCCGTGATGCGGGTCTGCTGGTTCTTGAAGAAGGCGGCGATGCTGCGAGCCGACACCGGGTTGCCGCAATTGTCGAAGGCGAAAGACAGAATCCGTTCCAGATGGCCGACGTCCCGGATGGCGTGGCGTTTCACGATGTCTTTCAGCAGGATCGTGTTCAGGATCGCGTTCAAGTAGGGGAAGACCGTGTCGTCCTCCATGGGGAGCACATGGAGCCCCGGCAGTCCTCCATAGCGCAGGAACTGGCGAAACCAGGCCTGCCTGTCGCCCGCATCCTCCGCGGCCTGCCGGAAGGCGATGAACTCCGCAAAGGACAACGGATAGACGGGTATTTCGACGTACCGCCCCGTCAGCAGGGTAGCCAGTTCCGTGGACAGCAGATGGGCGTTGGAACCCGTGATGAGGATGTCCGCCAGCCCCTGTGCCAACAGCGAGTTGATGGCTTT
>CAYHRK010000462.1:0-2519 GCA_964358795.1 uncultured Vicinamibacterales bacterium
CGCCGAAGTGGCTGAGCGACGGGGTGCCCTACCTGAAGAAGGAGGCGAGCCGGGAGCCGGCGAAGCGCTGACGCGAGACGCGCGAGGCACCGTTGGGCGCACGGAGTTGCCGGGGCGGCATTGAGGAGCCACGTGGCGGTGGCTCCGCGCTGGGGGCGGACTACAGCCGGATTCCCGTCCTCCGGATCTCCCGGGAGAAACCCGCGGGGTCCGAACTCTCGACGACCAGGTGTGGCTCGATGCGTACATCCACTTTGCCCCTCAGTCGATAGAGGTGCATCAACGCATCGAAATAGTCACCCTTCAGGTTCTGGACAATGATGCCGACGTCGAGGTCGCTGTCTTCCCGGGCCGTCCCCGTAGCATATGAACCGAAGAGGTAGCCGTGGCTCGTGTCGACGACCTGGCGCGCGAGTCGTGCGAAGGCGCGTGCCTTTCCTACAGCCGTTCTTCGATCCATGCGGTCAGCCTCGTCGTCCGGCCAACAAGGCCGGTGCAATAGCGCTTCGTCAGTTTCTTCAACAGCGCGTCCCTGTGGGTTGGATACCGAGCCTCCACATTCAAAGGTTCGAGTTCGATCAGAACCCGCCGAAGCCGTTCGGGCAGACCCTCAATCAAGCCTGCCTCAAATGCCAATCGCTCGAGGTTGTGCGTTCGCGGCGGGATCCTGTCGGTGTGCCCGGCTTGCCATGCAGCCTTGAGCATCTTCTCGACGGCCTGATGACACATGAAGCCAACGTACAGATGGCGTCCGGTCCGGAGCATTGCTCCAGCCGTTTCCAGGTCGTACGCCGCCAGAGACTTCCAGTAGCCGACTCTCGAATCCATGGCGGACGACATCGTACCACAATGCACGTGGGCGGCCGCCGCCCTCGACGTTCGGGTCATACAACAGACAGCGTCCCGCCTCGTGGCGGGCGACGCTGCAGGAATTGCCATTGCCCGTGGCCTCGACTGTTGCAGTTCCTGCTGTCGCTTCGTGCGGAGACTCACAATCCCCCCAATAGTCGGCTTGTTCCGAGCACGTCGAGCGGCACGCGGCCTGCAGCGTGGACCGCGTGGCTCGACCGTCGGAGAACTACAGGCCACGGCGTCCCGGGCAGAGCGTGCTGTATCGGGTGGTGCGCGATCACATCGAGACGTTTCGCGCTCACTCCGGCAGTATCCGAGGCGGCGAAGGTCTGCCGCGGTTCGTCGAGGAGGAGTTCCGGGCGTATCTGCGCTGCGGCTGGCTGGCCGGCGGATTCGCGCGATTCCGCTGCGCTGCGTGTGGGACCGATCGGGTGGTCGCCTTTTCATGTAAGGGGCGGGGTTTCTGTCCGAGTTGCAGCGCGCGGCGGATGGCCGAACACACCGCGCATCTGGTCGACCACGTGTTTCCGCCCGTCGCCGTACGCCAGTGGGTCTTGAGCTTGCCGTTTCGCGTCAGGTACCTGCTCGCGTGGGACCATGACCTGTGCCGCGCCGTGGTAGCGGTCTTCCTGCGCACGGTGATGGGCTTTCTCCGGAGCCGTGCGCGACAGGCCGCCGACGGCCGCAGCGGGGCTGTCGCCATTGTGCAGCGCTTTGGCGCCGCGCTGAATCTCAACGTCCATGTGCATGCGCTGGTGCTGGACGGCGTCTTCGCCCGCGACGGCTCGGGTCGCCTCGCATTTCACAAGGTCGCCTCGGTGTCTGATGATGATGTGGCAATCGTCGTCGACATCATTCGCCAGCGGATCCTGCGGATGCTCGATCGACGCGGCCACGGGGTGGACGATGAGGGGTTCGCCCCGGACCAGTGGGCGGAGGAGGCGCCGGTGCTGGCGGGCATGGGTGCGGCGTCGGTGCAGGGCCGCCTTTTCGGCGGGCCGTGCGCGGGGGCGCGGGTGCGGCGCCTCGGCAATCCTCCAGACGATGTCGATGACCGCGCGTCTGACACGCGCTGCCACGCCCGCCGCGAGGGCTTCGACCTGCACGCCGGGGTCGTCGCCCCGGCGGGCCATCGCCATCGGCTCGAGCGGTTGTGCCGGTATGCGTTGCGGCCTCCGATCGCCGACGAACGCCTGGAGTTGACGCCAGACGAGCAAGTACTCCTGCGGTTGCGGCACCGATGGACGGACGGGACCACGCACCTGGTGTTCGACCCGATCGAGTTGCTGGAGCGGCTCGCCGTGATTACGCCGCGTCCTCGGATCAACTTGATCCTGTACTGCGGCATCCTCGCGCCGCGAGCGGAATGGCGCCGGCAGATTGTAGGAGCGCCTGCCGAGCGTGTACGACGCCGACGACGTGACCGATGACCTGGCGAGTGGGACGGCCACCGTTGCCGGCTGGACGTTCGAACCCGCGATTGACGCTCCGTGCTGACGGCTGCTGGGCCGCCGTGTCAATCGACGTGTGCACAGGAGGCGACCACATCGCCGCTTTTCCCTTGCAATCGCTGCTGAGGGCGCCATAATCGGCCCTGTGGCAGAACCTGCGGCCGTCTCCGGGCGAGGTGGCTGGGTCTGAGAAGAGCCATCATGCTTATCCGGTTG
>CAYHRK010000463.1:0-2515 GCA_964358795.1 uncultured Vicinamibacterales bacterium
CGTGCGCAGGCCGAATTCCTCGCGGATGAGGTCGGACAGGCCTTTGCCCGTCACGGCCCCCATGCGCGCATTCATCTCCTGCGTGATCACCAGCAGCACGGCGATCGGCGGCAGCGTCCACAGCAGCGTGTAGCCGAACCGGGCCCCGGCTTCCGAGTAGGTGTAGATGCCGCCCGCATCGTTGTCGACCATGGCGGTGATGAAGCCAGGGCCGAGGACGGTCAAGAAGATCAGCAGAGGACGCGGAAGACGTTCGAGAAGGCGCACCGGTCTAGTCCTGTCGCAGCACGGAGATGATGTCGTCGGCCGTGATGGTGCCGACCAGCCGGCCCGTCTCGTCGACGACGGGCAGCGCCATCAGGTTGTACTTGTCCACGATTTCGGTGACACGCGCGCGCCGCTCGGTGACGACGACCGACACCACCTCGTCGTTGGCCGTCATCGTCTTGAGCGTGTGCGGTTTTGACGTGAAGTTGGTCGACCCGAGGAAGCTCCAGCATCTGCTCGGCCGCAAGACCGATCTCTTGGACCGCCAGTGGATACAGCAGCCGCACAAAAACGTCCACGAACCGCCTCGCGGCCCTGCTGCCCATGGCAGCCATCACGTTCCAGCACAGCCGGGGCTCAGGCTTCGGCGCGTTCTGTCGTCGGTTGCACGCTCGCCTGGGCGTCCCCAAGGCGATTACCGCCACCGCCCACAAACGGGCGTGTCTGGTCTACGACATGCTCAAACACGGCACCGAGTACTTCGAACAAGGCAAGCAGTACCACGAGCGTCGGTATCAGCAGCGGGTGCTCTCGACCCTCTCCCGCCGCGCGCAGCAACTCGGCTATCGTTTCGTGAAAGAGCCGAACCCATCAGTGGCACCCGCGTAAGGCAGGCTCTCTATCCATCGACTCGCGTTACTTTGAAGGGCCGTCTTCCGGTTACGGAACGTCCGTGTCGGACAGCCTCGCCGGTCGCGGAAACTTGGGACGTACTCGCCACACCGCGCTCGGCTCGCATCCTCGCGTCTTCGCTGCCGCATGTGCCGGAATATCCGGACTGGCACGGCGACGAGCATACACGCCTGGCTGATGTTGAGGAAGGCGTCGGTAACCACCAATCTGACGCCAGAATCAGCAACGAGAGGGTACGGTTGCGGGTCTGACATACAAACCCGCTATCAGAGAGGACGCCCCCGCAAGGCGCGCTCAATCATGACTTCGTGCTGGTCGGCTCTTGGTTCGCTATTTCGAGTATTCCTGCAGCAACCTCTGAGCCCACATCCAGGTTGTGGCTCCGTACATGATCAACCCGCACCACAACATCAGAGCGGCGTTATATGCGACCCAGTTCGCGAACGGATGCGCACCTTTGATGGACAGCGTCACGCGCAGAAGGGGCCACAGCGCCACGGTGGAGATGAATGTGGCGGCGGGGATCAGCACGTAGGGCACGCGATCCAGGCCAGCGACGCCCAGCGCGACCAACGCCAGAAGAAATGTGCCACCACCGACCAGCAGGACCAGTAGCGCCCGCACTCCAGATCCCATTTTGTTCCCCTCACTTACTCGCAACTTGGTGCGCTGCCGCAAACCCCCGCTGAGTCGCAGCTGGGTCGGACGCCGAACTGGTAGACCATCGCCGCCGCACCGGCGGTCGCCGCACCACCGATCATACATCCTGCAAACACCCCAAGCCCGACATAGGGTCCGGCGACGCCGGCCTTGCCCCCGTATTGAGCGCAGGTTCGGGCCGATGCCATGCCGCCGAGCACGGAAGCCCACAGACCGGTGTTGAGCCGCTCTTTCAGGCACTCCCGCATACAGCTTCGCCATTCAGCTTTCTGTTGGGCGCATGTCTGACGAAAGCCGACCTTCAGTAACCCGATCGATCCGGCAATCCCGCGACCCTGAAGTGACACTTCACGAGTTAGATGGCCGTAGCGGTCGCGTCCTTCAAGGAAACGGGCCCATGTCGTGACTCCCCAGTCATCGCCGGCCCAATACTCGGCGAGGAATGTCGTGCTGGTCGATGGATTCCAGGTTTCGACAATCAACGTCCCGCCTGCCAGTTCAGGGTTCATCGTATCCCAATCCCACACGAGCACTCGTCCTTCCCCGAGGTCGATATCTCCATCTTGGATCAGCGTAACTCCGGGTCTCACGTCCGGTTCGATCACTGTAAAGGAATCCGTTCGCTTCCAGCCCCGTTCTTCACCGAGCTTAACCGCTGCCGCGAGTGCCGCAGGCGATATGGCTCTGAGGAACTGCCCCTTCACATCAGCTCCTGTTCTTGCGCGCATCCGGGCCGGATTCCGCTTTCGCGCTTGGGGAGATGGGCGACCCGCCTGCCGCTGCTCACCAGGTTCCGCGTTGCATACCCATAAGGTGGACGGCGTAAGCAACTGGAAGCCGACAGCGGTTGCGGCCTGCAGCCCTGGAACAAACGCGGGCACTGGAAGCGCGGCCACATGGGGGGCGATCCAGCCTAAGCCCACGAACAGCGCGGCCACTACAGCCGTCGTCCTAA
>CAYHRK010000464.1:0-2515 GCA_964358795.1 uncultured Vicinamibacterales bacterium
TGGATCATTCATGCGCTGCTGTCCGCCGAACGTCAGGCCGTTAAGCTGCGGGCGCAAGGCTCCCGGGTGCTAGCGCTTGTTGGGCAGCCTGCCTGGGCGTAGAATTGATTCATCATGACCCAGGCGACCGCAGCAGTTCTGGCCAACGCACTGCGCCTCGACGAACAGGCCCGTGCCGAACTCGCCTCTCAGCTGCTCGCGAGCCTCGACGGCCCCCCTGACGCCAACGCAGAAGCCGAGTGGGCCAAAGAGATCGAACGTCGTGTCGGGTCCATCGAATCCGGCTCGGCGGTTCTCGAGCCGTGGGACGAGGTCAAGCGCCGCATCGAGCGAGACATCCTCGGCCGGTGATCCCTCCTATCCGAACGAGTTCGCCAGCTACCAGGGAACTGGCCGAGGCCGTCAGCTGGTACGAGTCTCGGCACCGCGGCCTCGGTGCCGAACTGCTCGATGAAGTCGCCAAGTCCATTCGCCAACTGGAAATCAGCCCAGAGAGTGGAGTCTCCCTGTCATCCGACCAGAAAACGCGCCGACTTCTGGTGTCCCGCTTCCCCTACCAAGTCGTCTATCGACTTCGTCCCCACGAAATGGTCACCGTAGCGCTGGCCCACACGAAACGCCGTCCGGGATACTGGAAAAACCGGGCGTAGTCCTATGTCTGCTCAACTTCCCATTGGGGGATGGAACCAAGAGGCTGGCGAAGCCGACCCGAATGGTGTCCTGCCGTTCTAGCCATCCGCACCGTCGCGGGCATTGTCGCCGTGCGGTAGCTGATGCTGTGCGGGCCGCTCGTGGCGTTCCGGGCCCACCCGCACGGCACCTTCAAGCTCCTGTTCAATGGCGTCTACGCCGGCAGCGCCCAAACGGTGGCGCTGGCAGCGCCGCCATGTTGAGGGTCGAACTCGGTGGTCTCCTGCGCTTTCGTTCATCCGTCAGGCGAACGCCTCCGGTGCCTTCGGGCCTGATCGATGACCGTCGCCGCGAATACGAGTCGAAGTTTGTGCGTGTCGGCGCGGTTCGACGTCTCTTTTTCGCGCTTTGGCCCGACAATCCACGCAATGCCGATGCTGATCAGATACATGCCGAGCATCGGCGCGGCGAAGACGGTCTGATTCCACGGATCGGACGACGGCGTGAGAATGGCGGCGACGATGAAGATGATGAGAATCGCGTATTTGATGTGGCGCCAGAGGAACCGCGCCGTCACCAACCGCATCTTCGCGAGAAACAACACCAGCGTAGGGATCTGAAAGACTGCGACCATGCCGATCAGCGTGTTCCTGTAAAGCTCGAACGTATCTTCGACCCCTGGCATGAACCTCATGCGCCGTGAGGCGAACGTCCCTATGAACGCGATCATCGACGGAAACAAGATGTAGTGGCTGAGCAGCGCTCCTCCCAGAGTCCCGACCGTTGTCAAGACCACGAACGGAATAACGAACCTCTTCTCCTTCGCGTACAGACCAGGCGCGATGAATCACCACACCTGATACGTCACGAACGGCGCAGCCAGCACGACGCCGGCGACGGTGCGCCTGGGCCTGCAGGGGCGCCTACAGTCGGCTTCCCGCGTCGATTTTCTGGAGCGACCGATGGAAGACCTGCCAGTCCAAGATGGAGCGGCCAGCGTGATCGTCAACGGCCACGGCATCGCCACCGTTGTGCTCGCTGACTGAGGGCCCCTGACGTCACGACGCCGTGACGTCCGCCACAGTCACGGACACGCCTGTCTCTCTCGCTCGCGTCGCTGCCACACCGACACGCAGCGCCTCCATGCCGTCGTCGATCGTGACCGGCGCCGGGCGCTCCTGCAGCACGTTCTGCGCAAAATTCTGCAGCTGATTCGTGTACGCGTCGCGGAAACGTTCCATGAAGTACGGCACCGTGTCGTGCGACACACCGTGGGCCTTGGTCATCACCGTGATGGGCGTCTCGCGCAGGTAGCCGATTCTGATGGTGCCTTCGAGACCCAGAATCTCGGTTGAGATGTCGTAGCCGTAGATGCCGCTGCGCGTCAGATCGACGACGCCGAGCTTGCCGCTCGAGAACGTCAGGCTGACAATCGCGTTGTCGATGTCGCCGACGGTGGCCAGCTCCGGGTACGCGATCGTGGCGCCGATGGCGGACACGGTGCGCACCTCGCCCATGAACCAGCGGGCGAGATCGAAGTCGTGAATGCCCATGTCGATGAGCATGCCGCCACTGCTCGCGGGGTTCGCGTATTCGAGGCTCGGACGGAACGGATCGCGCGACGTCGCCTTGAAGACCAGGGGCTGTCCGATTCGACCCGCCTCAATGTGTGTCTTCGCCGCGGCGTAACCCGCGTCGAAGCGGCGCATGAAGCCCATCTGAAAGAACATGCCGGCCTTGTCGATGGCCGCTTTCATCTCCGCGACGTCCGCCAGGAACAGCGCGGGCGGCTTTTCGCAGAACGTCGGCTTCTTTCGAGTCGCCGCCGCGATGACTTGCTCGCGATGGATGTGCGTGGGCGTCACGATCACGATGGCGTCGACAC
>CAYHRK010000465.1:0-2508 GCA_964358795.1 uncultured Vicinamibacterales bacterium
CAACTACCGGACGCGCGTGATGAAGGCCGAGCAGGTGTTCACGCCGCGCGCGCAGGCTGTGCTCTGGACGATCGGCGCCCTCGCGACGCTCGCGCTTGTCGCGGGCGCGGCGGCGCTCAACCGCGGCGCCGGCGAAACGCGCGCGCAGGCCATCGTCCGGCAGACACCAGGCATCCTCGTGCCGGGTGTTGTGTTCCTGTTCTCGTCTGGCCTCGATCTTGCCTCAGTCGAGATCGGGGCCACAGAATGGCCGGACTTTGCCAGAAAACGCCAAGATCACCTTGCGAGACGATGGTAGGATTTGCGGTATGGCAGGTGCACGCCAAGCCACCGTCAACGATCTGTATCGTGTCGACCGCAAGGCCGAGCTGGTGGGTGGCAAGCTGGTGGTCATGACCCCGACGGGCGGCCTGCACGGATTCGCCGTCGGCGAGATCTTCACCAGCCTGCGCGAATACGGGCGTCGCACGCGTCGAGGCCTAGCCTTCGGCGACAACGTCGGGTTCATCGTCGACCTGCCGAACCGGCGCTCGTTCAGTCCGGACGCCGCCTTCTGGACCGGCGGCAGCGTGACCCGACGATTCCTCGAAGGCGCGCCCGTCTTCGCCGTCGAAGTCCGAAGTGAGGAGGATTTCGGCCCAGCCGCCGAGCGCGGGATGGCGGTCAAGCGGGCGGACTACTTCGCGGCCGGCACGCGCGTTGTGTGGGATGTGGACGTCCTGGAGGAGCAGGTCGTCCGTGTCTATCGCGCGAGCGATCCGGACGCGGCCATTACGTATCGTCGCGGCGAGCTCGCGGAAGCCGAGCCTGCGGTCCCGGGCTGGTCGATGACTGTCGACGACCTGTTTCCGCGTGAGTGAACGCCAGATGTGAAACAGACTCGCCGCGGGTTTCTCGTCACCACAACGGCGCCGCGCTGGCTGCCGGCCTGGAGAAACTTGCGGGCGTGGTGGCCGGGGCGCAGGTGGACATCAACCCTTACCAAGTCGACGCGGCGCTGTTCGCGTTCCAGTCACCGTTGTCGCGCGGCGCGCTTCTCGCCGACTCGCATGGTTGCATGCTCGCCTTGCTCGGTGTATGGTGAATGTATGGCACGGCTTATTTCCACGACGATTCGCCTCGACGAGGAGGATGTGCGCGCGCTGAAACGAGCCCGAGCGGCGGGGTACTCTGCCTCCGAGCTCATTCGGAAGGGTCTGCGGGTTGTGGCGTCGCGGTACTACACCGGACGCCGCCCTCCGTCGACGCGTCTTTTCGAATCGACGGACAACAAGCTGGGTGATGAGTCAGAGCTGTTCCGGGATCTCGAGGGTTGAATCCGCCAATCGTTGCAGACACCGGCGGGCTCCTCCGAGCGCTCGCCCGCACAAAAGACGGGAGACCGAGCTTCCCGGAGTACGAAAGTGTCTTGACCTCCGCGAGCGTCATCATCGTGCCAGGGCTCGTTCTTGCGGAGGTGGACTACTTCCTTCGAGAGAACCGGGCAGCCATGCGCAAGCTGGTCGCTGAGATTTTCGATCCGGGGACGCGTTACGAATACGAGCTGCCTCTCCCCTCCGACATTGTTCGAGCCCTCGAGCTCGACGTCAGATTCAAGACACTCAACTTGGGGCTGGTCGATGGGACGGTCGTTGCCCTCGCTGAACGGCGGCAGGTCTACCGAGTTCTCACGACTGATCGTCGCGATTTCGGGGCAGTCCGCCTCGGTCCACGCCTCACACGCGCACTTGAGCTATTGCCATGAGGGCAGCGGCGCAAGGCCGCCGAACCAGATGAAGCGGACGGGCTTCGCCCGCCGCTTATCGCCCGGGCGCGAGACCGCTTTCGTCATGGTCGTCGCGTCGGCAACTTTTTGTGGACGGTGCGCATATCCCGTGCTGACGTGGCGGACTTCATGTTGAGCCAGCTAGCGTCCGACACGTACCTTCGAACGGCACCGGGCGTGTGTTGGTAGAAGTGAATGGGGGTATCCAAATGAAACCCGCCGCGCTGGTAGCCACAGTCTTTCTGTCACTCGTTGCAGTGCTCCACGTGCTGCGACTCCTTTTCCAGGTGCAGGTCACCGCGGGGAGCATCGAGATCCCCATGTGGGCCAGCGTACTCGCCGTTCTTGGGCCAGGCGCGGTCGCTCTGTGGCTCTGGCGGGAACAACGGCGATAGCCGCAGTGCCGTCCAACATCGGCCTGAAGCCGACGCGCGCGCGGTTCGTGCTCAGCGCGGGCGGCGGCAGGGGCGACGTTTGCCGGCGCCAGGCGTGAAGGGCAGCGTCAGTTCCGCCTGGCAGAGGCAGATGTCGCCGCTGACGCCGGCTTGTCGCTCACCGCGGGTGGCGGCAGGGGTGACGTCTGCCGGCGCCAGGCGTGAAGGGCAGCGTCAGCTCCGCCTGGCAAAGGCAGATGTCGCCGCTGGCGCCGGTTCCGTCGCTCAGCGCGGGCGGCGGCAGGGGTGACGTTTGCCGGCGCCAGGCGTGAAGGGCAGCGTCAGCTCCGCCTGGCAAAGGCAGATGTC
>CAYHRK010000466.1:0-2502 GCA_964358795.1 uncultured Vicinamibacterales bacterium
AGAGATCCTCGCGTTCCTGTGGGCGATCGCGCGGGAGGTGCCGATCGGCGACTGAGCGGACGGCAGGAGAACTGCCGGGTCAGGGAAGAGGCGCGGCCGCGGTTTGGCGCAACCCTCGGTCACGTTAGGAGGCGGCTTCGGCCGACCCTCGAACCTAGAGCGAGGACGGCGCCGGACGAGTGTCAGTAAGGTGGTACCCAACCCACGGATATCAGCAGGATCAACCGTCGCGATTACTGGCCTCGCCTCTTCCCTGACCCTTCAACTTCGTCGGCATCGAGACCGCGTGGGGGGAGGTGTCTTTGAAGTTGACATGGGAAGTCATATCAACGGCTGGCGCTGAGCCGCAGCGCGAACTCACGCGTCATCGTCTTCGCGCTGTCGGCTCCAGCGCGTGGTTAGGCCTTGAGTATGGATGCCAGCTGGTTCCGCAATTCGGGGACGCGCGTCTGAACCACATCCCACACTAATTCGAAGTCGACGCCGAAGTAGTCGTGAATCAGTCGGTCCCGCATGCCGGCCATGGCGCGCCACTCAACGGTTGGGTGCGTCGCCCGAAAGTCATCCGGAACCTTCTTCGCGGCCTCGCCAATGATCTCAAGACTCCGAACGAACGCCCGACGCAAGGTCTCGTCGGCCACGAAGGCCTCGAAGGACACGTCCGCGCTCCGGTCGATTAGGTATTCGGCTTCGACGAGAATGTGGCGAAGGTAATCACGCGGCTCGAAGGACATCTTGCGCTTCCGCCAAAATTCGCGGGCCGAGAAACGGGGAGAGGGCCTCGGTGGTCACAAGCTCGACAGGCCGCCCGAGATGCGCTTCAAGGAGTTCGGCAAGGGCGAGAAACCGGTTGTATGACTTCGCCCCGGGCGCGAACTGGACCAGGAGATCCACATCGCTTTGCGCGTGCGTCTGGCCCCGCAGGACCGAGCCGAAGAGGGCGAGCCGGGCCACGCCCATGGCGCGCACCTCCCGCTCGCACGCCACTAGCCGTTCAACGGCCTGCTCGCGGTTGAGAACCGGCGACTGCATGCTCACAGCCTATCCGCAATGGGCATTTGGATCCAAATGATCGAGAGGCCTAACGCTAGGTTTCAGCCGCGGCGGCCCAGGCTCTCACCATCCGCCGCCGGCTGCAAACCTTTGTTAGCGGCCCACGCGATGCGATCGCGATTCGACACGCCAGAAACTGTCACCCACAGAAGTCGATCGTCCACCGTGTCGGGGAAGTTTCTTAGGAGGCGCCGCCGGCCGCGGCAAGCAAGGCCTCGATGATGCGAAAGGCCCCCCGCGAGACACGACCGTCATTGTCGTACTCCGGTGCGTACGCCGTCACCGCCGCTGCCTTCAGCGGCACGACTCGGCCGATCGCTCGCACCGCTCGCTCGACCTCTGCCACCGTAAGGCCACCCGGGACGGGGAATGGGTTCGCCTGGCCTTCCCTCGGATCGAGGACATCGAGATCGCAGTGCACGTACCCAACATCGACTTCGGACCGGAGCGATGCGAGCTCGTGGTCCAATCTGGGGCCCCGCAGGGACGCCGGCGACAACACCCTCACGGCTGAACTCGAAAGGAGCTCGGCTTCGAGCGGGTCGAGGTCACGGGTACCCAGCAGAAGAACCGCGCGGTCTTGAACCGGCTGGAATCCCGGGATGGCACTCGTCATCTGACGCCAGCACCGCCCCATCGCGGTCGCGAGCGCCATTCCGTCGAGGAAGCCGCTGGTCGTGGTCTCCGACGTGTTGCAGTCCGCGTGAGCGTCGAACCAGAACACCGCGCGGGATAGCGGCGTGAGCCCGGCTAGGGTGCCCGGGGCCGTGTTACAGTTGCCGCCTAGAACAAGCGGAAACCGACCCGCCGCCAGCGCTGCGCGTACCCGTTGCGCCAGCAACCGCATGAGTTCAAAGGCGGTGGCGATCTCGGCAGGGACTCCGTCAGGCTCCGGCGTGACCACCGACGATTCGACCACGTATCCGGACGCGCTGAGATGGGAGACGAGGCCAGCGCCTACAAGGTGGTCGGGGCCTGCCCCCATGCGCCACCCGCGCAACGCCGTGTCATAAGGAACAAGCAGGAGTTCGACTTCCATGATTCTGAGCACCTACGCACTGGCGCGCGCCTAACGACCCAGCTCACCTGCCGCGGCGGCCGGTGAGACGTTGAACCCTGAATAGCCGTGGTGCCGCCGCGGTCAGGAGCGGCGTTTGGTTCGGCCGGCTCGTAGACAATAATCCTCGCAATCCATCACGTCAGCCGCCGGGCAATCGCCTCGATAGCCTTCATGCCTTGACCGAACCGGGCGATGGCTTCGCGATGCGATTCCAGTTCGCTGTACGCGATAAACCGCACATTCAGGTCCGCGACCCGGCTGAAGGCCGGGCGCCGCAGTTGGTCCCGGACATCGCCCTCTCGTGCGTCGGGAGCGACCAGAAACAGGGCATGCGCTGGCTGGGCCGGCAACCCCAGCGCCAGGTCCAACATCCGCACGATCCCGGAGTA
>CAYHRK010000467.1:0-2498 GCA_964358795.1 uncultured Vicinamibacterales bacterium
CGCGCAGTTCAGGGAGGGACTCCACAAGTACCCTCAGGTCCAGAGCTTCTTCGTCTGGAACCCGGCGATGGAATCGCTCGGGGCGGGCGAGGTGCTGTTCTTCGACCGCCAGTCGGCGTCGATGCCGCACGCGATGCCGGCCTCACCGGATCTGGGCCCGTCGGCCACGCCGGACCCGCAGGTGCTCAGGCAGACGCTTGCCGCGTTCCGGCGCGATCCGGCGATGGCTGCCCTCATCGAGCGGGCCGCTGCACGTCATGCCGCGTCACAGCAGATCTACTTCGCGATGGAACGGGCAGTCGGCGGGAGCTACTACGACATCTTCGCCCGGATGTTCTGGGTCGACGCCAACCGCAACAAGTACTTCGCGATGCTCGGCTTCGTGGTCGATCTCAAGGAGGTGCACACCACGCTGTTCCCCGACCTCCTCAACCAGCGGCTCGCGGGACTGCTTCGCCGCGAGGGCAATCTCCCCGGGCTCGAGCTGCGCGTGCTGGACGAGGCGGGCCGCGTGGTGTTTGGTCCGCCCCTGCCGCTTCCCTCGTTTGCAGGCGAGGCCCGGTTCGCGCTGCAGTTCTACCCGGCCGAGGCGATACGCACCCGGACATCGATGGGCATCAGCCAGCGGATCTGGCGGGTCACGATCAGCCAGGCGAAGAACCACGCGAGGCTTGCCGGCTGGATGGGTCCGCCGAGCTACCTGCTCTCGGGCCTGTCGGTGGTCCTGATGCTGGTGGCCCTGGCGTTAGTCGTACTGGGAAACAGGCGGGCCGGGCAACTGTCCCGGATGCAGTCCGATTTCGTATCCCACGTGTCGCACCAGCTCAAGACGCCGCTTTCGCTGCTGAGTGCCGTGTGCGAGACGCTCGGGCTCGAACGCGTGCACTCGCCTGAGAAGCTGAATCAATACGTGGGCATCATCCGGTCGGAGACCGCTCGCTTGTCCGCGCTCGTCGAACGCATCCTCGAGTACTCGCGCGTCGACGAGCGTGGTCGTCGGTACGAGTTCGAGCCGATCGATCTGGTCTCCCTCGTCCACGAAACCGTCGATGCCTTCGCCTGTCCGCTCGGCGACGCTGTCGAGATCCGCGTCGAAGACACCGGCGGCCGTCCGATCGTCGCGGCCGATGAGGCCGCGCTCGAACAGGTCCTGGCCAATCTCCTCGACAACGCGCTGAAGTACTCCGACAAGCAGAAACGCGTGCTGGTGCGCGTCGGATGCGCGGGCACCGACGCCACGATCGCCGTGATCGATCAGGGCATCGGCATCGACGCCCGGGACCAACGCCGGATCTTTGAGAAGTTCTACCGCGGGGCGGGCACCGCGCACTCGCGGGCCGGCTTCGGCCTCGGGCTGGCCATCGTCTGCCAGCTCGTCAAGGCGCACCACGGAACGATCGAGGTCACCAGTTCCCCGGGCCAGGGCAGCACGTTCACGGTCAGGCTTCCCAGGCTGTCCGAGAGCGTCAGGGAGACGAGCCTGGCCATGCGCGAACACGCAGACGTCTAGAGGATGGTGTGAAGCCCAGCGAAGACGGTATGGACGCGCCACCGCGCATCCTGATCATCGAGGACGAGCCGACGATGCGCATGTTGCTCGCCGACAACCTAGGTTTCGAAGGGTACCAGGTATGCGCCGTGGCCACCGCCGAGGAGGGCCTGACGGAAATGCAGGCGCGGATGCCGTCGCTGATCATCCTCGACGTCAACCTCCCGCACATGAGCGGGTTCGAGTTCTGCCGGCAGGTCCGCGCGCGAGGCCTGTGGGTCCCCATCATCATCCTGACGGCACGAAGTGAGGAATCCGATCGCGTGGTCGGCCTGGACCTCGGGGCCGACGACTACGTCACCAAGCCGTTCCAGGTCCGGGAACTGCTCGCCAGGGTCCGCGCCCAGCTGCGGCGAGGTACGCACGATGCGAGCCCGCCGGGGACGTTCGTGTTCGGAGACGTTACGGTCAACCTGCGGCGACGACTGGTAACGCGCCACGGTCGGCGCGTGGATCTCTCCGCCCGCGAGTTCGAATTGTTGCGCTACCTCATCGCGCACCGTGGCGAAGTCGTCGAGCGCGAACAGCTGCTGCGGGAGGTGTGGGGGTACAACAGTCTGGTTGTGACGCGGACCATCGACAACTTCGTCGCGAAGCTGCGGACTCGGCTCGAGCGCAAGCCTCACGAGCCCCGGTACATCATCACCGTGCACGGCAAGGGCTACCAACTCCTGGTGTGAAGCGTTCCTCTTCGGCCCGGCCCCCCAAGGCGCGACAGGCGGAGACATCTCAGAGACATCTTTGGACAACTCGTGACAAGCCGGCGCCAGCCGCCTCTGCTATACCTACAGGCCAAACGGCATTCACTCTGGTCCTCTCAGCATGATTGAGTGAGTGATCTGCGCGCCACCGGCGATGTCGCCCATTGGCGTGCCGGCCGCAATGTGTCCGGAATCATGACAGCCAGTCTCGGTACAACGGGCCACACTTCACGTAACGACTGAGCGGT
>CAYHRK010000468.1:0-2489 GCA_964358795.1 uncultured Vicinamibacterales bacterium
GCGAACGTGAAGGACTACGTGAACCACATCGACTATGCCGTGAAGCTCATCGGCATCGATCACGTCGGCATCTCGTCCGACTTCGATGGCGGCGGCGGCGTGGATGGATGGAACAGTGCCGCCGAAGCGTTCAACGTGACGCTCGAGCTCGTACGGCGTGGCTATACGGAACAGCAGATTGGCAAGCTCTGGAGCGGCAACCTGCTGCGCGTCTGGAGCGAGGTCGAGAAGATCGCCAGGCAGCTTCAGACGAAGAAGTAGCCAGCCAGCGGCTACTGCTTCGGAGGTCTACTCGGCGGTGCCGCTGCCGTGGCTGCGCTGGCGTTGGTCTGCGCGAGAGCATCGACACCGGAAATCTCGATGACCCACGGGGGCAGCGTGTCGCGGTGCTGTCTCACGTAGAGGTTGTAGCCTTGGGCGAAGCCATCGAGCACCTCGCGAAACGTGCGGTCGAGCGTGGGAAACGCCCGGCGCGCCTCGCCGGAGTTGTCGAGCCGCCGCATGGCGAGATCGCCGTCGAGCGCCGAGGGGCCCAGGTGCTTCGCGGCGTCCCCGCGCGCGGCCAGGAAACGCCTGGCCATCTCGGCGGCATGGTCTTCGGCCTGCGCGTACCCGAAACCGAAGCCCGCTGCCGCTTCGGTTTCGGCCACGATGTGGGGCACGCTGAAGGTGTTGGAGCCGTTCGACATGTTCGCCAACACGATCGGCCCGCGGCTGACGGCGTCGCCAGCGCACAAGCGCGCGGCTGAGTGGGCGCGCGACACGCTCAGGAAATGGGGGATCTCGAACGCGCGTCTGGAAGCCTGGGAGTTTGGCCGCGGGTGGGAGCTGGAGAAGCTCACCATCGAGATGGTGGAGCCGCGCTACATGCCGCTGACGGGCTACGCCGAGGCGTGGACGCCATCCACGCCAGGTGAGTTGGTGATTCCCGCTATTTCCACGGCCGGCAAGACGCCGGAGCAGATCGCCTTGATGCCGATCACGGGCACGGCGCTGTTGCAGCAAGACGTCATCTCGGCATTCATCGACAAAGATCGCGAGCAGCCGGAGGTGGTGGCCGGCGCGAGAATTGGCGCGCCGGTCATGCCCCGCGCGGGTGGTGCAGGCGGTGCAGGACGGGCGGGAGGGACCGGACGCGGAGGCGGGGCGGCACTGGCCGCCGTACCTTCGCCGACCTTGCAAGCGGCTGTCCTCATCAAGCCCAGTCGGGGCATGCACGCCACGGTGTTCGTGCAGGCCGGACGCGAGAATCCTGCCGCCACGCAGACGGCCATTGTGCTCGCTGCCGAACACTACAACATCGTCGCGCGGCTGCTCGCTCAGGGGAAGCCGGTCACGCTCCGCGTCAACGTCAAGGTGAAGTTCCACGACGCCGACCGCAGCTCCTACAACGTTGTCGCCGAGATGCCTGGCACCGATCCCGTGTTGAAGAACGAGGTCGTCATGCTTGGTGCGCACCTCGACCCCTCGCGTGTCCCGGCACGGTGGCCCACCGGCGCTGTCGCAATCACATGGTGCCCATCAAGCGGTTGGCGTGTGACCTTGTAGCAGGATCGCACGTCCGGTTCCGGAACCGTGCCGCCGGTCATCGGAAAGGCGACAAACCGCGAAGATCCTTGTATCCAAATGGTATAGTCGGTCGTCCGTTTCCCGACCGTGTGGCGTGGGAATTGATGTCTGCCGCGATGACATCCCCCAGGCTGAGCCGGTGCAAGCCTAGCGTCTAAAGTTCCTCCGGGTCGGGCGACTGACAGGCGCGCAACGCAGGCTGCCCGGACTTCCTGGGATCACGGACGTCACAGTCTGCTCCGCTACAACTTCGGATCTGGCAATCGTCCACTCCAGCTTGGGGGCAACAATGGCACGACGATGGTTCTGGATAGCGTGGCTGGCAATCCTACTGATGTTGCCAGCGGCGGCTGCTGGCGCACCGAGAGGGGGATACCGCCGTATCCCCAAGACCGACCGGTCAGTGGAGCGGGTCGCCAATGCCGGCGTTGGTAAGAAACGCGTCATCGTTCGCGTCGTGCCCGGAATGCGCCAGGCGTGGGCACAGGCCCTCAGGCAGTCGGGCTACCTCGTCCGTGGCGAGCACTCGATTGTCAACTCCATCACCCTCGAACTGCCAGCCAGGGCCATCGAAGCCCTGGCGCGTGCGCCGTGGGTTGCGTCGATTTCGGCAGACGAGCCGGTGTATGCGGCTCAGTCGCCTCCGGACCCCTCGCAGTTGTACGGCGGCATGATGGCGACCTTGGGCGTGCCGCAGTTGCCAGCCGGAGTGATGGCCGTTGGCGTGGCGGTCATCGACTCGGGAATCCAACCGAGCGCCGATCTGCCTCGGTCGCGGATCACGAAATTCATGGACTTCATACAAGGGCCGACCGGCGTCGAAGTCGAGCCCTACGACGACTACGGTCACGGCACGCACGTCGCCGGGTTGATCGGCGGGTCAGGTGCGCTCTCGGGCGGCGCCTACCCGGGCGTGGCGT
>CAYHRK010000469.1:0-2482 GCA_964358795.1 uncultured Vicinamibacterales bacterium
GGCCAGCGTGCGGGTACGGCTGTCGAACCGGCGCTCCAGGTACTCGTAGGCCGTAAAGACCCTTGCCCGGTAGAAGAACGGCACGACGGTCAGCGACAGGATCACCATTGCGATCGGCAGGCCCAGATACATCTGCACCACGCCCAAGCCCTCCGAGTAGCCGCGACCGGTGGTGCCGACCAACGTGATGGCCGACAACTGTGTAGCCATCACCGACAGGCCGACGGCCCACCACGGCAACGAGCGATTGGCGAGGAAATAGCCTTCAACCTCGTTGGTGGCCTTCGACCGCTTCAGACCGTCCCAGATGATCCAGACCAGGTAGACGGCGACAACGGTCCAGTCGAGCGGATGCATGGGAGTACTAGCTGCCGAAATAGTGCTGGAACAGCCAGATGCCCACGACGACGACCACCTCGACCGCGATCACGCCGGCATACAGGCGATGCATGCGGCGATCACGATCGGCCTGCGAGGGCGGCGGCGGCGTCACGTCGAGACGCATGCTGGAGCGGGTCTCATGGGGTGTCAAGCGAGTGTAACAGGAGTCACGGGATAGGAGGAAGTAGGTCTACTCGCTGCTGTCTGCGGTCGAGCGTCAGTTCCCCTACGGCATCACGAACTCATGCTGCCCCTCGCGCACGGTCAGGACCGGGCACGGCGACTTGCGCACCACTTTCTCGGCCACACTCCCGAGCAGCATGTGCGCAATGGGGCCTCGGCCGTGCGTGCCGATCACGATCAGATCGATGTCGTGCGCCTTGGCGTACCTGATGATCTCGATGAAGGGATTGCCGGCCACAAGCGCGGTGACCGCCTTGAAGCGCAGACGTTCCTCGACGCTGAGCATAGAGCCCAGCCGCGCCTGCGCTTCCTTCTCGATCTCCTCGCGCAGTTGCGGCATCGACGCCACATAGACTTCTGCGGTCCAGGCATGGGCCAGCAGGTCTTCCATGACGTGTACGAGGTGCAGCGACGCGCCAAACGCCTCTGCCACAGTCTTGGCGTAGAGGAAAGCCGATTCCGACGCCTCGCTGAAGTCCGTGGGTACGAGGATGGTCTTGATGGACGGCATAACCCACCTCCAGGAACACGGGACACGAACCAGGGATGAGGGATTGGGGACTCGGGATTCGCTCCCCGATCCTCATCAATCGACGGCTTGATTATACGACCAGCCATCCACGATTGGATCGATTGGTTTGCTGACGTGCGCACGGCACCGAGAAGTCTTGCGGACACGACCTCGGCAGGTGGACAATGAATGACAGAATGACGAAGGCACGCCGCGGCCGCCAGGTGGGCGAGGAGGACATTATCCATGTTCGGAGTTGAAGGCTCTGCGTTCTGGATCGGGTTTCTCGCGCTCATCATTGCGCTCTTGCTTTTCGACCTGCTCTGGTTTCACCGAAAGCCGCACACGATCGGGCCGAAGGAGGCGTTAGGTTGGGTGTGTTTCTGGGTGGCACTCGCGATTGGCTTCAACGGATTCGTCTACCTCGAATTCGGGACGGGCAAAGCGCTCGAGTTTAGTACGGGTTATCTGGTCGAGTTGGCCTTGAGTCTTGATAACGTCTTCGTGTTCATCGTCATATTTCGATACTTCAAAGTTCCGGCGCGGTATCAACATCGTGTTCTCTTCTACGGCATCCTCGGCGCAATCATTCTGCGCGGCATCTTCATTCTTGTCGGCGCCGCGCTACTGAATCGGTTTGACTGGCTCTTGTATGTCTTTGGCGGCTTCCTGGTCGTCACGGCGATCAAACTGCTAGTTCAGAAGGATGAGGGAGTGCACCCCGAACACAATCCGGTCTTGAATTGGTTGCGCAAGGCCATTCCCATCACGCACGATTATCATGGGCAGAAGTTTTTCTTGCGTAGCGAGAGAAGTCTGTCCGCAACTCCGCTTCTCGCGGTCTTGGTCTTGATCGAGAGCACCGATGTCGTCTTCGCTCTCGACTCGATCCCGGCCATCTTTGGGATCACGCGTGACCCTTTCATCGTCTACACATCCAACATCTTCGCCATACTCGGCCTGCGTGCGCTTTACATGCTGCTCGCTGGGGTCATGGACAAGTTCCATTACCTCAAGTACGGACTCGGCGCTGTGCTCCTCTTCATCGGCGTGAAGATGCTAGTGGCCGGCTGGATCCACATTCCAATCGCGTTGTCACTCGGGGTTGTGGCGGTGCTGTTGGGAGGATCAATCGTGATTTCGTTTCTGCACCCCGTCGCGCCGAAGATCCCTAGGGAGTAAACCTCCGCCCGACCAGACGATAACTTTACTTCGGGTTCTTCCCTGCCGTCAGGGGGTAGTTCGCATTCATCCAGGCGCCGATGCCACCCAGAAGCGCCTTCACGTTGGGCACGCCGAGCTTCACGAGATCCAGCGCCGCACGGGCGCTTGTGTGTTCGGCCGCTCAAGCACAGTACGTGACGATGGGCTTCTTCGCGCGCTTGAGCTCGGGAGCCGCTTTCTCGA
>CAYHRK010000470.1:0-2481 GCA_964358795.1 uncultured Vicinamibacterales bacterium
GTCCGCGACGCCGCCATGGGCCGGCAGTGTAGCGGAAGACGTGCTTGGTTCCTAGCCCCTCGTCAGCTCCTCGTCAGCCGATGGTCAGACAGTGTGGCGCGAGAGCATGGGCGTCGGCTTGTAGCCCCCGGCCGTGCACCAGGCCTGATACCACTGGTCGCCGGCGAGAAACGCTTGCGCGTCCTTGCGCACATCGGTCGGCGTGGTGGGATCGAGCGCATCTGACAGGGCCTGCTTGATCACGGCACACGCAAGCGTGCGCGCGGCGAGTTGGGGGATGTGCGATACGCTGGCGTGGCTGTTTGGCATCATGGGCGTGTTGGGCTCCTGCGCTCCTCCGCAGCAATTCCCATGCCCGGCTGTGCCGTGTGCACTTCCGTGCACCCCGATGCAGCCCAGTGAACGCTCCCGCCACCCACCGCGCGACGGAAATTGCGCGCTGTCAATGCTTTGGCACGTGACGGCGCAAGCGTGGCCGAGGATGGCGACGCCGGCATCCGGTGGACGCAGCGATGGCGGATAGCAATTCCTGCGTAGGTAGGAAGGAGCCGGCGCTGCAGTTAATGGGGGTTAGATGAAACACCCAATCGTAGCATGTGACGGATTGGCCTTGTGATATGGGCCGGATTGCGTTAGTACTCATGTCGCTACCGGCGCAAGGAGGTTGCATCGTGCTGAACGGTCGTCGCGGTTTCACCTGGATTCTGGCCCTGTTCGTCTTCGTGGGCGTGCTGGGACTCTCGTCAGGGCCCGGTGCCCAGGCGCCGGCGCGTGTCGAACCGGCCTCGCTCGTCATCCACAACGGCAAGATCGTGACGGTTGATGAGGCCAAGCCCGAGGCGCAGGCCATGGCCATGCGAGGCGACACGATTGTCGCCGTCGGCACCGAGGCCGAGATCAAGCCGCATATCGGGCCGGCCACGAAGGTGATCGACCTGAACGGCGCGCTCGCGGTGCCCGGGCTCATCGACAGCCACGGTCACTTCACGGGCATCGGCCAGGCCAAGCTAGGGCTGGAGTTGATGAAGGTGGCCAACTGGGACGAGATTGTCGCGATGGTGGCCGACGCCGTGAAGCGCGCAAAGCCGGGCGCGTGGATTGTGGGGCGCGGCTGGCACCAGGAGAAGTGGAACACGCGTCCCGACCCGAGCGTGGAAGGCTTCCCGACGCATCCGTCGCTCGACAAGGTGTCGCCCAACAACCCCGTGGTGCTGACGCACGCCAGCGGCCACGCCACCTTTGCCAACGCAAAGGCGATGGAACTGGCCGGGATCACCAGGGACACACCCAATCCGCCGGGCGGCGAGATCCTGAAAGACGCGCAGGGCTATCCGATTGGCGTGTTTCGAGAAACAGCATCGGGCCTGCTGGGCCGGGCCCAGCGCGCCGCGCGCGACGCGATGACGCCTGCCGAACTCGAAGCCGAAGCCCGCAAGATCGTGCAACTGGCCGACAAGGAATGCCTAACGAAGGGTGTCACCACGTTCCACGACGCCGGCTCGTCGTTTCAAACCATCGATCTCTTCAAGCAAATGGCCCAGGAAGGCAAGCTCGGCTTGCGTCTCTACGTGATGGTGCGCGAATCGAATGCGCGCCTCGCCGAGAATCTGGCGAAGTACCGGACCATCGGGTTTGCCAACAATCACGTGACGCTGCGCGCCATCAAGGTGACGATCGACGGGGCGCTTGGGTCGCGCGGCGCCTGGCTGCTCGAGCCGTATACGGATATGCCCACCAGCACAGGGTTGAACACCACGCTCGTCGACTCGGCGCGCGCCACCGCGAAGCTGGCCATCGCCAACGGGTATCAGTTCTGCATCCACGCCATTGGCGACCGCGCCAATCGCGAATTGTTGAACATCTACGAAGAGGCCTTCACGGCCAACCCGGACAAGAAAGACCTGCGATGGCGCGATGAACACTCGCAGCACCTGAACCCGGCCGACATTGCACGGTTCGGCAAGCTGGGCGTGATTGCGGCCATGCAGGGCATTCACTGCACGTCGGACGCGCCGTACGTGCTGGCGCGGCTTGGACCGAAGCGTGCTGAAGAGGGCGCCTACGTCTGGCAGAAGCTGATGAAGACGGGCGCGGTGATTGCCAATGGCACCGATGCGCCGGTGGAGGATGTCGATCCGATTGCCAGCTACTACGCCACGGTGAGCAGGCGGCTGAAGGATGGGTCGGTGTTCTTCGGTGACCAGCGGATGAGCCGGATGGAGGCGCTGAAGTCCTACACGATCAACGGCGCGTTTGCGGCGTTCGAAGAGCACCTCAAGGGCTCGCTGAAGGTCGGCAAGCTGGGCGACGTCACCGTGCTCTCACAAGACATCCTGACGATTCCTGAGGATCGAATTCCCACCGCGAAGGTGCTCTACACCATCGTTGGCGGGAAGGTGCTCTACCAGCGACAGTGACGGAGTTAGTCCCGAGTCTCGTATCCCAGATGAGGCGCGAGCCACCGCTCAATCTCGGTTACCG
>CAYHRK010000471.1:0-2480 GCA_964358795.1 uncultured Vicinamibacterales bacterium
GTCAGTACTGGGGAGCGTCGGGCTGCCGGTCCCACGCACCGATGGCGTCGGCCGGCGCGGTCGGCTGCACCGCCGCTTCCCCCGCAGAACCGGTTTCGCAACTGACACAGCGCGCGACGTAGCGCGCGACTTCAGTCGCGCCCGCGTCGCGCCTGTCGCGGAGGAGACCCGATGAGGCGGCCACGGTTTGCAGTCGTCGCGGTGCTCCTGGCGGGCGGACTGGCGCCGGTGCCGGTCCGGGGCCAGATGGTGAGCGCCACCACCGGCGCGATCAACGGTCGGGTGACCGACGAACAGGGGGCGCCGCTCGTAGGCGTCACGATCACGATCTACAGCCCAGCGATGATGGGACTGCAGACGACCAGGACCAACCAGGAAGGGCGGTACCGGTTTCCCGCGCTCACTCCGGGCCCGTACAAGCTCGCCTGCCAGCTCGGCGGCTATTCCAACGCCATCTTCGACCGGATCCCGGTCAGCCTCGGTTTCACCGCAACGGTCAACATCACGCTGAAGGCCAAGGTGCAGGAGACGGTCTCGGTGGCCGATCGCGGCCCCGTCGTCGACATGCAGTCGCAGCGGACCGCGACGACGGCCGACGCCGCAAAGCTCGCAGCACAACCGACGGCGCGGAACATGTGGGCGATCCTCGAGCAGACGCCGGCCGTCAGGATGGGTGGCATCGACGTGGGCGGGAGCCGCGCGGGATCGCAGACCGGCTACTCGACCTACGACGCTAGGGGCGGGCAGAACCGCGTCGTGCTCGACGGGATGGTGACGACCGAAGGCACCGGCTCAATCGGCATCTACTTCGATTACGGCGCCATCGCCGAGAGCTCGACGGGCACGGCAGGCCAGAACGCCGAGATGGGCTGGCCCGGCGTGCACTCGCAGTACATCGCCAAGGCCGGCGGCAGCGAGTATCACGGGTCGTTTTACACCGACTACGAGAACGAGAGCATCCAGTCTTACAACGTCGACGCCGACCAGGTCGCGCGCGGCGCCGAGGGCCGCGACGCCAACCGCCTGCACGCGTGGAGCATCGTCAACGCCGATGTGGGCGGGTACCTGGGCCGGGACACGGCGTGGTGGTATTTCGGGTTCCGGCGCAACGACGTGCAAACGCGGCTCGTCAACTTTCCGGTCAAGCCGCAGCAAACTACGCTCTACAACTACAGCGGGAAGACGACCTTCAAGCTGGCGCAGAACAACAAGCTGACCGGCTACGCGCAGTGGGCGCTCAAGTACCAGCCGTTCCGCCTCGCATCGTTCGTCGCGCCCTCGGCTCTGTATCGCGACGGGGGCTCGACCACCCACCAGCGGCACTGGTCGTGGGTGTGGAAGGGCGAGTGGGACCGCGTGCTGAGTGACACGATGTACTTCGAGCTGCGCGCGGGGCAATTCGGCTACGACTGGCCCCTCAAGCCAAACGGCCCGGGGCCCCGAATCGAGGACATCGGCACCGGGATCGTGTCGGGCGCGACCCGCGACTGGCAGCAGAACCGACGCCGCAACCAGGTGCTGGGGTCGCTGACGTGGTTCAGGGACGGCTGGTTCGGCAACCACAACTTCAAGTTCGGCGGTGAGGTGTTTCGCGAGACGGAGACCGAGTCCTACATGAACGGCTGGGGCGACAACGACACGGTCAACGTGCTGCGCAACGGCACGCCGGTCGAGGTCTACCTGTTCGAGACGCCGTCGAGTTCCGAGAACGGGTTGTGGACCTATGGCTCGTATGTCGCCGACACCTGGCAGATCGGTGACAGGCTGGTCGTGAGCCCGGGTCTCCGGTTCGACCGCTATCATGCCTTTTTGCCAGAGCAGGAGCACCCGACGGGTCGCTGGAACCCGACGGCCCAGCACTTCGATGCGGTCGACAGGGTCATCGACTACAACTTGTTCGCACCACGGGTCGGCGCCAGCTACGACCTCGGCGGCGACGGCAAGACGGTCGTCAAGGCGTTCTACGGCACCTACTGGTGGAACATCGGCACCGACTTCCTCTACGAGAGAGGCGACGCTCTGGCTGGAACGTGAGCTGATGCCTAACTTCAGCCTGCGCGCCGGGTTCGTCTACCGCGGCATTCGCCAGAACCGGCAACGGCTGAACGCCAATCAGCCGTTCGACGCGTTCAACGTGCCGGTCGCGATCGCCGATCCCGGCCCGGACGGCATCCGGGGGAACGCCGACGACGGGAAACCCGTCGCGGGCTTCAATCTCGATCCGGCCCTGGTCAGTCTGCAGCCGTACAACGTCACCCGCAACGTGCCGGACAAGTACGACTACTACAACCTCGAGGTCACGGCGAACCGCCGCTTCGCGCGCGGCTGGTCACTGTTGGCCGCCTATGCGGTCAGGTGGAACCGAGACAACGGGCCCGGAAGCACGCGCGCCAACTCGAACGTCCTGACGCCGAACGATCTCATCAACACCGAGGAGGACCGGCGCTATCACTACACGTATTGGTCCGGCAAGGTGCAGG
>CAYHRK010000472.1:0-631 GCA_964358795.1 uncultured Vicinamibacterales bacterium
GTGGCCGTGCCGTGGCTGGAAGACACCTACAAGGCCGAAGTGATCACGGCCACACTGGACCTGGGTCAGGGCCGCGAGCTGGAGTCGATCCGCGAGCGTGCGCTGGCCGCCGGCGCCAAGCGGGCGCACGTGCTCGACGTGCGCGAGGAGTTCGCCCAAGGCTACATCCTGCCGGCGCTGCAGGCCGGGGCGATCTACGAGGGCAGCTACCCGCTGGCCACCGCGCTTGGCCGCCCGCTCATCGCGCGTAAGCTGGTCGAGATTGCGCGCATCGAGGGCGCCACCTCCATTGCCCACGGCTGTACTGGTAAAGGCAACGATCAGGTGCGCATCGACGTGTCGGCGCGCGCGCTCGAGCCGAACATCCGCGTGATTGCGCCGGCGCGGGAGTGGGGCATGACTCGGCCCGACGAGATTGAGTACGCCCGCAAGCGCGGCATTCCCGTGCCAGTCACAGTGGCGAGCCCGTACTCTACCGATTCAAACCTGTGGGGCCGCTCCATCGAGTGCGGCGTACTCGAGGACCCCACGGTGGAGCCACCCGAGGACGTGTACTCGATCACGAAGAACCCGGCGGCGTGCCCCGACGAGCCGGCCTACATCGAGCTGCAGTTCGAGAAGGGCGTGCCGG
>CAYHRK010000472.1:641-2439 GCA_964358795.1 uncultured Vicinamibacterales bacterium
CCGGCTGGTCGGCATCAAGTCGCGCGAGATCTACGAGGCGCCGGCCGCGGTGGTGCTCCTCATGGCGCACCGCGAGCTGGAAGGATTTGTCAGTCCGCGCGATCTGTCGCGCGTCAAGTACGAGCTGTCGCTGAAGTACGCCGACCTGGTTTACAACGGTCTGTGGTTCTCGCCCGTGCGCGACGCCATCGACGCGTTTGTGGCCAAGGTGCAGGAACACGTGACGGGCTCGATTCGGCTCAAGCTCTTCAAAGGTTCCTGCCGCGTCGTCGGCCGCAAGTCGCCCTACGCGCTCTACGACCATGCGCTGGCCACGTACGACGAGGGCGACAAGTTCGATCACAAGGCCGCGGTGGGCTTCATCAAGATCTTTGGCCTGCCTGTGGAGACCGTGTCGCGCAAGTGGGGCCTGGTCGATCAGGCGCTGCCCGAGTTGAAGGGCGCCTGATGCCGCATCTATGGTCCGGACGGTTCGACGAGGACCCCGACCCGTCCGTCTTCTCGTTTGGCGTGTCGCTGGCGTTCGATCGACACCTGTTCGAGGACGATGTGACCGGCAGCCTGGCGTGGGCCGAAGCCCTGGCCCGCGCTGGCGCCATCACGTCTGACACGGCCGAGGCCATCGCTGGCGGCCTTGCCGAGATGCTCTAGACTGGCCGCCGCGATCCCGCGTTTGTGGCGGGACCAGACGAGGATGTCCACGCGTTTGTCGAACGGCAGCTCATCGAGCGCATCGGCGAGGCGGGCAAGCGGCTGCACACCGGGCGTTCGCGCAACGAACAGGTGTCGCTCGATCTGCGGCTCTACCTGAAGCGGCACATCCCTGACGTGACGCTGCGCCTGCGCCGGCTGATTGGAGCGCTGGCGGGCCAGGCCGAGGCGAGTGGAGATGGCACCATGCCGTCCTACACCCATCTCCGCAAAGCGCAGCCGATTCTGGCGGCGCACTTCTTCCTGGCGCATGCGGCGGCGTTTCGTCGGGACTGCAAGCGCTTCGAGCGCGCCGAAGACGAGGCAGACGAGATGCCACTTGGCTCGGGCGCGATCGCGGGCACGACCTACGCCATCGACACACGCTGGCTGGCAGACAAGCTCGGTTTCTCGCGCGTGGTGGCCAACAGCCTCGACGCCTCGTCGGATCGCGACTTCGTGGCGAGCTTCCTCTACGCTTGTTCGCTGGCCATGGTGCACCTGAGCCGCCTGGCCGAGGACCTGATCATCTTCACGTCCGAAGAGTTCGGCTACTTCGAGCTGCCCGACAGATTTGCCACGGGCAGCAGCCTGATGCCGCAGAAGAAGAACCCCGATCCGCTCGAGCTTGCGCGGGGCAAAACCGGCCGCGTGCTCGGTCGCCTTTCCGGCTGGTTGACGACCATGAAGGGGTTGCCGAGCGGGTACAACAGGGACCTGCAGGAAGACAAGGAAGCGGTGTTCGAAGCCGAGGTCACGACGAACGCCTCGATCGACGCCTGCGCCGCCGTTGTCGCCGGCCTGCAGTTGAACACGGCCCGAGCGGCGGAGGCGGCATCGGGGATATTGCTGGCTACCGACGTGGCCGACTACCTCGTGGCGCACGGCGTCGCTTTCCGCGACGCCCATGCCATTGTCGGTGCCATGGTCCGGAAGCTCGTTGCCGAAGGACGCGATTTCACGTCGCTGACGCTGAACGAGTGGCAGTCGTTCAGCGATCGGATCGGCGCCGATGTCGCCGATGCGATCTCGGCCAATGCGTCGGTTGCCGCAAAGCGCACCCCGCAATCCACCAATCCCGCCGCCGTTCAGGCTGCACTGACGGAAC
>CAYHRK010000473.1:0-2421 GCA_964358795.1 uncultured Vicinamibacterales bacterium
GCGCTCGAGGAAAGCGTCACGGTGACGAGCGCCGCGCCGCTGATCGACCTGACGGCGAAGTCGGTGGGCGGCAACGTCTCCGAGTCTGAGCTGAACGAGCTGCCGAACCCCTCGCGCAACGCGCTCGTCCTCGTCGGCCTCATGCCCGGCGTTGTCGTCTCGAGGACCAGCCTGTTCGCCAGCGACAACCTCAGCGTCAACGGCCAGAGCAACACGAACAACAACTTCATGGTCGATGGCGCCGGCAACCAGGACGACTATCTCGGTGCGGACTACGGCGGACAGACCCGCACGGCGCTCGAGTCGGTCCAGGAGTTCCAGGTCTTGACCGGCCAGTTCGACGCCGAGTTCGGCCGCACGACAGGCGCGGTCGTCAACGCCGTCACCAAGTCGGGCACCAATCAGATCAAAGGCAGCGCGGTCGCGGTCTACACCGATTACCGGATGACGGCGAAGGACTTCCTCGTAACACAGAATAACCTGTCCAAACCCGAAACGGACAAGCTCGAGTACGGCGTCACGGTCGGCGGCCCCGTCGTCAAGGACAAGGCCCACTTCTTCTACAGTCTCGAGCGGGTGCTCCTCAACGATCCGCGGCGCAACACGTTTGCCGCCCGCCCGGAGCTGGACTACTCGACCACGCAGGAAACGAAGGTGTGGAACCATCTGTGGCGTTTCGACAACCAGATCAACGCCAACAACACATGGGGCGTCCGGCATCTCGTCGAGTGGTCGCCGACCTACAACCAGATCTCCGGGAGAATAACGCTCCAGAGAAAAGCGGACGAGAAGGACATCGACCGAACGACCGTGGGCACGTGGAACTCGGTGTTCAACAACACCCGGTTCAACACAATCCGCGCCTCCGCGACATATGAAGACAACGGCTTTGCCTCCACGGAATACTATGCCGGCACACCGCAGGAGAAACTGCCGCCCCAGCTCAGCATGCTGACGTTCACCGATGGGACGACCACGCAGGCGGGCGCCCGGATCAACACCAACTACGAGTTCAACGACACCTTCTCCTGGTTCAAGCCCACCAAGTCCGGCGGCGAACACCAGTTGAAGATGGGCATGCAGTACATCTACGCCCATATCGCCCTGCCCAGCGATGCCAACAGGAACGGGACGTTCACCTTCTCGACGGACAAGAAGTTCGACGCGAACGATCCGTACACCTACCCGGAGCGCTTCTCGATCCTGGTGCCTAACGGCTCGAGGGCCGAACAGGAGCAGGTTTCCTTGGCGGTCTTCCTGCAGGACAAGTGGAGGCTGAGCAACGTGACCGTCGACCTGGGCGTGCGCTACGACCTCGAGCGTACGAAGGTAGCGGTGGAGCACAACCCATTGATGGGGAAGGGCCAGTATCCGGTGGACAAGAACAACTTCGGCCCGCGAGTCGGCTTCGCCTGGAACCCACGCGGGAGCACCGCGGCGGTGGTGCGAGGCGGCTACGGGATGTTCTTCGAAAAGACCCGTCTGGGGGCGACGGCTGGTTTTGTGTCGCCCATCAGCAAGGTCTTCACGGACTCCTTCACGGCGTCCTTCCCCACCAGCGCAGCAGACCCGGGTCCGAGCAGAGGGCAGATGCCGACAAATCCGTACCTCGTGAATGGTCCGGTCGTGAATTGGGCCCTGCTCAACGCGGCGTACCCGCCGGGATCGCAAAACCGCAACACCGGCACGGTCTATCTCGACAACCCCGATCGGTCGGTGCCCTACATTCACCAGGTCTCGGTCGGCTACCCGCGGCAGCTCGCTTCGCAGGTGTCCGGCAGCCTCGACTACATTCACTCGTGGACCCGCGATCAGCTCCTCACGTTCAACCTCAATCCCGGGGTGCGGGTGAACACGAGTCGGACCGGGAGGATCGTGTACACCGACCTCTACGACATCGCGGGCCAACTGGGGATCTCGCCGTTCGTGAACCCGGTTTTGACCCGTCGGAACGACGGGTCGGGGCAGTACTCCGGGTTGAGCTTCCAGGTCGAGAAGCGGTACGCGAATAACTGGAGCGCACGGGCGTCCTACCAGCTCGGCTACGCGAACGGGAACTTCACCAACGGCAACCAGACCGACACCAATAATTTCCAGTACCTCGACGATCCGCGGCTGGACCTCGCCGACGGCCCCACCGCCTTCAACCGGCGGCACAACATCGTCTTCAGCGGCCGCGTGGAGGTGCCGAAGACGCACGGCATGACGGTCAGCGGCACGTATCGCTGGATGAGCGGCACCGCGTTCACGATTCAGGACACAACGTTCGACACGGACCAGAACGCGATCCTGTTCGATCCGCTGCCGGCGGGTGAGTACTGCGGTGCGGGGAAGAACTCCATTTGCGTGGACAACGCGGGTGGGAAGACGATAGGAAGCATTAGCGGGGTGTCGGCGGTTAACGGAACGGGCGTTCTCCGA
>CAYHRK010000474.1:0-2401 GCA_964358795.1 uncultured Vicinamibacterales bacterium
TCGAATCGTGGTTTCGATCCCCGATTCTTCGTCATGTGCGGGGATGATGAATGACAACAACAGGCGCTCGGTCGTCGTCAATGGCTGCCGGAGACGGACACGCCTGTCCGCTGTTCTCGCGCCAGCAGAACCGCGACCGTGCTCATGGCGACGGCGGCCACCCCGCTCATCCACTGGGGCACCTGAGCACCTGCCACCGTTACGTCAACCTGAAGAACCACTCGCACGATATGAGCGACCGCAATCAGCACGAATATCACAACGGCGATTCGAGAAACGGGCTTCATAGTGACCTCCCTAGACATCTCCCAAGCGCTTGATCGTGACGGATGAAGCAAGTTTTTCGTCACCCCCTCGAAAAGATTGCCCCGCACTTGATGCGGGGCGGGGGTCCAGTCCTGGATTCCCGCTTTCGCGGGAATGACGGGATTGCAGCGATCGATCGCGAGAAAATTCGCCGGTTCGATGTGGAGCTTTGCCAGTGCCCCGCCACCGAAAACGGGCGAGGGGAATACGGCCGCGCCCGTCGAAGCGCACCCCCTCCAATTCCAGGCGCAACCGTTGTTCGGACTCGGATCCTGGCACGCCGCGGCGACTGATTTCCCCGCGGGCATTGACCACCCGGTGCCAGGGGACGGCAGCGTGATCGGGCAGCGCGTACAGCGCATAGCCAACCTGGCGGGCCATCTTGCCCAGCCCGACCAGATCAGCAATCTGGCCGTACGTGGCCACGCGCCCGCGTGGGATCCGTTGCACGGCCGCATACACGCGAGCGTTGCGGCCCTTCACGCGATGATCTTACATCCGCGTCCGGGTTAGCCGCCCGTCAGCTCGCGCACGAGCGCATCGGCGCCATACAGCTTCTTCAGCCCTTCGATACTGACTACTTCCCCGCGTCCAGATCGTTCCAGTTCAGAATCGCGTTGAAGCCCAGGAAGTACGTGCCCTGCGTCTGCCAGCGCCAGTAGGGACGGATGGCGAACATCACCACGTGGCCCTTGCCGATGCTGGCATCCGCCACCTGAACGCGGTTCGCCAGGCTCTGACCGCCCACGAGCACGCCCGACAACAGCATGTCGTCCGGGTTAGCCGGGAACCGCATCACGACGCGCGTACCGCTGAAGCCCAGGCCGACGGCGCCCAGTCCACCGCGGCCACCGCCGCCGCCAGGCCCGGTCTGCGCGGCTTCGGCTGGCGCCGGTGCCCCTCCTGCCCGCTGCGGAACGCTGGCATCGGTATCCCATGGCGACAGCCGTTGGCTTACGCCCGAATTGGGCGACACGTTCATCCCGACACCGGGAATCTGCTGGCCGCCCCCGCCGAACCCGCCACGGCCTCCCCCGCCCACGCCGCCGCCGGCGTTCAACACCGGATCCTGATTGAAGTAGACCGGCAACTGTGTCCCGTCAAACCCATAGGCGATCGGGCTCTTCGGATCGGCGATCACGCCGCGCAGGATTGAGCCGCGCACAAACAGCCCATCGGGATTCTCAACGGTGATCCCGTTCACCAGTTTGTATTCGGGGAAGATGGTGGCCGTGGAGCCTTCCGTGATGAGCAGCCCTCCTTCGTCCACGAACTTGTAGAGGTTCATCAGCCCTTCAATGCCCATCCCGCCGCGGATGTCGTCGGCCTCGTCCTGGGCGCCAAGGTTGGGTGTCAACTCGGACTTCTTGTAGGGCACCGGGTCGGGACCTGTCTTCGGAATGCCGTTTACCTGCGATTGCGCGGTGCCTCCGACGTGCGGAAACACGATCACGTCGTACTTGGCGCGCAGGTTCCCCTCTCGCAGCTTGATGTCACCGAAGTACTTGTAGGGCACGCCGTAATGGTCGAAGGCCGCCCGCACCCATCCTTCGTTCTGGGTGTTGGACCAGGAATGCACGTACCCGATACGCGGCACGTCGAGATCGTGGAGTTTCACGGCTGGCGCCGCCGCCACCGCCCAGCCCGACAGGCCGAGTTCCTTCAGCGTGGGTTCGATCTTCACGCGATCGGCGCCAGCCATGATGAACGCCCCGGCGCGGAACTTGTGGCCGGCCAGCTCGAAGTCGGCTTCGGCCGCCTGCATCTTCACATCCGCGTGCTTGAAGCGGAAGCTCACCAACGCGTTGTCAGTCGTGTGATCCACCACGATCACGGGCCCAGTGCCCTCGATGCCGCCGGCCGCCGTCACGTCGGCCAACACCAGCGTCATCGGCTGCTCCTGCACGGCCTTCTCGGCAACGGGAGTCACCTTCACGTTCCTCATCAGCTGCATCGTCCAGCCGGTGTCGTCGTAGGGCCGCGGATTGGCAGGCGCATAGTTCTGCAGGCTGAAGTACATGTCGGCCATCGTCCGGTAGGGCTGGTCGGCGCGGATCACGGAGTCGCCGGCCGCCACGCTGATCGCGCCGGCCTT
>CAYHRK010000475.1:0-2400 GCA_964358795.1 uncultured Vicinamibacterales bacterium
GCGACTACTCGTTCCAGGCGCAGGGATTCTGGATCGAGGGCGGCGAGAAGCGGTTCCCGGTCGAGGGCGTGACCGTGGCCGCGAACTCGCTCGAGATGCTGAAGAACGTGGCCGCGGTGGGCAGCGACCTCAAGTTCGACGGCAGCGTGGCGTGCCCGACGCTCCTCATCGTCGAGATGACGGTCAGCGGGAGCTGACGGGCGGCCGGGACGGTTGGCGGTCGCCCGCGTACTACAGGTCAAGTCTGCGAACTGCCGGGCGACCCCAGCATCGGCTCCGTGGCAAGTCCTTGCGACGCGGGTCGTGATCTTCGAGTGATCGGCGGCGATCGCTGAAACGGAGGTGAGGCGCAGGCGACCCCGGAGCATCGCCGACCCGCGTCCTCGGCGGCACGCCTCACCGACACCGATCTGCGGCGCTGCGCACCTCCCTTCGCGCGCAGCATCACCCGCTTCTCCTCCTCCCCCACGAACGCGATCGCGTTCCTCTGCGCCTGCCGGATCTGCTCCGGCGCAAGGCCGGCGGCGGGCGCGGCGACTTCTGGTTACGCTCCGAACTGGAGCGCGACACGCGGGGTGAAGCTCCGCGGTAGCGTCCAGGCGCGGCCGGCCGGGGCAGCGGCTGCGCAGACCCAGGTCAGGATCGCGGCGAGTCCTGCCACGCACGAGCCGATCGAGCCCCGGACTGCGCTCTTCGCCCGTCCACGCTCCACCTGTCTCGTCCGAACGGCTGGGCTCAAGGGGTAAAGACTAGCTTCACGACATTCGACCGCTGCGATCGTGTGGTTGCTTGGGCAAAGTAAATCCCGCTTGCAGCCATCCCAGGCATAGGCAAGGTGAGCTGCACCTGAACGGATCCGCCTCCGGACGAATCTACGGCAAGCCGTAGTACCGAGCGACCCTGAACATCGTAGACCTCAACTGCATAGCCGGTATCAGGCACGCCTCGGATTTCCAGTGCGTACAGCCCGCGGGAAGGATTTCCACCACCTACGAGCGACAGGTGCAGGCCGTGAGAACGAGGAATCCATGCAGCCTCGGGCGAGAGGTCTCGGTATCGATGATCGGTGCTCTCGCGCCTGACTCTGTACCGCCACGCTAGGTCAGGGCTAGCGGCGCTGTCCGTCCAGACTAAGCTCGTCGAAGCTCCGGCGCGAACCGTAGCCACGGAATCGAATGTGCCCCCTAAGCGCGAACGCAAGATCGTCCAATAGGAACCCAGGGCCAGCTCGGAGAGCGTCCACCGCACCTGGAGTGCTGATCCGGACGCCGCGATCTCAACTTCACTTGCCGTAGCGCGCACGTAGGTGTGCATGAAGAACGCACCGTCGAAATACGTCCACCAGCCTAGCCAGACGTCGCCGAAGATATCCCGTGCCACGCACGGGAGGATGCCACCGTCAGAGCCAGCTACATCCTCAGCAACGGTGACATTGGCGTCAGAGGTCGCGACGCAGATCGTCTCGAGGCCGGTGCGGCCGTTGAATGAACTCCAAGCAATTGCCGGAACCTCGGCGCTGTCCGAACTCAGATACGGCGTGTCGGCGTAGAAGGGGTCAGGCGAGTCGTATGCACATCGCAGACTTTCCGCGGGGGACCAGGCTCCATCGCGATACGTGGCGATGGCATCCGACTCCCTCTTCGTCGCCCATGCGAGCCAGAATCCGCCGGACGGCCGTGGACGGAGCCGAGGCCTACCGAGCAGGCCTGTATAGGGCAGGGGGCTGGCTTCCCAAGCCATCCCGCGCAGGACCCCATACAGAAGGCTCCCCGCCTGGTTGGCCCACACGAAGAGGGCAGTTGTGTCGTCCAGGGCAGCCGCCGTCACCCCGGCTCGGACGTTCGCAACGACAGGAACCTCAGCCCACGAGGTGGCTGTATCCGAGTAAAAGATTCGGAGCCCTGCTAGGTCGTCGACAGCGGCCCAGGTGCGTCGGACAGACGTGCAAGCCGTGTACTCAGACGCCGAGCCCCAGACCTGGGCGACGGTGTCCGGGGTGCCGAACCGCTCTCCCTCGAGCCAGTCCACCGCGAGATAGGCCAAATTCGAGGGCCCGATCTGATCCAGCGTACGCCACACGAGCACGGGCCGGGAGGGGTAGGCCACCGTCGGCCACGTCAACCCAACGCCATAGCCGAGTTGGTCCACCAGCACCCAGGCCGTGTCTCGCCAGGCGTACAGGAGCTGGTTGGGCCGGCTGCCGAGGGCGGCACAGGTCGCAAGTAGCTCGCCGTCAGGAGATCGGTCGAGCCGCTGAGGAGCCAGAGCACCGCCCAGCGGCGACCGAAGGTTGTCGATTGGCGTCCACGCCTTGCCAGCTGGGGCGCCAACGGAGGACCGCGGCCCCACGCCGCTCAGAACCACCGCCGGCAGGGCCATCGCCAAGAGGCTCCGGGCAAG
>CAYHRK010000476.1:0-2391 GCA_964358795.1 uncultured Vicinamibacterales bacterium
GGTCTCGTCTTCGAGTAGACAAAGAACTCGCCGCCGCTGTCGGGCAGCCCCGGCATGCGGCCCTGGAATCCATTCCACGTGGCGCTCAGTTGGTAGCGATACACGCCTGGCACGTCGAGTGGCCACGCCGTCGGTCCAGCAAACGACCCGAACTTGTCGCCCACTCCATCGGCCACCTGCCGCCGGCCGTCCGGGTACGTCAGCACGAAGTGGATCGACGCCGGCAGTAGAGGATCGATCTGAAGTGCCGGCCGCAAGGTGGCGCCAACCTCAAACGCGGTGCCGGGTCGCAGTCCGACGAGATAGAAGCGAGCCTTGTCGCCGAGCGGACCGTAGAGATCTTCGGATCCGGCAGCGACGACCCGGTTGTTGTTCGTGCCCTTGGGCAGCAGGAACGCGCTGGCGATGTACCCGGAGTACATGGACGCCTGCCCGATCCGCCGAAGCACGACGCCCCCAATCAGCCGGTAGATGTCCCCCGGCGCGTCGCCGTTGGGTGAGGCGCCAATCTGACTGCCAAATGAGTTCGGGCTGACCGGCCAGTAGGGCGCCCGTACGATGCTCTCCCCAACGATGAAGCGCCCCATGAACCCGGGCCTTGGCGCGGCAGCGTAGTAGTACTCGAGGTCGGTGATGTACTCCGGATACAGGTGCGGCGAGTAGCCGTTCGACGTGTTGATCCGGAGGTTCGTGGTGCCCACGCCGTTCAATGCCGTGTTCCAGGCAGACGTGTCCCCCTGCATCTGGTATGTGAGGACGGGTTCAATCTTGTTGGCGCCCTGACCCTCGGATCCAATCAACAGCACGTCGCCGGAGACGTACGGAAACGTGATGTGTGCCAGGTGCTGTTCACCGCTGGGCTTCACGTAGCCCTCGAACTTGGTCTCGCCGCGTTCCACGTACTTCCCACTCACCGCGAACTTCTTGCCGCGCGCGATCACCTTCGACGTGTCCGAGTAGACGATTCCAGCGTGACGCATGCTGCTGACCCACAGGTGCCCCTCGGTGTCGGTGTAGGTGGCGAGCACGTGAGCGTGATATTCGCCAGCCGCCCCAAGCGGAAACGACTTCATGCCCTGCGCTGCGCCGAAGATGCCCGCCGTAGAGGCCCTGCCCGAGTAGGACAGGGTGCGGATGTCACGTTCATCGGAATTCACGAACAACGTGGCTGTGACCTGGACATCGGCTGGAACCGCAGGATTGAACTGGATGTCGCGCCCGTAGTTCGACCCCACCGGATACGGTATGCCCTGGAAGGTGGCGGTGGCCAGCGTCATGCGCTTCGCAATCCAGAATCGGTAGGTTCCCCCACCCTCGTACCGGCGGCCACTCGTGTCTGAGATCCACCCGGTGACCGTCGCGGTGTACCGGCCGTACATATGGGGCTTCCAGGCCGTGAACGCCGTGGATTTGGTCGTCGGACCGTTTCCGGACTTCCCAGCGATCGGTGCGGTGCCCAGATCCACCACGCTGCCGTCCGGGCCGACGACCTTCACCGAAAGTTGGCCGGACGTCCAGTTCCAGGAGAGGTTCTGCAGCGGATCGATGGTGTCGGCCGGGAACTGAGGCTCGAGCGAGTACGACAGCTTCGTGCCGGCGCTGTCGTACATGGGCAGGATGACCTCGTCTGGGATCAGACTGCGGTCCGACGTCGCGAAGCGGTGTCGATCCTCGTCGGCAACAACGCCTTTGTAGCCGTTCGAGTTGTAGTTGTAGAGCACCACCCACGGGAACCGCGCCTGAATGCGGGAGGCGTCCACCTCACGTCCAGAGACGTGCTTGCTGCTTGCGGGAATAATCGGTGAGTAGAAGTAGGTGGCGGTGCCTGCCTGATCCGAAGACGGCCTGGAGGCAAACGTGAACCCGTTGAAGTTGTAGAGGCGTGTGCCGACCATCACCCCAAAATCGAATCGCAGGCGGTAGAGGCCCGGTGGAAGGGTGGACGGCAGCGTCGCCCGTCCCGAAAACGTGGTCGCTCGCGTACCTGGCACGCCGCCATTCTGGGTCTGAGAAATGGGAACCGAGAAGAACTGGTCGAGCGGAGACTTGAACTGATATCCGTAGCGCGTCGTGACCGCACCCTGAACCCCACCTTCAATGCCCAGTCCGGTGGGCGTCAGCAAGGTCGACATGCGCTCGTCACTCGGAAGGCGCATCCAGCCGTCGGCGTCAAAGGTGCGCTCAGCCGTGACGAGGAGGCACAACTTGTCGGCCTTGATGCCCGCCCCGGCGAGCCCCGCCAACTGCGTATCGGAAAAAAGGAAATCGACGGTGAATTGAATGGTCTGGCCCGCACGCCACTCGGTGCGCGGCAAGGAGACATCCGCGTGCCAGTCGCCGTACACGGTATGTCCATCACCGGAGAACACCCACGGTTCGGGGCGCTCTGCG
>CAYHRK010000477.1:0-2391 GCA_964358795.1 uncultured Vicinamibacterales bacterium
CGATGATCACGCTCATGGCGTAATCCAGGTACGAGCGCTTCATCTCGTCTTCGATGGCGACGGGGATTCTGTGCAGGGCGTCCATACGAAAGTCTCTACCTCCGTCATTCCCGCGGGTGCCTTCGCCGTCGGCTACGGCCACCCAAGGAAGCGGGAATCCAGAACTGGACCCCCGCCTTCGCGGGGGTGACAGACTGGGCGAGGGCGTGACGGAACCGCCTAAATATCCAAATTCTTCACGTCGAGCGCGTTGTCCTCGATGAATTTGCGTCGCGGCTCCACCTGGTCGCCCATCAGCGTGGTAAACATCTGGTCGGCTTCGGTGTGGTCCTCTGCACGCACCTCGAGCAACGTCCGCACCTCGGGGTTCATCGTTGTGGCCCAGAGCTGCTCGGGGTTCATCTCGCCAAGGCCCTTGTAGCGGTTGATCGCCACGCCGCGCTTGCCGGCCGCCAGGAAGTACTGGACCAGCCCAGCCACGCTGTCAATCGATTCGTCGGGAACCTTGCCGGCCTTGGCGCGCACCGGTTCGGGGCGGCTGGCCTCTCCTGCTTCGCCGCCGGCGCTCCCTGCTTCAGCACCCGCCTCTTCGTCGGGAGCGCCGTCGCGGGTGACGACCGTGCCTGGCCAGCGCAGGTCCTTGATGTCTCGATAAATGGCGGCCAGCGCACGGAAATCGCCCGACAGCACAAACTGATCGCCCACCACCATGCTGCGCGAGTAGGCCCCGGTGCGATCCTGTACCTCGATGCGGAACAAATTGTGCTCTTCGTCGCGAAGCACGTTGGCCGAGCGCAGGTCGGTGGCAAGCAGCGCGCACAGCGCATCCACGCGCTCACGGTCGGCAAAAAACGCCCGGTCCCGCGCCTCGCTGTTCAGCAGCACCTGCACCACGTCGCGCGTGAAGCCGCGTCGCTCGGCCCCCTGCACTTGTTTCAGGAAGACAATCAACCGCTGCAGCAGTTTCTCGAGATCGGCGCCCGCCATGGCGGCAGCCGCGCCGCCGAAGCGCACCGATCGACTCTCCACCGCGCGGCGCACCAGGAACGTGTCGAGATCGCGATCGTCCTTGATGTAGGTTTCGGCCTTGCCGCGCTTGGCCCGGTAGAGCGGCGGTTGTGCGATGTACACGTAGCCGCGGTTGATGAGCTCCGGCAGTTGACGGTAGAAAAACGTGAGCAACAGCGTGCGAATGTGCGAGCCGTCCACGTCGGCGTCCGTCATGATGATGATGCGGTGGTATCGCAGCTTGTCGATATCGAAGTCGTCCTCGCCGATCCCGCAGCCCAGCGCCGCAATCATCGTCCGGATCTCTTCGCTGCCCAGCATGCGATCGAAGCGCGCCTTCTCCACGTTCAGGATCTTGCCCTTCAGCGGCAGGATGGCCTGGAAGCGGCGGTCTCTCCCCTGCTTGGCCGACCCGCCTGCCGACTCGCCTTCAACGATGTAGAGTTCGCTCTGCGCCGGATCGCGTTCCTGGCAGTCGGCCAGCTTGCCGGGCAACGCGAGGTTGTCGAGCGCGCCTTTGCGCCGCACCAGATCCCGCGCCTTGCGAGCCGCTTCCCGGGCCCGCGCCGCGTCGACCGCCTTCGAGATCACGCGCTTGGCCACCGCGGGGTTTTCTTCCAGGTACGCCGACAGCAGGTCGTTGACAATCGCCTCGACGATGCCCTTCACTTCGGTGTTGCCGAGCTTCGTCTTGGTCTGGCCCTCGAACTGCGGATGCGGGATCTTCACGCTGACGATCGCGGTGAGCCCTTCACGGATGTCGTCGCCGCTGACGCCCTCGCCCGCGTCCTTGGCCAGGTTGTTCTTGGTCGCGTAGGCGTTGATGGTGCGCGTCAGCGCGGCGCGGAACCCCGACAGGTGCGTGCCGCCCTCGTGCGTGTTGATGTTGTTGGCAAACGAGTACACCATTTCCGTGTAGCCGTCGTTCCACTGCAGCGCAATCTCGGCAACGATGCCTTCCTTCTCGCCGTTCATGTAGATCGGCTTCTCGTTCACCGGCAGCTTGTTCTTGTTCAGGTGCGTGACGAACTCGCGGATGCCGCCGTCGTACCGGAAGTCGTGGCGCTTGGTTTCGCGTTCGTCCTCGAGCGAGATGTGCACGCCGGGATTCAGAAACGCCAGTTCGCGCAGCCGCTGCGCCAGAGTGTCGAAGCTGAACTCGAGCGTCTCGAACACCTCGCTGTCGGGCTTGAAGCGCACTTTCGTGCCGCGGCGGTGCGTGGTGCCTGTCATCTGGAGCGCGCCGGTCGGGTTCCCGCGTTCGTAGGTCTGCTGGTAGACCTGTTCGTTGCGCCAGATTTCAAGATCGAGCGTTTCCGACAGCGCGTTCACCACCGACACGCCCACGCCGTGCAGGCCGCCCGACACCTTGTAGCTGTCGTT
>CAYHRK010000478.1:0-2388 GCA_964358795.1 uncultured Vicinamibacterales bacterium
TCTCGTCGACCGGTCCCTGACAGTGCGGGCAGATCGCGGGCAACGGCGCCTCATGGATCTCCTCGACATGCGTCGGGATCGCCCGATAGGCCTTCGGACCGTACGCCGCACCGGGTCGGCGTCCGGGTCGGCGCGGTGCGCCCACCGGCGGGCCTTTGGAGAAGGGGGCCGCTTGGCGGAAGCCCGCCCGCCGGGCGGCGTCGAGTTGGTGCTGGAGGTGATCGATTGTGCGACGCAGCTGTTCGCGCTCATGTTGCCAGCGCTCGCGCTCGCCTTCGAGCCGCTCGTTCTCCCGCCGCAACCGTTCGTTCTCGCGGCGGAGATCGCCGGCGGATCCCGGTGGTGGCTCGCGTTTAGGCACACATGATGTATGTCACCGTCGCCGAAAAAGTACAAGTACGGAATTTTGGATCGCTTGTACGAATCGTTGGTGACCCGCTAAACAGATACACAAACAGAAGGGAGGTCAGCCGAGGATCTCGTTGAGACCTTCGACGATACGAACGAGGTCCTCGTCGGAGGCCCGCGCAAGCCGTCGGCCGACGCGTTCGGTGCTGAGGGTGCGGATCTGGCCGATCTTGACCCAGGAGCGTTTCGGCAGCCCGGCCGCGCGTATCTCCGTGGTGAGCGGGAATCCCGCCCGTGGCTCTTGGCTGGTCAGCGCCACGGCAATGACGGTGCCGGAACGTTCATTGAACACATTGTGACTGAGCACAAGCACCGGACGCTCGCCGGCTTGCTCATGGCCACGCACGGGGTTGAGGTCAGCCCAACGAATCTCGCCCCTCAGTATTCGGGCCATGTGTCGCGACTCCCGGCAAAGCCTTCTTCGGCCAATGCTTGTTCCTCGCGCGGGTCCACCTTGGCGCACTCCCGGGCCAGGCGCGTCCGAGCAAGGCGGGCCACCGTGTCGGCGAGCGCGCGTTCGACGGCCTGGCTCCGGTTGGCGAAGCGCCGGGCGGCAACCAGTTCATCCACGCGGTCGAGCAGGTCCGCGTCCACGGTGACGGCAACTTTCGTCTTGGGCATAGCGTTCTCGGCAGTATGATACATCATCATACCAGCCGCGGTCCAACAAGCGCTTGCAGCCGACGGCGGCCGGCGGGTGACCGCGGATCGTTGGCCAGACTGACTCCGCCCGAAGACTGTATGCCGTCCGGTGAGAACATGTCCAAGAAACGTCCACCGCAACACATACTCGCTGACCGCGCCGTGACGGCGTTCGAAACCGTGCTTCATACAGCCGGCTGGGTGTGGAATCCGACGAGATCCGGTGGTGACTATGGTATCGACGGCTTTGTGACACCGCGCACGATATCGGCTGACGTCCTGCCGTTCGAGCTCGTCGTTCAGGTGAAAGCGATCGCCACGCTGAGTCGGAAAGAAGGCGTGGGCCTTTCGCATCCAATTGACCGTGATTCCGTCAATATACTCCGCGCGCATGTCACCGGCGCATATATTGTCGTGTTTGACGGTGCCACGGGGGAACTCTTCTACCTTCACTCCGACCACGCTGCCCGTCAGCTCGACGCATCCTCAGTCGCTCGTCCACGACTGCGCGTCCCACTTCACAGCCGACTGAATGCAGAAACGCTCGGAGCCGTCCTGGCCGACGCCGAAGCCAGATACCGCAGGCTTCGCGAGTTTCTTGCAGTGAAAGAGAACCTCGAACTCGCGCAGCACGCGTACCTCCGCTTGACAGTCTTTCAACAGGTGTTCTCGGACTTTATTGCAGCTGTGGCAATGGTGTCTCAAGACCATGTCGTGTCGGTCATTGCGTCCATGTCGCAGGCGCCTCGTGAGAATCTCGAAAAATTGGCTGAGGCCGTCCTTCGAGCCTTGGCCGAATACGACGTTAGTCCACCAGGGGCGATGCTGTCGTCCCAGCCAGGCGCGTCGCTTATGATCGTAGCGGCTCGGTGGCTCTACGACACGACGACTGATCTCAAGTGAACTCTCGAGGCGCAAGGTCGCCGAACGCTCGTCGACACGCTCGGGCTCGGAGGGTTGAGAGGAATGATTCGCGGAGTGCTCATGCGGGCTTTTGGGCTCGACCCGGAGATCGAGCCTATTCCTCGGAACAAGCTTGAGTGGCGAGCCGTTCACCTTCCCCACTACCTGCTCGGGATCGTGCAACTCTCTCTTGTAGTGAATCGGCTTGTGCACGAGCTTCGGAACGAGATCTTCTTGCAGTTCACGCGCGCGTTGCGCGACACGGAGATCGGTCGCCTACTCGACCGGGCTCCAGAGATCTGGATCGCGTACACGGGCCCGACCGATGAAGGCAGCCACAAACGGGCGCCTGAGGATGCTATGGACGACGCTGGCCAACAAGGGCATGCAGCCGACGGCGCTGCGCGCCGCGGCTGATGCCCAACGTTATGCCTC
>CAYHRK010000479.1:0-2387 GCA_964358795.1 uncultured Vicinamibacterales bacterium
GGTGGCAGCCGTTCGGGTTTGCGGGCGGGTTGTATGACCCCGACACGAAGCTGGTGCGGTTCGGGATGCGGGACTACGACGCGGAGACGGGGCGATGGACGAGCAAGGATCCGATTCGATTCAAGGGCCTCGACTACAATCTGTTCGGTTACGTGATGGCGGATCCCGTCAACGCCATCGATCCGTTTGGATTGTGGAAGTACGCAGCTGAGTACAAGACAACAGGCGAAAACCTGTCGGGGACGATGCGAGGAATCGAGCCATTCGTTGATGTCGTATCGAACGAGATCATCGGCGAAGACGCCACCGTGACCTTCACGACGAACGGTAAACATACGAAAGCCATCCACTCCAAAGGAGATGCGGTTGACTTGCGGACGCGGAATATGACATCTGACCAATACCAAAAGTTCTTGGATCGCTTGCGAGAGGTACTTGGAGAGGACTTCGATGTGGTTGATGAAGGAGATCACATTCATGTCGAATACGACCCGAAGTGGAGAAAGCAGAAGAGTCAGAAGCCTGCAACGTGCGGGTGATTGCGTCGGGACGGGGCCGGCTCGGCGGCTAATCCTATGGGCATGCCTTTCCACGTGGGTGGTGGCTCCGACCGGCGCGCGAGCAGGGCCTCAGCAGACGCCGGCGACAGGAACGCCAGCGAAGTTCTACAGCAGTTGCGAGATTGACCTCAACGCTGATGGGCGCCAGGACCTGGCCCTGTCCATCGAGACGGTGCGGGGTCAGGAAGTGTTGGCGCTGGTAGCAACCGACGACGGCTATCACACCTTCGTGCTGTCGAGGGGACATGGGTCGGTGTCCATGACATGTCAGTTCGGAAAGGAAGTCCGCGAGAGCTCGCACGGCGGTGGCTCCGGCAGGACCATCCGCACACCTGGTGCGTATGTGTTGGTAGGCCAGCCAGAGGGACCAAGAACGGCCTATGTGTGGGTTGACGGCCGATTCGTGGAAGTCTGGGTTTCCGTCTGAAGGCGCGCCGAGCTTCGACCTCGTGAATGCGTGTGGAGGTGGCGATGGGCAATGCAGCAGCCGCCGGATCGTCGCCGGCGCCACCGGCACGCCTTCCCGGGCGAGCTGGTCGCTGACCCACTGCGGACCGCACGTCGGCCACGCCAGCGCGACAGCGATCACCCGGCGCTCGGTCTGGACTCCCAGGGCCGACGGGCGGTCCGCACGGACAATTGGTCCTCGTGTCCGAATCGATGGAGGTGTCGCCCGACCCTGAACGCGATCGGGCCGTGGCGCATCGGCTTGTCGAATGGTGGAAAGGTCGATAGGCCTCGATGAGGGAGATCGCATTCATGTGGAACACGATCCGGACGCAAAGACGCCGAGGACTGCGAAGGCTGCAAGGTGCAAGTGATCGCGTCAAGAACCGCGTGGCCGCACGGCTGATCGTGTGCGCCTGCGTGTCCGCCTGGTTGCTGGCCGCGACCGGCGTGCGCGCAGGGCTTCAGCAGACTCCCGCCACTGGCACGCCAGCGAAGTTCTATAGCAGCTGCGAGATCGATCTCAATGCTGACGGGCGTCCGGATCTGGCACTGTCTCTCGAGTCGGCGCGAGGGCCGGAAGTACTAGCCTTGCTGGCAACCGAGGACGGCTATCGGGCGTTCGTCCTGTCCAAAGGCCATGGAGCCGTCTCCCTGACGTGTCAGTTCGGAAAGTCCGTGCGCGAAACCACGCTTGGCGGTGGCCTTGGCAGGACCGTTTCCACACCAGGTGCGTATGTGGTTGTGAGTCAGCCAGAAGGCCCGAAAGCCGCATATGTGTGGGGTGAAGGCCGATTCCTAGAAGTCTGGCTTTCCGACTGATGGCCGCTCCGAACGAACAGGCACTGCCGCTCGGTGCTGGGAGATCGAATTGGGAGGCGGAGGTGAACCGCGCAGACTCAACAGCAGGGAAGCGGCGCGTGATCCTCGTGCGCGCGTTGCAGAATCTGCAAAAGGCGGTCGGGCGATTCGAAGCGTGACGTCGTCGTCCGGCTGTCGGCCGCCAGCCGCTGGCCGCGAGCCGGCTCCGTCGTCGCCCGAAGAGGCGGAGCAGACGGTGGCCGCGATTCGCGCGCTCGGGTGTCGCTCTGAGGCAACCGAGGCGAACCTGGCCGAGCCGCCCGCGTGCGAGCGTGCGTGGGGTGGAGAAGAAGAGATCGTGAAGGCCGTGATGCTGCTCGTCGAGACCGATTTCATCACGGGCGAGACGATCCGCGTGGACGGCGGGCGGCACGTGCGATAACACGCGGTCTCACCAGATAGATCGCCTCGAAACATCCTACCGAATCCCCATCGGGGTATCGCTCGCCGTTCGGGGCGACGCGGCTCGCGCGATCTGTGATAGCGTCGCTGCTGCGCCGCCCGGATCAGGGTGAACCC
>CAYHRK010000480.1:0-2379 GCA_964358795.1 uncultured Vicinamibacterales bacterium
CCCGCATTGGCTGCCGCGCAGGGTCAGACAGTCGACCTGCTGGTTCTGGACCGGGCGACGGGATTCTCGACGACCCTCTCCAGGCTGCTGCCGCCGCCGCCCCGTTGAGCCGCCTCTCGTCCGCCCCAGAAGCGCTGCTAATTTGTTGTAGCCAAAGCGCCTATGTTAGGATCAACACGCATTTTTTCGGCCCTTTCCCCGGTAGGTTTGCTGGAGTTCTGCCATGTCTGGCCATTCAAAGTGGCACACCATCAAGCACAAGAAAGGCGCTGCTGACGCCAAGCGCGGCCGCGTCTTCACGCGTCTCATCAAGGAGCTGACCGTGGCCGCCAGAGGCGGCGGCGGCGATCCCGATATGAACCCTCGCCTGCGCACGATTGTGGCCGAGGCGAAGCAGATGAACATGCCGGCCGAGAACATCAAGCGGGCCATCCGCCGCGGCACGGGCGAGGAGCCTGGTGTTCAGTATGACGAAGTCAATTACGAGGGCTACGGACCTGGAGGCGCGGCCCTGATTATTGAGACGATGACCGACAACAAGAACCGCACGGTCGGTGAGATCCGCCACCTGCTGGGCAAGTACGGCGGCAACCTCGGCGAGACCAATAGCGTGTCCTGGATGTTCGAAAAGAAAGGCTACATCGTCATCGAAAAGGCGAAAGCCACCGAGGACACGCTGATGGCGGCCGCGTTGGATGCCGGCGCCGACGACCTGAGAGACGACGGCGACAGCTGGGAGGTACTGAGCGCGCCCGAGGCGTTTCCGGCCGTGAAAGAAGCCGTCGAAAAACTGGGCGTTGAACCGGTGACCGCCCAGGTGTCGATGCTGCCGAAAAACTACATATCGCTCGAGGGCCGGGCGGCACAGAGCATGCTGAAACTGATGGAGCTGCTCGAAGACCACGACGATGTTCAGCACGTGTGGTCGAACGCGGACATCGAGGACAAGGAGATCGAGGCCTCGCTCGCGTGAAGGTGTTCGGCATCGATCCAGGCTCCGAGCGCACTGGCTACGGCTGCATCCAGACCGATGGCAGCCGCCATCAGCTGGTGGTGTGCGGGGTGGTGGCCACAGCCACTCGCGCGACGTTCCCCGAGAAACTGCTGACCATCCACCAGGGGCTTGGCCGCCTGCTGACCGAGCACCGGCCCGATTGCGTCGCGGTGGAAAGCGTCTTCTACGCCAAGAACGTGCGCAGCGCACTCAAGCTGGGGCACGCTCGCGGTGTGGCGCTGCTGGCCGCCGTCGAAGGCGGCTACCCGGTGTTCGAATACGCGCCCGCCGAAATCAAGCGCGCCGTGGTGGGATACGGGCGAGCCGAGAAAGGACAGGTGGCCGAAATGATCCGCCTGCTGCTCGGGCTGGCCGAGGCGCCAACCCCACACGACGCCACCGACGCGCTGGCCGTCGCCGTCTGCCACGTGCACAGTTCGACCGGGCCGGCGCAACAGGCCATCGCTCAAGGGAAGGCCAGCCGCGGCACACCAAAGAGCTGGCGCGAGTACCGCCCATGATTGCCCATCTGCGCGGCCGTCTGGCCGAAAAAACACCGAACCGGATCATCGTGGACGTGGCGGGCGTCGGCTACGATGTGTCGGTACCGCTGTCCACCTTCTACCGGCTCGGCGATCCGGGCTCGGAGTTGGTGTTACGTATCCACACGCACGTGCGGGAAGACACGCTGGCCCTGTACGGCTTTCTCACCGGCATCGAACAGCAGATCTTCGAGCGGCTGATTGGCGTCAGCGGCATCGGTCCCAAGCTGGCGCTGGCCGTGCTCTCGGGCATCGAACCGGCCGATCTGGTGCGCGCCGTGCAGCGAGGTGACGTGGCTCGGTTGACCGCCATTCCTGGCGTCGGCAAGAAGACAGCCGAGCGCATCTGCCTCGAATTGAAAGATCGCCTTCCCTCAAGCATCGACATCGACCCCTCGGCGGCGGCCGACAGCGGCTCTCCCGCCGATGAACTGCGCCGCGACTTGCTCTCGGCCCTGCTGAACCTGGGATATCATCGGCCCCTTACGGAGAAAGCGGTCGACGCGGCGCTTGGGCGCGCCCAGTCGCCGACCTTCGAGCTGGTGCTGAAGCAGGCGCTTCGGGAACTGGCCCGCGGGTAACGGGCTACAACGGCGGGCACAGCCGTGAGCTATGACTGACGAAACCCGGGTGGTCACACCGACGCGCGCCGACGAGGACGTGCAGTTCGAAGCGGGGTTGCGGCCCCGGACGCTGGACGAGTACATCGGCCAGGACCGGGTTCGCGAAAACCTGCACGTGTCGATTACGGCGGCCAGGCAACGCAACGACGCACTCGATCATGTGTTGATCTACGGTCCGCCGGGTCTGGGCAAGACCACGCTGGCGTACGTGATCGGGAAC
>CAYHRK010000481.1:0-2364 GCA_964358795.1 uncultured Vicinamibacterales bacterium
CCGCCCTCGCCATCTTCGTGGTGGTGCTCGCCGTGAATCTGATTGTCCAGTCGCCCTCGCCCGCGGCGGCCCGGGGACGCTAGTCGGTCATCGCTTCCACGCGGATGTGTCGTGGGCGCGTTCGATCACGTCGACGCCGCCACGGTAAGCCCTACGCCAAACGGCCGGCAGCTGAGCGCTACTTGATCCGCTCGCTCGTCGACACCTGGAAGCGGCGGAAGTTCGAATACGTGGCGCGGGCCGTCAGGGTCTCCTCAGGGCTGGAGTGGCGCGCATCCATCGATCTGGGGACGGCTATCCCGAGCTTCGAGTCTTGGCGAAACGTCACGTCAATTCGCCTTCTTGATCTCCGAGTTGTGTGTCGAGCCGCGTCTTGACGACGACCCCGGTTCCCTTCTCGATCCAGAGCTGGCCCTTCGCCTGAACCTCGTCGTCGTTTCCGCTGGTGATCAGGGTCGGACGGGCCGTTTCCTCGTATTCGACGACCTGGACCTCGGTTCCGTGCAGTGTCTCGCGGCCCTTCAGGCGGAAGGCACATCGGCCACGCACCCCGGATAGCAGGAACTGTAGAGCAAAGGTCGGCACGTTGGTGTCACGTTCGGCGCCGACGTTGTACCGGCTGCTCTCGACCCTGATGCGATCGGCCTTCTGAAGCCGGTCCGCGTCTGGAATAATGCGTTGCGGACGTCGGTCTCCTTACACGGTTCGATCCCGCGATCCTTGAGGAGCCGCGCGGTGCCCTGAAGGATCCGCTCAAGCCGCGGAAGCTCGTCGAGCGATTCCGCTGCGTCCGATGTTGCTGCCACGAGCGGCGCGACGAAGGTCGCCAGGTACTCCAGAGCCAAAGGGTACGGGTTGCCGAATTCGTCGACGGCGAGCACGATCTCTCTCGCTCGACGAAACCTCTCGAAACCACGCTTGAACTCCGCAAGCAGTTCCGGAAGTTGAAGCGCCTCAAGCAGAAACCCCACGCGGACATAGAGCCCCCGCACCTGGTGCAAGAGCCTGTCTCCATGTAGTTCGGACTGGCTCGGGTACGAGCACAACTCGACCTCGTAGTCGGAAGCCGTCGACCACGCGTCGTGCATTGCCCGCTGCAGATCCGCAACGGCGTTGTGTAGCTGAAGCTGTTCCTTCATGTTCGGATGCGGCTAACGTTCAGCGTTCAGCCGCGAGCCGCGCGCGAAGGAGTCGACCTCGTGGTAGGACGCTTCGCGCGGCTCGTCGGCTGCAGCGCCCTGTTGGGCTGCCCGTCTCGCTCCGAGCGCAGGAAGGCACGAAGCGCCCGATTGACTGCCGGCCCGTTCGGGAACGCCTCGGCTACGTCGCGTTCCAGGAGAACCAGCGTCGTCCCAGCCGTTGCTCGCGCGTAGTACTTGCCGCGAACTCCACCCTTCAGTGATGCGAGATCGTACTCGGGACGCAATTCGTCAACGTTGCCGCTTGCGAGATTCTTGGTAGTCATGGGCTTCAGATTTCGTAGTCCGCCGGGCACTGATGATCCGTATGCGATCTTCGTCCCGGTCGGCATGAGCCAGAAACACAACTCGATCCTTGCTGGACGTCCCGATTGTGATGAATCGCCTCTCGTTGAGCGAGTGATCCGGATCGTCGAACGTGAGCGCGAAGAGATCGGTGAACACGGTGGTGGCCTCGCGGAATGAGACCTTGTGCTTCTTGAGATTGGCTGCCGCCTTCTCGGGATCCCACTCATAGATCACGATCCGATTCTACGCCCATCCGACTCCAAGTCCATCGCTCTGGTCAGCCCAACGTCCTGCGCTTCAGCCGCGAGCCACGCGTACAGGACGCTCACTTCCTGCGCTGACGTCAACCGCGGCTCGTCGGCTGCAGCGCCTTGTTGGGCTGTCCTCTTTGGTTATTCAGGTTCGATTTCCGGTTCGACTCGGCCAACCGCTTCGTCGGTCGCCAAATCCAGTTCCGCGAATTCCTCGTCGGTGAGCGCACGAATCCGCGTCTTGAGGCACGCCTTCGGAATCGCGCGCATCTGAAAAGCGAGGGCCACGGAGTCGGTAGCAAGCGCACCCTCCGACCCTGCAATGAGTGCGGTACCCGCCAGCTTGGCGCGATCGAGATTCGTCGTTAGGGGCACGACCAGAACGGACTGAAGCAGCCGAGTCAACGTGTCGCTCTGCCACACGATAACGGGTCGTCGGCCAGTTTGCTGCTGGGGGCGGTAGACACCAAGGTCCGCCCACCAGATCTCGCCACGCTTCAATGCGGATCCTCGTCATCGAGGGCGGCGGCCCACTCGACAAGTCCGGCTTCCGCCAGGGCGAGATCGTCGGTGCCGTGTGCGGCGAGGCGCGTGACATCCCACCGACTCGGGTCCGGGCGTCGAAC
>CAYHRK010000482.1:0-2363 GCA_964358795.1 uncultured Vicinamibacterales bacterium
TCCCGAGTCTCGTATCCCAGATGAGGCGCGAGCCACCGCTCAATCTCGGTTACCGCCACGCCCTTGCGGGCGGCGTACGAGGCCACCTGGTCGCGGCCGATCCGTCCCAGGTTGAAGTACTTCGCGTGCGGGCTGGCGAAACACAACCCGCTGACGCTGGCCGCCGGCGTCATCGCACAGTTCCCTGTCAGTTCCATCCCGATGGCCTCGGCATCGAGCAACTGAAACAGCTTCACTTTCTCGCTGTGGTCCGGGCAGGCCGGGTATCCAAATGCCGGTCGGATGCCGCGGTACTTTTCGGCCGCCAGGTCTTCAATCGACCAGGACGCCGACGTGTCGTAGCCCCACTCGCGCCTGACGCGCGCGTGCAGGTATTCGGCAAAGGCTTCGGCCAGCCGATCGGCCAGCGCCTTCACCATGATGCTGTGATAGTCGTCGTGGCTGCGAACATAGCCGGCGGACAGTTCGTCGGCACCGATGCCCGCCGTCACCGCAAACGCACCGACATGATCGCGAACACCGCTTCCGACGGGAGCGACAAAGTCGGCCAACGACAGGTGCGCCCGCGCCTCCTCGATGACCTCCTGCTGACGCAGCATGGGGAAACGCAGGTGCTCGTGCCGGCGGCTCTCCTCGTCAAACACCACCACGTCATCGTCCATCGCTGCGGCAGGCCAGATGCCGTACACGCCGCGTGCTTGCAGCGAGCGGTCGCGTACAATCGTGTCGAGCAGCGCCGTGGCGTGTGCGTGCAGATCGCGGGCGGCGGGACCGTACTGGGGATGATCGAGAATGGCGGGGAAGCGGCCCTTCAGTCCCCAGGCGGAGAAGAAGAACGTCCAGTCGATGAACGGCACCAAGTCGGAGAGCGCCGGTTCAATCACCAACCGCCTGGCGACGACCAGTGGAGTCGGCACATCTTCGGTGCTCCAGTCGACCGCCAACCGCCGCCGCCGCGACTCCTCGTAGGCTCGCAGCGGCCGCTCTTGCCGTCCGGCATACCGCGCGCGGACCGCTTCCTGCACGGTCCGATTGTCCAGATCGAAGCCGTCGCGCTCCGTGTCGCTGAGCAGGTGCGACACGACATCGATCACCCGTGAGGCATCCGGTACGTAGACCGTGCTCCCGCCGTACTCGGGCGCGATCTTCACGGCCGTGTGCTGGCGGCTGGTCGTGGCTCCCCCGATCAGCAGGGGCACACAGAACCCGCGGCGCTTCATCTCGCGCGCCACGTGCACCATCTCGTCGAGCGACGGCGTAATCAGGCCGCTCAGCCCCACCATGGCGACCTGTTCGTCGATGGCCGTGCGCAGGATTCGTTCGGCCGGCACCATCACGCCCAGATCGATCACCCGGTAGTTGTTGCACCCGAGCACCACACCCACGATGTTCTTGCCGATGTCGTGCACGTCGCCCTTCACGGTGGCGAGCAGAATCGTGGCGCGGGGCTGCGACGTGAGACCAGCCTCGCGCTTCTCCTGCTCCATGAACGGCTCGAGGTACGCGACCGCGCGCTTCATGACGCGGGCACTTTTCACCACCTGCGGCAGGAACATCTTGCCGGCGCCGAACAGATCGCCGACCGTCTTCATGCCGTCCATCAGCGGTCCCTCGATGATCGTGATGGGGCGCCCGTACTGCCGGCGCGCCTCCTCGACGTCTGCCTCGACGAAGTCCACGACGCCGTGCACCAGCGCATGCGAGAGGCGCAGCTCGACCGTTGCCTCGCGCCACGCCAGGTCGGCACCTTTCCGCTCGGTCTTGCCGTCCACCGAGGCGGCACACTGGATCAGTCGCTCGGTGGCATCGGGCCGGCGGTTGAAGATCAGATCCTCGACCCGCTCGCGCAAGTCGGCCGGGATGTCCTCGTACACGGTCAACTGGCCGGCATTCACAATGCCCATGTCGAGACCGGCGCCGATCGCGTGATACAGAAACGCCGCGTGAATCGCCTCCCGCACCCGGTCGTTGCCGCGGAAGGCAAACGACAGGTTCGAGATGCCTCCGCTGATCTTCACGCCCGGGCAGGTGGCTTTCAAGATGCGCGTGGCCTCGATGTACGTCACCGCATAGTTCGCGTGCTCGTCGAGTCCGGTGCCGATGGCCAGCACATTGGGATCGAGCACGATGTCGAGCGGGTCGTATCCGGCTTCGCGGGTCAGCAGGCCATAGGCGCGCTGAAGAATCTGCACCCGGCGCTCCAGCGTATCGGCCTGACCGGTCTCGTCAAACGCCATCACCACCACGCCGGCGCCATAGCGTCGAATCAGTCGCGCTTTCCGCAGGAAATCTTCTTCGCCATCTTTCAGGCTGATCGAGTTGACGATGGGTTTGCCCTGGATCGCTTCGAGGCCGGCCTGGAT
>CAYHRK010000483.1:0-2345 GCA_964358795.1 uncultured Vicinamibacterales bacterium
GTTTCCCCGACGATGAGGTCCGTCGTCACGAAGCGACCGTGAGGCGCCTCGGGCAAATAGAATTGGCGCGCCTCGTCGTGATGCCGATCTGACCTGTCAGCGAGCGCGTACCACGCGCCGGTGTCAACCAGCATGTTCCCGCGTGAGCGCGTGGGCGAGATACTCGTCGTGGCGGTCGGCGACGTCCAGGCGGCCGCTCGACCCCAAATCGACGAGCTTCGCATACGCGGATGGCGGAACAGATGGAGCGGTCTGTTCCCCTTCCAGCAACCGCGCTGCGAGACGACGGATCAGCGCCGCCAGTGAAATGCCTTCGAGGCTGGCTTTGGCTTTCAACGCTTTGAGCTGTCTGGGGTCTAGATAGACCATCGTCCGTGCCTTCATGATAGTGGCATTATGATGCTACGATCCTGATAAGTCAAGCTCAGCCGGCGCCGCTGTAGCCGGCGCCGCGCAAGGCGGTACGACTACAGATGAATTCCTCTTGAGCGGGCGTCGCCGAGCTGGCGACCATCACCCTGCCAGAAGGACTGCCAACGCCGTGCCAGTCCGCAGGACGACGACGATACCATCGTCGGGGCGGCGTGCTCAAGAGTTCCGCTGCGCGGCCCCGGAATGACGGCAGGGTGTTGACCCCGGCTTGACTGTTCACGGGCGTCGGGGCCATCCAACAGGCCGGTTCCTCCTGCTGGGCTCGGCATCCATGGACTTGCTGCGCCAGTCAGGCGAAAGCCTCGCCGGCCGCATCGCGCATGTCGACCTCGGGCCCCTGGACGTGCTCGACGTGGGCGGGTCAGACTCGAACGCCGACGTGACCGCTATGCCATCGCCAAGGGCGTGGAGGCGATTGGACTCAAGGAAATGGTGACGACCTTGTCGACGCTGTAGAGAAGCGTGCGTCTCGTTGCGGCGGTCGGCCAATCGTGTCAATCAGGGGCGATAGAAAACCACTCCCGAAGTAGAGCGGGGATGGTTGCCGCCAGTTGCTAACATCTGCTATCATTTGGTAGCAAACGAAATCAAGGAGAGAACCATGTCCCAGGCTCAGTTGGCCACCCGGATCGATGAACGAGTCAAAGGGGCGGTCGAGAAGGTCTGCAAAGCCCGCGGTCAAAAGATGAATCATTTCATCGAAGAGGCCCTGCTCGACAAACTCGAAGAACTCGAGGATCTCGAGGAACTCGAGGAACTGAAGGGCTTGCGCAAGGAACCCACCCGGCCCTTCAAGGACGTGCTTCGAGATCTCAAGCTCAATGGCCTCCTATAAACTCGAGATCACGGCATCGGCCGAGAAAGACCTGGCCAAGCTCCCCAAAGCCGACAGCGTTCGGATCGCGCGCGCGATTGTGGAGCTAGCAGCAGTCCCACGGCCGCGCGGCTGCCGTAAGCTCAAAGGGCAGGAGGACGTGTACCGGATCCTGGTGGGGATGTACCGGGTGATCTACAGCTGTTGCTCACCTTCAACCGCATGCGGCAAAAAAAGCGGGCGGCCAGTGGCACCAGCGCCGAGTTCTGGCTCAATCTTCAGAGCTTGTATGAACTGCGCTTGGCCGAGGTCAAGACCGGAAAGGCCATCAAGAAACTGCCGACCCTGAAGCATCTGGTACCGATCGGCCCGGTCTCGTCGCTCACGTTGCGCGACCGCGACTCCAGACTGCCGGCACACCTGCACCACCGGGATCGTGCCGAGGGCCTCGGCGGCCGCCAGATGATGTCCCTCGACCGGTTGATCTGACAACTTGGCTTCGATCAACAACCAGGGATCACGCTCCCTGGTGATCAGGAAATCGGTTTCCTGCTTCTGCTTGTTGCGCACGTAGTACAGGTCGAACGCCAGGCCGGTCACGTCCGTCCAGAGTCGCGCCCTGGTGCCGTTTCCGCTTGATCGATTATTGTAAATCTACGATAATGCTCCATGGTGCCTGACCGGGCGCGGAGGCCGCTTCACTTCATCGCGTCGAGCCTGGCGGATCTGCGTGGCGTTCCCGTTGTGGTGCGGGGCGCGTTCGGCCGGCAACTCCTGGACGCGCAGTACGGCGACACGGCGGCCAGCGCCAAGCCCCTGAAGGGTTTCGGTGGAGCGAGCGTGCTCGAGCTTGTCGAGGACGATCACTCCTCGACGTACCGTGCGGTGTACACCGTACGGTTCGAGCGAGCGGTGTACGTGCTCCACGTGTTTCAAAAGAAATCGGCGAAGGGCGTCGCCACATCGAAGGGCGACATGGACCTCGTGAGGCGTCGCTTGCAACAGGCGCAACGTCACTACGATCAGCACGATGGCCGGGTGGAGACTCCGAAGGAGGGTCGGAATGCCTAGGAAATCCAGCACGGTGCGACGGGCAGCG
>CAYHRK010000484.1:0-2334 GCA_964358795.1 uncultured Vicinamibacterales bacterium
GCCGCGCTTGGTGACGAAGTTGTAGATGCCGCCCTTCCCGTCCTTGTCGCCGGGGTACCAGTTCTGAATTGTCGAGTACTTGATCGTGGCATGGTCGAGGGCCACCAGTTCCACGACGGCCGCGTGCAACTGGTTCTCGTCGCGAATCGGGGCGGTGCAGCCTTCCAGGTAGCTCACAAACGCGCCCTCGTCGGCCACGACCAGCGTGCGCTCGAACTGCCCCGTTTCCGCAGCGTTGATGCGGAAGTAGGTCGACAGTTCCATCGGGCAGCGGACGCCCTTCGGAATGTAGACAAACGAACCGTCGCTGAACACAGCCGCGTTGAGGGCAGCGAAGAAGTTGTCGGTATGGGGCACGACCGAGCCCAGATAGGTCCGCACCAACTCGGGGTGCTGTTCGACCGCCTCGGAAAACGAACAGAAGATGATGCCGAGTTTGGCGAGGGTGTCCTTGAACGTGGTGGCTACCGACACGCTGTCGAAGACGGCGTCGACCGCCACACCGGCCAGCCGCTTGCGCTCGTCGAGTGGAATGCCCAGCTTCTCGAACGTGGCGAGGATCTCGGGTGGCACGTCCTCGATCCGCTCGTACCTGACGTTGGGGCCCTTCGGCGAGGAGTAATAGATGATGTTCTGGTAGTCGATGGAGGGATACGTCACGTTCGGCCACTGCGGTTCGGTCATCTTCAGCCAGGCGCGATAAGCCTTGAGCCGCCAGTCCAGCAGCCACTCTGGTTCTCCCTTGCGGGCCGAGATCATCCGCACGATGTCTTCGCTCAAGCCGCGTGGCACGTTTTCGGCTTCCACGTCGGTCACGAAACCGTACTTGTACTCCTGGGTCGCCAGGGCGGCGATGGTGTCCTGACCAGTGCTCATCGGAAGACCTCGTTGACGGTCGCCCAGGCGACTCGTTGATATCGGACTAATGCGGTCCTATATTAAGACAGTTGAGCCTTTTGGTCAATGCCCGCCGCGGGTAGCCGGCCGAAACGTCTGCGTCTTCTAACAGCTGAACCCGTCGGGGCAGCAGCGTCGTCAGTTTCCCTGGCAAAGTGCTGCCTCAAACTGCCGAGCCCTCTCGAGGGCGATCGGCGCTGTCACGTGTACAATCGGGTTTCCATTTATGACGACAGAGAAGCCTTCTTTGCGCGACTTGCGAATTGATGATGGGGCCCGGTACGCTGGCAAAGGCCGGATCGGGGTCTGGCTGGTACTGGGGCTGGCGTCGATCGCCCTCGCGGCGGGAGCGTGGTACGGGTTGCGCGGGCCCAGGCCAGCGCTGGTCCGAGTGGCGCCGGTCACCGAAACGGGAGGCCTCCAGACCGGCGGCGCACCGGCCGTGTTGAACGCGTCCGGCTACGTGACAGCCAGGCGTCGCGCCACGGTGTCGTCGAAGATGACCGGCAAAGTCGTCGAGGTCCACGTTGAAGAGGGCATGGCGGTCAAGCAGGGCCAGGTTCTGGCGCGGCTCGACGACTCCACGCTGCGCCGGTATCTCGAACTGGCGGAAGCGGAAGTGATCGCCGCCCGCAGCATGGTGGCCGAATCGGGCGTCCGTTTGAAGGAAGCCCGGCTCACGTTGAACCGCACGCGCTCCCTGGTAAAGGACGGGATTTCCGGCCAGGCCGACCTCGACAAGGCCGAGGCCGAAGTGGATGCGCTGCAGGCACGCATCGATCTCGCCGCTCACCAAGTGTCGGTGTCCGAACGCCAGGTCGCCGTTCGCCGCAACGACCTCGACGACACGGTGATTCGCGCGCCGTTTTCCGGGATCGCGATTTCCAAAGATGCACAGCCCGGCGAAATGGTGTCGCCCGTATCGGGCGGCGGCGGCTTCACACGTACTGGGATCTGCACGATTGTCGACATGGCCTCGCTCGAGATCGAAGTGGATGTGAACGAAAGCTATCTCAATCGGGTCACGCCGGCTCAGCGCGTCGACGCCACGCTTGATGCCTACCCCGATTGGCGAATCCCGGCGCATGTCATCACCGTGGTGCCGACCGCGGACCGACAAAAAGCGACCGTGCTGGTGCGCATCGGATTCGAGAAGCTCGACCCACGAATCCTGCCCGACATGGGCGTGAAGGTGGCGTTCCTGGGCGCGCCTCCGACCGCCGGCGCGCGCGCCGAGCCGCGGCTGATGGTGCCCCGAGCCGCCGTTCGGAACGAACAGGGGCAGGCTATCGTCTTTGTAGTGGTCGAGGACCACGTGGAACGGCGCGCTGTTCGGACCTCATCCTCGCAAGGTGACGTGGTGGAGATTGTGACCGGGCTGGTCGCTGGCGAGCGTGTGGTGGTCGAGGGACCGCCAGACCTGGCTGACGGACGGAA
>CAYHRK010000485.1:0-2329 GCA_964358795.1 uncultured Vicinamibacterales bacterium
AAACTCGAGACCGTACAGGTATTCGATAGCATCCATGACCGCCAACTACACGGTCTTTGCCTCGCCCGCCTGCATGAACCTTAGCGTGCGAGCGATCGTGGCCTTCAACTCGCGCCGATCGACCACCATGTCGAGCATGCCACGGGTCAGCAGGAACTCGCTGCGCTGAAAGCCCTCGGGAAGCTTCTGTCGGATGGTTTGCTCGATCACCCGTGGGCCGGCAAACCCGATCAACGCTTTTGGCTCGGCGATGTTCACGTCGCCCAGCATGGCGAAACTGGCGGTCACCCCGCCGGTGGTCGGATCGGTCAGCACCGAGATGTAGGGCAAGCGGGCCCGGTCGAAGCGGGCCAGCGCCGCCGATATCTTCGCCATCTGCATCAGCGACAGCGCGCCTTCCATCATCCGGGCGCCTCCCGAGCACGACACGATGATCATCGGGCACCGCGCCGCCAGAGCCCGCTCGATACCCCGAGTGATCTTCTCGCCGACCACCACACCCATGCTGCCGCCGATGAAGGCGTACTCCATCGACGCGACCACCACCGGAAGACCATCCAGCGTCCCGCTGCCCACAACGACGGCGTCGAGCATGCCGGTTGACGAGGCACTGGCGATCAGCCGATCCCTGTACGGTTTGGTGTCGGTGAATCTCAAGGGGTCGGTCGACTGCAAATGCTCGTCGTGCGTCTCCCAGTCGCCATCAAACAGCAGTCGCAGCCGCTGGACCGCCGTCATGCGGAAATGGTGTGCGCACTTGGGGCACACGCTGGCGCTGGCCTGCAGATCCTTGTTGTAGATCACCTGGTTGCACGATGGGCATTTGACCCACAGACCCTCGGGCACGCGGACGGCCGCCTCCCGGCTGGCCGAGGCAATCGGCGTCTTCTCTTTCTTGAACCACGGCATGCGGGGACAGCTTACATCAGGAGGAACAGAAGGCAGAAGTCAGGACGGACAGGCGTCAGCGCATCGCCCTACGCCGTCCGCGGCACATAGTACTGTGTCCCGCGTCCCAGACCTCTGATCTGGCGCAGCAGATCGTCAACCGCCTCGTCGCTGCGGCCAACGTCTATCTGCGACGTTTCCACCACCAGCAGCGGCGTGGACGTGTAGTGAAAGAAAAAGTGCTGGTAGGCCTCGTTCAGCTCCTTCACATAGGCGGCCTCGAGGCGATAGGCGACGGCTTCCGGATCCCGGCTCCGTTCCTTCACGCGCTTCAGCAGGACGTCAGTAGGGGCCTGCAGGTAGATCACCAGGTCGGGAGCCGGCACGTCGCGTGCCAGCAGGTCGTACAGCCGCTGGTAGATGAACAGTTCGTTGTCGTCGAGGCTCAGGTAGGCGTAGATCCGATCCCTCTCGAATAGGTAGTCGCAGATGGTCACCTGCGAAAAGAGATCCGTCTGGCGCAGGGCCGCCAGCTGGCGCTGGCGGTTCAGCAGGAAGAACAGCTGAGTCTGGAACGCCGCCCCGGGCTTGTCCTGGTAGAAATCGCCCAGAAACGGATTCTCGGCATCCTCCAGCACGGCCGTGGCGTCCACGCGTACGGCCAGGCGTTCGGCCAGCGCCGACTTGCCGACGCACACAGGTCCCTCGATGGCGATGTAGCGAAACTCCACCGTGCCGCGAGTATACCGACCGCCTCACGGCAGAGGCAAGGCGCGATAAGATGCTGCCGTGAGAATCGAGCGTGTCGAGCTTCGACTGGTTCGCCTGCCTCTGGTCCGGTTTTTCGAGACCAGTTTTGGCCGCGTCTATCACCGCACCTTCCTCGTGACGCGTTTGGACGGCGACGGTGTGTCCGCCTATGGGGAGTGTGTGGCCGACGACAACCCGTTCTACAGCGCCGAGACCACTGAGACGGCCTGGCACATCATCCAGCAGTTTCTTGCGCCGATGGTGTTGGGCATCGACTTCGCGCATCCCCGCGCCCTGTTTCCGGCGCTGGGGCGTGTGCGGGGCCATCACATGGCGAAGGCGGCCATCGAGATGCCGGCCTGGGACCTGTACGCCCGCCAGCAACAGCGGCCCCTGCACGCCGTGTTTGGCGGCGTGCGAACCGCCATTCCGGCTGGCGTGTCGATCGGCATTCAGGACTCGCTCGAGCAGCTGGCCGATCGTGTGGCGGCCGAGCTTCAGGATGGTTATCAGCGGATCAAGATTAAGGTGAAGCCGGGTTGGGATCTCGACGCCGTGGCCTTCTTGCGCCAGCGTTTTGGCGCCATCCCGCTGATGGTCGACGCCAACGCCGCCTACACCCTGCAGGATGCGGACCGTCTGGCGGCGCTCGACGAGCACGGTCTGATGATGATCGAGCAGCCGCTCGACT
>CAYHRK010000486.1:0-2314 GCA_964358795.1 uncultured Vicinamibacterales bacterium
TTCGCACGGCTCCGGGGACCCTGGACGAAGCTCGAAGAGCGGAGTCCGGGCGCCTTCGCCAAGGCTCCGGCGACCCTGGACGAAGCTCGAAGAGCGGAGTCCGGGCGCCTTCGCACGGCTCCGGGGACCCTGGACGAAGCTCGAAGAGCGGAGTCCGGGCGCCTCCGCCACGCTTCGGCGACCCGAGACGAAGCTCGAAGAGCGAAGTCTGGCGACCCTGGACGAAGCTCGAAGAGCGAAGTCCGGAGGGCCCCGCCGCTGAGAATCGCGCCGGAGCGAAGCGGGGCGTCGGGGCCCCGCGAGCGCAGGCGCTTGGCGGGGTGCAGGCGCCTTCGCCAAGCTTCGGCGACCCTGGACGAAGCTCGAAGAGCGGAGTCCGGGCGCCTTCGCATGGCTTCGGCGACCCTGGACGAAGCTCGAAGAGCGGAGTCTGGGGGACCCCGCCAATCTGAATTGGAGAAGACGATGAACGGCAAACTGGTGTTGGCGGTGATCGGCTGTGTGGTCGCGCTCGTCGGCGCCGTGGCGGCGCAGGAGCCGGCCGCGCCGCAGGCGTCACCGTTTGTCGGCGCCGAGGCGTGCAAGGAATGCCACGAGAACTACTTCGCGGCCTGGTCCGACACGAAGCACTCGAAGTCGCTCAACCGGCTGAGCACAGCCGACCGCGAGGGCGGACAGTGCATCCGTTGCCACGTCACCGGAACGCCGGAGACGATCGCAGCCGAGGGCGCGAAGCCGAGCCTGCCGGGCGTGCAGTGCGAGGCGTGCCACGGCGCCGGCCGCGCGCACGTCGACGGAGCCAGGGCCGGCACGGGCAAGGGCAACATCACGCAGAAGCCCGACGAGAACAACTGCGCGCGTTGCCACAACCCGAACAGCCCGCACTACCGGCCGTTCTTCTACGCCGCGATGACCGGGCTGGTACACCGCGTCAAGAAGTAAAGGGGCTCGCGTCGTCTACTTGCGTCCGGCGTGGCTCGCCGGGCCCGGCGCAGCCGAGCCGTGCGGCTCCGCGCGCCGCGACCTGGACGCGCGCGATTGGATCAACGACGGCCGCCTGCCCGGCCCTCGATTGTTGACCTCGTTGCGCTCGGTGGACGAGAAGACCGGCGGCCCCGAGGAGATCCGCGCGTTCGTCCGGCAAGTGGTCGCCGACGGCGCCGACGTGATCAAGGTGCTCGCCACCGCGAGCATCCGCGACGGCGATGCGCCGACGATGAGCTACGAGCAAGTGGAGGCCGCGTGCGGCGAGGCGAAGAAGCTGGGCACCTACTTCGATCCGAACAACGGTCTGCTGTTCCTCCGAGGAGCTGATTTTCCGCGTCAAGGACGGCGGTCAGAAGCCGATGGAGGCGGACATCATCGCGCTCGATCGGACCGCCCTCACAGTCCTTTCACGCAGAGCGCGCAGAGCATGAGCCGGCGATTCCTCCGCGCCCTCTGCGTTGAAGGGCTGTCTTGAGGCGCCGTCCAGTTTGCCAGCCTACCCGCGCCCTGCCGTGTTGCGCTATGATGCCCGCAGGTTTTCGCGGGAGGATCGTCCGCCGACCGGCCTCATGCCTCCCGGGAGTGCCCCGATGGCCAAGTGTTTCGAGTGCGACGGCGAGATCGAGTTGAGCGGCGAGGTCGAGCCCGGCGAAATCATCGATTGTCCGGACTGCGGCTCGGAGTTCGAAGTCAAGAAGGTCAATCCGGTTGAACTCGGGTTCGCGCCAAAAGAGGAAGAAGACTGGGGCGAATGAAGGTGTGGGGTCCGGCTTCAGCCGGACCAACTCATAGGGTCTCCCGCTCGCGGCTCCACTCCATCCCGTTCTTCCCGCACGCGCCGCTGACCGCGCCAGACTTCCGGGTGCGGTGAATCGCGCCGTTCCGACCTTCGAGAGGAGGTTGTGGTGAAGCTTGGTGTCCTTTGTTCGCTGATCAGGGCGGAAGAGAAGCTGATCTTCGAAGCGCTCCGCCGGCGCGGCATCGATTTCATCAGGATTGACGATCGTGAGCTGATCCTTGACCTGCACAACCGCACCTACGACTACGACGTCGTCCTCGAGCGCTGTATCAACCACTCGCGGGCGCTGCACACGCTCAAGATCCTCAACGATCGGGGCGTCCGGACGGTCAACACGTGGGAGGTGGCCAATACATGCGGCGACAAGCTGCTCACCACCAACGCGCTGATTGCGCATGACGTGCCGACGCCCAGGTGCTATGTGGCCTACACGCCGGAATCGGCGCTCGAGGCCATCGACCGTCTCGGCTATCCCGTCGTGCTCAAGCCGGCCGTCGGCTCCTGGGGCCGGCTGCTGGCGAAGGTCAA
>CAYHRK010000487.1:0-2306 GCA_964358795.1 uncultured Vicinamibacterales bacterium
CTGCCCGACAAGACGGTGTTCATGTTCTTCTTCGACAAGTCCACGCGCACGCGCAACTCGTTCGAGGCCGGAGCCACGCAACTGGGCGCGCATGCGCACTTCATCTCGGCCGAAACCTCACAGGTGGCGCACGGCGAATCGCCCAAGGACATGGGCATCATCCTGTCGAGCTACGGCCATGCCATTGCCATCCGCCACGATCTGGTGCCTGGCGAGGGCAACAGCTACATGCGCGAAGTGGCCGAGCACGCGACCGTACCGGTCTACAACCTGCAGTGCGACATCGATCATCCGTTTCAGGCCCTGGCCGACCTGATGACCATTCGCGAGGAGTTCGGCAGGAACCTGAAGGGCCGGAGAATCGTCGTGAGCTGGGCCTACGCGCCAAGCTACGCAAAGCCCATGTCGGTGCCGCAAGGCCTGATCACGTTGATGCCGCGTTTCGGCCTCGACGTGGTGCTGGCGCATCCGCCCGAATGGAAGCTGATGAAGGCGCCCATGGCATTCGCTCAATCTGAGGCGAAGAAGCACGGAACCGCGTTCGAGGTGACCGGCGACATGGACGAGGCCTGCCGCGGCGCCGATATCATTTACGCCAAGTCGTGGGGCATCGAGGAGCTGTTCCACAAGCCGCAGGAAGCACTGGAGCTGTCGAAGCAGTACAAGAGCTGGATCTGCGACGAGCGCCGCATGAAGCTGGCGAAGAAGCAGGCCATCTACATGCACTGCCTCCCGGCAGACCGGAACAACGAGGTGAGCGACGCCGTGCTCGATGGCCCACAGTCGCGCGTGTTCCCCGAAGCCGAAAACCGCCTGCACACCTGCAAGGCGGTCATGGCGCTGACGATGTGAGGCGCCTTCAGTCCAAATGCCCCGGTGACGGGAACCGCCGAATTGAGGTGGCCGACCATTTACCATCCAAGGTACGTGGCCAGACCCAACGCAATCGCGAGGACGCTGTTCGTGGCCAGGTTCCACGTGACGTTGCCAGCCATGGCTGGGATGGGTACCGGCTCGTGCGAACGGGTTGTGGCCCACTGCACGGCGGGAACGGAGAAGCGAAACGGGAGAATGGCCACCGCTGCCAGTGTGGGCAGTGCCTGCGTGGCGACCGCCGCGACAATCGCGAGAGGTGTCGCCACGGCAACCGCAGCATAGATCCACGCGGCGGTCCGCCGACCCAGCATCAAGACGAGATTTCTTCGGCCACCGGCGCGGTCGGCGTCCTCATCCGGAAATTCATTCAACAGCAGCAGGTTGAAGGTCATGAAGAAGGCCGGGATGCCTGCTCCCCACGCCGCCGATCCGATGGTGCCTTTCTGGACGAGTGCGGTTCCCAACACCGGCAGCAGGCCCAGCCCGAGTCCCGCACACACCTCTCCGATCCCGAGCCTCGCCAGCAGATCGGTATACGCGAGCACGGCGATGCCACCCAGAAGCAGGAACGGCATCAGAGGCCAGCCAATCCGCATCACGAAGAACACGCCGATGGCGAGTCCAATTGCGGCGCCTGCAATCCCGACGCTTACCGCCGCGCTACGCGGCAGCAGGCCCGACGGCAGCGTGCCACTGCCGCCGCTGAATGGGGTGCGCGTGGTGTGCAGGTCGATGCCCGTTTTCATGTCGCTCGCTTCGTTCAACGCGTTCACGGCCACGTGCAGGGCGACCAGGCCCACAAGCGCCAGCGCGACGTGCAACACCACCACCCCGCCGTTATAGGCCGCGGCGGCGGTGCCCACGGCCACCAGCGTGATGGGGAGCAGCAGGAACGGGGCGCGGGCAACGGCGGCGTAGTCAGCGATCTTGGCCATGGCGGGAGGATTCTACTACGCGTGTGACATCATGGTGACGCATGCTCTCCGGGATTCGCCGGGAACTGAGGCCGATGATCGGCTTGGCCGTTCCCGTGGTGTTGGCCGAGGTCGGGTGGACCACGATGGGACTGGTCGACATCCTCATGGTCGGATCGCTGGGACCAGCCGCCATCGGCGCCGTCGGCCTGGTTATCGTCGGTGTCGTGCTCTTCAGAACGTGGCACCAGCGCGCAAAACACGCAGCCTTTCACAACCTGCACGTCGTCACGCCTGCGTAAGCGGGCAGCCCTGTGCCATTCGCGAACGGGAAGGACGAGAGGGCCCGGCATCTCGTTTGCACCTGCGCAGAAAAGGCATGTTGACTTCGCCACTCGAATGGACTACATTTGGATATATGACGGGTCATTCAAGTAGTCCAGCAGCTGTCCATTCTGGTCCAGCAAGCGTCCGCCAACTGGCCTTTGAAGCCGCCCGACGGGCCGATGCCATGGG
>CAYHRK010000488.1:0-2291 GCA_964358795.1 uncultured Vicinamibacterales bacterium
CTTTCTCCGGCATCTACGACCTTGAGATCCTCGCGAAGTTCGCGATCATGTCTTGTTCATTATTAATGAACATGCTATTGTTGTGAACATGCCTCGGCCAGCGAACGCGCCCGACCTCGACGTGTACCGGCCCGTCCTCCAGAAGTGGATGCCGAAGGCCGACATCCGCGCACCCGGAATGATACTGGCCCGTTTCGACGGAGTTGTCACGTGGAAAGCCGCCGGAGAGACCATTCGGTACCTCGTCGAGGAGAAGCGACATCTCCGCCACCAGGACGTCGGCGTTATAGTCGAGCAACTGAACCGACGCAGGGCGGACTTGCCCCCCCCTCACGCCGGCGACAGGGTCTTGCTCCTCGCGCCGCACGTCCGCCCACAACAGGCAACCGCCCTTGAACGTGCGGAGATCGACTACCTCGATCTCGCCGGCAACGCTCATTTGCAGGCGCCGGGCCTCTTCGTTCATGTGGAAGGCCGCCAGCCACCGAAGGAACCCATCCTTCCCCTCGGCCGCCCGCAAAAGGGCTGGATCAAGGCGGTCATGGCCATCCTTATCCGGCCCGAACTCGCCAGAACTCCATACCGCGTTCTGGCGGATCAGGCGGACGTGGCCCTGGGCACCGTGGCTGGGTGCATGAACGACTTGACCACCCGCGGGCTCTTGCTGGACAGGAAGGACGGCCGGAGAGTGGCCGACCGCCAAGCCCTCATTGCGCTGTGGGTCCAGGCCTACATCGAGGGGCTGCGTCCTAAGCTGAAAGAGCGACGACTTCAGGTTCGCGCCGAAGCGAAGCAGGAGATCTGGGCACGTCTGCAGGCGGTCCTCGCCGCTCACGCACAGCCATGGGCCCTCACCGGGGCCGACGCGGCTGAGCGGCGCACGCACTTCTTTCGCGCGGAGGAGACGGAAATCTACGCACCCGTCCGTGCTCTCGAAGATCGCGAAATCCAGAGGGCTCTTGTCGCCCAGCCTGCGGCGCGGGTTGGCAACCTGCTGGTCATCGAGCCGCCCGGGCCGCTTGCGATGGCCGGTGTGACTGACGACGGCCTTCACTTAGCTCCGGACCTGCTGGCCTACGCAGAGCTCCGGTATCGAGGGACCGGACAGGCGCTCGAGGCGGCGGACCTGCTCTTGCCCAAGGTTCTCGACGATGCCACGCATTGAGGCCCGTTTGGTTCCGGTCGTGACAGACCTCGCGCGCGGCCTACGCGAGTTGGGAATCCCCTTCGGAATCGTGGGAGCCCTGGTCCCAGAACTCCTTCTGGATGCCCGGCCGCGGCGCATGACCAACGACGCAGACGCGATCGTCGTCGTTCAGAGCCTCGCAGCCTTCGATGTGCTGAAGGACCGCCTTGCCGACTATGGCTTCACGCGCACACGCCTGCCGCATCGCATGCGACATCGAGACGGTGGCTTGATGGACATTCTTCCGTTTAGTGAGGCGATTGCCCCTGGCGGACGACTGCAACTCGAAGAAGGATTCGTCTTCAATATGGCCGGCCTTAGCCACGTCGTCCCCAACGCCGTTTCGATCTCGATCGAGGGAGGTCCGACACTGCCACTGGCGCCGTTGCCACTCTACGTCCTGCTGAAGCTCGTAGCCTTCAGCGACAGGAAAGAGCCCAAAGATCTCGCCAGCGTCCTCCACTGCCTGGAACACTACCTCGAAGACGACGAGCGGCGCTATGGTGTCGAGCACCGTGGTGAGGGCGTGCCCTTCGAGTACACCTGCACCTACTTGCTGGGCGTCGATGCCGAGCCCTTTCTGGACGAGCCCCTCAGCCAGACCGTCACGGCGGTCCTTGGGCGGTTCAGCGATCCAGACGCGGAAGTAGTCGGAATCGTGGCCAGAGAACAGGGCCGGTTTCTGGTCGAGGACGAGCATCGAATTGAAATCTTCGAGCTCTTTCGCTGGTATCGTCTCGGGGCTGGGCTTTGACCACCATATTGACGCTGCCCAATCTGACGCCCCGAGGGTAGCCGAGCGAGGGCAGTCTTGGCGCGCTGTGGCGAACACGTCGTCGAAGATGCTCCTCACGCTCTGGCGGCGTTGTATGGATTCGTTGTCCAGATTCCCAGGAAAACCATACAGTTCGGACGTTAGCTGCTGCGTCAGTCGATCCGGTAGTGGCAGCCGCGGCTCTCGCGGGCTTCCATGGCCGCCAGCGTCACCACCAGCGCCGTTTGGACGCCGTTGCGCAGCCCAATCAACCCATCGCTCAGGGTGGCGGTCGCGTAGAAGTTGCCAATCTCGATGTGCAGTTCGCGCAGGATTTCGTGCGCCCGGGTC
>CAYHRK010000489.1:0-2274 GCA_964358795.1 uncultured Vicinamibacterales bacterium
ACGGTGACCGATGGCCTGGCCCGGTCGCTGCGAGGCGCGCTGCGCACCATGGAGAAGTACCCTGCGTCGGTCGCGCAGTTTTCGCGCGGCGGCGTCCCGTACGAGGCCGGTGACGTCCTGAAGCAGTCCGACCTGGCGGCCACCTTGACGCGCATCGCCGAGCGCGGTCCGGCTGGTTTCTACGAGGGCGAGACCGCGCTGCTCATCGAGAAGGACATGACGGCTCATGGCGGCCCGATCACCCGCGCCGACCTGAAGGCCTACCGACCCGAGCGCCGTGTGCCGGTTCGCGGCACCTACCGCGGGTACGACGTGATTTCGATGCCGCCGATTTCGTCGGGGGGCACCGCGCTGATTCAGATGCTGAACATCCTGGAGGGCTACGATCTGGCGGCCAACGGCTTCGGATCCGCCAAGAACGTGCACCTGATCGTCGAGGCGATGCGTCGCGCCTACGCCGATCGCGCGCGCTATCTGGGCGACTCGGCGTTCAATCCCCAGATGCCGATCGCCCGTCTCACGTCCAAGGAGTACGCGGCGGAATTGCGGAAGACGATCAGGCTGGACCGCGCCTCCGTGTCGTCGCCGACCAGCTTCGTGTGGCCGGCCGAGTCCGATGAGACGACCCATCTTTCTGTCGTGGATGCCGATCGCAACGCCGTTGCCATGACCTACACGCTCGAAGGCGGGTACGGATCGATGATGGTCGTACCCGGAGCCGGCTTCCTGTTGAACAACGAGATGGGCGACTTCAACGCGGCCCCGGGCCTGACCACCGCCGATGGCCTGATCGGCACCGATCCCAATCTGGCGATGACGGGCAAACGCATGTTGTCGAGCATGACGCCCACGATTCTCGCCCGAGACGGCCAGCTCTTCATGGTGACCGGCAGCCCAGGGGGCCGCACCATCATCAACACGGTGCTCCATACCGTGATGAACGTTATCGATTTCGGCATGAATGCGCAGGACGCGATCGATGCACCCAGATTTCACCACCAGTGGCTGCCAGCCCGGGTGCAGTACGAGCGCAACGGCCTCTCGCCTGATACGCTGGCCATCCTGACAGCGCTCGGGCACACCTTCGCTCCCATCGGCTCGCAGGGCGTGGCCGAAGCGATCGTCGTGAACTGGAAAGAGGGCAAGCTGGAAGGCGGGGCCGACAGGCGAGCGCCCGACGGCGGAGCGGTGGGATACTGACGATGCATGCGATACAGCCCCCACGTTTCCTGTCCGGTGCGACATTCGATCATCTGCCAGCCGCGGGCACCCCGTCTGACCAGGCCGCGACGCCCGATCCGGACACGCCGGGTCTGATTCACGGCGCGGCCCTTATCTTCTGGGATCCGCGCACCGCCGGGAAGAAGCTCGACGCGATCGACACCGATCAGATCACGCCTGCGGCCGATTGCGTGTCTGAGAGCCTCGAGACGCTCGACGAGCGGTGGAAGGCCGGCTCGTTCCGGTTCCTGATGCCCGACTTCCGGGCCCGCGTGCATCGCGGTGAGACCTTCCTGATTGCGGGCGATCGATTTGCGATCGGCTCGTCACGAGAGATGAGTCCCGCCGGCCTGAAAGGCATTGCCGATGAGGTCGGGTTGGAAATGGTCGTGGTGTGCGGCCAGAGCATGGGCGACATCTTCCGCCGAAACGCCCTCAACCTGGGTCTGCACGTCGTGCAGTCGCCTGAGGCCGTGGCCGGTGCTTGTGACGGCGATCGGTTCAGCTTCGATCCGGTGTCGCGCGCACTACGCAACGACACCCAAGGCATCAGCTTCCAGCCGCTGCCCCTGACGGCCAAGGAGGACGAACTTCGCCGAAGCGGCGGCATCATCAGTGCGGGCCGACGGGAACTGCGACGGTCGATCGAGGTCGCGCCGCTTGTGGCGTGGCCGGATGCGGATCTGGCCCGCCGCATGACGGTCTCCGAACAGATCGTGTGGGCCCATCGCGTGGACAAGCAGGCCTCTGTGGCGCCTGGAGCTACGCTGCGCGTCTACGCCGACCTGCTGCCGGCATCCGACGGCACGGCGCCCTTCGCCATTCACACGTTCAACCAGATTACCGGCGGGCGGACGATAGCGCCGCGCCAGGCGGCCATCGCCAACGACCACTTTGTCTTCACCGGACAGGCGTCAGATAACCGGCAGACAGCCATCGGCCGCGACTTCGCCGGGAAGTTTGGGCTGGAACGGCCCTACTACGCGACGCCAGGCGACGGCATCTTCCATTTCTACTTTCCGGAACAGGGCCTGATTCTGCCCGGCCAGTTCG
>CAYHRK010000490.1:0-2257 GCA_964358795.1 uncultured Vicinamibacterales bacterium
AACCCGACGCTCGTGCTGCGGTGTCCTCGGGTCACAGCACCGCAACAAGCGGAGCGGCGTACCGGCCCGCGGTCGAGATTCGCCGGGAGTGGTACTATTAGAGGAGGGCGCGGCGATGATGACATTCAGGACCGGCGACATCCTCCAGGCCGACGCGGAAGCGTTGGTCAACACGGTCAACTGCGTCGGCGTGATGGGGCGCGGGATCGCGTTACAGTTCAAGAACGCCTTCCCCGACAACTTCAAGGCATACGCGGCTGCCTGCGCCCGCGACGAAGTCCAGCCCGGCCGCATGTTCGTCTTCGAAACGGGCACATTCACGACTCCGCGCTTCATCATCAACTTCCCGACGAAACGCCACTGGCGAGGAGCCAGCCGCCTGCCAGACATCGAGGCTGGCCTCGATGCGTTGGTTCATGAGGTCAGAGCGCGCGGCATCACCTCGATCGCCATCCCGCCCCTGGGCAGCGGTCTTGGAGGGCTGGAATGGACCACCGTCCGCTCAGTCCTCGAACGGGCGCTCGCCCCGCTTGTGGATGTGGCAATCACGGTGTACGAACCGAATGGCGCAGTCGAGAAGAGATCGGTCCGCAACAGAGAGGTTCCCGAGATGACTCCGGGGCGCGCGGCGTTGGTGGGTCTGATGCACCGCTACCTCGCCGGACTGCTGGATCCGTTCGTCACCCTGCTTGAAGTCCACAAGCTGATGTACTTCATGCAGGAAGCTGGGGAGCCCCTTCGTCTCAGGTACGTGCGGGCTCCCTACGGACCGTACGCGGAGAACCTACGGCACGTTCTGAACGCGATCGAAGGTCATCTGGTGTCGGGATACGCTGACGGCGGCGACGCGCCGGACAAGGAGATCGCCCTGATCCCTGGTGCCGTTGCCGATGCGGAACGCTTCCTCGACCTGCACGGTGAGACCCGGGCCAGATTCGACCGAGTCGCAAACCTGGTTGAGGGCTTCGAAACGCCGTTCGGCCTCGAGTTGCTGTCCACGGTCCACTGGGTCGCGATACACGAAGGGGCGGCGACAGCCGACGAAGTGATCGCGCGGACCTATGCGTGGAACGAACGCAAGAAGCAGTTCTCGGAGCGGCAGCTGCGATTGGCGATGGACGTCCTGACCCAGAAAGGGTGGGTCCACCGCCCCGCAAGTGGAGTGTGCGGGTGAAGACCGACACATCCGAAGCAGGCCTCGAATTCCACATCGTTTCGGCCATGACCGGGGCCGGGTGGATTGCGGGCCTCTCGTCAGACTACGACCGCGAGTACGCGGTCGATCTCGGGCAACTGTTGGCGTTCCTGGTTGAAACCCAGCCGGAGACTTTCGAGGCGCTCGGCGTCTCCGAGTACGGGCCGTCACGCAGGAAGTGCCTGGCGCGGATCCAGGGGGAGATCAGCAAGCGCGGGGTGACTGACGTGCTTCGCAGGGGTGTGAAGCACGGACCGCACGACATCGACCTCTTCTACGGCACGCCATCGCCGGGGAATCCCCAGGCTGCGGTGCGTCACGCCCAGAACCGGTTCAGCGTCACCCGCCAGCTTCGGTACAGCCGGGACGAGACCCAGCTCGCTCTCGACCTGTGCCTGTTCATCAACGGTTTGCCGATCGCTACGTTCGAGCTGAAGAACAGCCTGACCAAGCAGACGGTAGCGGACGCGGTGCAGCAGTACAAGCGGGACCGCGACCCTCGGGAGCGGCTGTTCGAGTTCGGGCGGTGCGTGGTGCACTTTGCCCTCGACGACCAGGAGATTCGGATGTCCACGCATCTGCAGGGCAAGGCGTCGTGGTTCCTGCCCTTTAACCTCGGCTGGAATGACGGCGCGGGCAACCCGCCCAACCCGCACGGCCTGAAGACGGACTTTCTCTGGAAACGTATCCTGACGCTTGCCGGGCTGACCGACGTGCTGGAGAACTACGCCCAGGTCGTGGAAACGAAGGACGAGCGGACCGGCCGGAAGAAGGCCATCCAGATCTTCCCCGGTACCACCAGCTCGACGTCGTACGAAAGCTCCTGACGGACGTGGCCCAGCATGGTGCCGGGCGTCGCTATCTTATTGAACATTCGGCTGGGAGCGGCAAGTCCAACTCCATCGCTTGGCTGGCGCTCCAGCTCATCGGCCTGCGGAAGGACGACGCCCACGTCTTCGACTCGATCATCGTCGTCACCGATCGCGTGATCCTGGACCAGCAGATCCGGGACACCATCAAGCAGTTCACCCAGGTCAGCTCGACGGTGGGCCACGCCGAGCA
>CAYHRK010000491.1:0-2249 GCA_964358795.1 uncultured Vicinamibacterales bacterium
TAACGGCCCGAAGAAGCAGGCGTCCGCCGTCGCGCCGCCGGCGCTTCAGCGAACGCCGTTGGTTGACGGGGACACCCACCTCGCGGAACCCACGGGGTCGAACGGCATCGCCATTGCGCCTTCGAACACCACCGCGCACCACGCCCTCCTGCTGATTAATCCCCATACGTCCTTCTTCTTCAGGGCCGAGGTGCAAGTGGTCAGCGACGAAGGACTGAATGCCTACGGCGCCGTGACATGGGGCCAGTTCTTTGTCTACCAGGGATTCAACGAACACGCCGGGTGGATGCACACGTCGAGCGGCGTGGACAACATCGATGAATACCTGGAAACGGTGGTGAAGAAAGACGACGGCTTCTCCTACCGCTACGGCGCCGAAGAGCGTCGGGTGACGGCCACCAGAATCACCGTACCCTACAAGACCGCCACTGGAATGGCCCAGAAGGCGTTCACGGTCTACCGGACCCATCACGGGCCCATCGTCCGCGAGACGCCTGGGGACAACGCCAAGTGGGTGAGCGTCCGCCTGATGCAGGAGCCCCTGAAGGCCCTCACCCAGTCCTACACGCGGACAAAGGCGAGCAACTACAAGGCGTTCCGCCAGACCATGGAGCTGCACACGGATTCCTCGAACAACACGATCTTCGCCGACGCAGACGGCACCATCGCGTACTTCCACTCCAATTTCATTCCAAAGCGCGACACGCGATTCGACTGGACCAAACCGGTGGACGGCAGCGATCCTGCGACCGAGTGGAACGGGCTGCTGTCGATCGACGAGACCCCAGGCTTGTTCAACCCCGCTAACGGCTGGCTCTACAACACCAACAACTGGCCGTGGTCGGCGGCCGGCCCGAACAGCCCGAAGAAGGCGGACTATCCCGCCTATGTGGAGAGCGGCGGTGAGAACGCGCGCGGCATCCACGCCATCAGGGTCTTGCAGAACAAGAAGGACTTCACGTTGGATTCCCTGATTGCGGCGGCCTTCGACAGCTACCTCACGGCGTTCCAGAGCCAGATCCCCGCCCTGCTCAAGGCATGGGACGAGACCCCTGCCGCCAGTCCGCTGAAGGCGAAGTTGTCGGAGCCGATCGCGCTCTTGCGAGGCTGGGACCTCCGGTGGGCGGCGACGTCCGTCCCCACGTCCCTCGCCGTGTACTGGGGCGAGGAAATCGGGCGGCGGGTCGGCGACGAGGCCCGAAAAGCGGGCGTGCCCGCCGACGACTACATCAGTAGCAGGGCCACCGCGGACCAACTGCTTCAGGCGCTAGCAGCGGCCTCCGACAGGCTCGCGAGCGACTTCGGCAGTTGGAGGACTCCGTGGGGTGACATCAATCGATTCCAGCGTCTCACCGGGGACATCGTCCAGCCGTTCAACGACGCGGGGCCGAGCATCCCGGTGGGCTTCACGTCCGCCCGGTGGGGCTCTCTGGCGTCATTCGGAGCGCGCACGTACAAAGGGACCAGGAAGATGTACGGGACCAGCGGGAACAGCTTTGTTGCCGTGGTCGAGTTCGGCGACCGCGTACGGGCCAAGGCGGTCACGGCCGGCGGCCAGAGCGGCGATCCCTCGTCCCCTCACTTCAACGATCAGGCCGCACGGTACAGCACGGGCAATCTGAGAGACGTGTACTTCTACCGCCAGCAGTTGGAGGGGCACATCGAGCGGCAGTACCATCCCGGTCGCTGACTCACGGCGCAACCGTGTGGCCGATTGCGATCGATCGGAAGGCGTCCGGTGCGTCAGACAGAATCAGCTTGCTCCACAGGCGGGCAGTGCCCCATAACCATTCTAGACAGGATGGAGAGCGGAGTCGGGTACTATTGAAGCAACCCATTCCTTGAGGAGACAGACCGATGAAACGTCACGTGACTCTTGTCGCGCTCGTGCTGCTCGTCGCCGTACCCCTGATCGCACAGGCCCCAAAGGGCTGGATGCTGCGCGTCGATCGCAGCACGAGCGCATCGGATCCCGATGCGGCGGGCGCCATCAAGTTTGTTGCGATGGGCGCCGGTTTTCATGCCACGAACCCACAGGCGGCGGTGTACTGGAATCCGGCGAACACGGTCGCCGGGAATTACTCCCTCAAGGGCACGTTCACCCTGATGAAACCGAGCGGTCACACGAACTACTATGGCCTCGTGTTCGGCGGAAGCGATCTGGAAGGCCCGACGCAAGCCTACCTGTACTTCATGGTGGCGCAGAACGGGACCTGGCTCATCAAACGCCGGGCTGGTGACGCCACGAC
>CAYHRK010000492.1:0-2241 GCA_964358795.1 uncultured Vicinamibacterales bacterium
CGGGGATCCGAAGGCTGCGTGCAATCGCGTCAGGGATTTGGAGGGTGATATCCATTGTGTCCCGCGGCCGGGCCGCATCGGTCGCCGGCTAGGTCCTTCGATGCACAAATACGGCAACGCATTTCTGCCCTCAGGATTTAGTGCTGAGGGAGCAACTGCGGCCCATGCGGTCGAAACCGATACGGGGCCCTAATTGCGACTCGAAGCACTAAGCCAGTCATCCAATTATAGCAAAGCTTCCGCCCCGACCCATTCCCCTGCGGTCGGCGAGGCTGTGGCGGGTGGCGAAGGCTTCCTCGCGACGCGCACCCAGCTCTTTCTACCCTGCGCGGCGACACGGAGAGCTTGGGCGTGAGCCTGCGGGACGAAATGAAGGCGCTGCGCGCCATCACGGTTTACCGCTTCGAGAAGGTCGAGACGGCTCTGGCGGACGGCCTAGACGAAATTCGCCGTTTCATGAAGGTTCTCCACGAGAGCACACTGAGCCAGATTGCTCTGGTGGGCGATGGCCAGCTCGCACTCGGACGGCAGATGACGGAGATGGAGGCGAACCTAAAGGCCGGTTTCGAGACGCGAATTCGCACGACCGAACTCGTGCTCCACGATCGTGCCCGGCGGTTGATCGCGCTGGAGTCTCCCAAGAGCTAACTCACCACTTCCGCCTTCACCGACAGCGTTTGTTCAGCGAGTGGTGACAGACCAAACTCATGCGGCCATGATGCGTTGTGGCAACTACAAATGCCGACTGGCAGCATCGACCTGCACCTCCTGGCCGCGCTGTTCTGGCCAAGCTACGAGCGTCACGCGGTGGCACACAACCGGCGTCGGGCTTCGCCGGTTAGGCGGGGCGGTTGACCCTCAGCAGTTGCCCAGCAAGGCGGAGGATCGGTAGGACAACGTCATGAATTCTACGGGCCTGCGACGGGAAGTCGATCTCGAACGTGCACACCACAATGCCGGCGTGTGCGGGCCGCTCGCGATGAAGACGGACAAAGATGATCACGCGGCTTCGTGTGCGTCGATCAACTCGTCGATTTCGGTGGTGTGCAGCTGCGCGTACGCCCAGGCGTTGACCAGATCCTCCGCCCGAAGCGTGGGATACGATTGCAGGAGCGCGGCTTCGGTTGCCCCGAGACGGCGCGCTCGAACGAGCAACCAGACCGGAATCCGCGTGCGCGCGATGCACGCGTCGCCTCCACAGACGCCGGCTGTGGCGTCGATACCGGGAACCGCACCTCCAAGCTGACGAGCCACCGTTTGGAGGAGGTGCGCCTTCTGACCCGGACTCAAGCCCGCAAGCGTCTTCTCGATCGTCTCGAGCGATGTGGGTTCAGACATGACGCGGCTGATGGCCCATTGTAACGCGGTACGAAGGCGGCCGCCACAAGGAGGCCTGGAAGACACACTGAGGTAGCTTGACGTCATCGGCTACGTAAAATATCCTGTCTAGACATATCTGCTGGATATCCACACATGACTACCATCTCTCTGAAGATCCCCGACGATCTGCTCGAGACAAGCGGCGCGATCGCTCGGCGTCTCCACCTCTCGCGCGCCGAGTACATTCGGCGTGCCGTCGTGCGCATGAACGGCGACATGACGGCTCAGGCGCGCGCCCGGAGGCTTCGACAGGCATCGAACAACGTGCGGCGCGAGAGCATGCGGGTGAATGCCGAATTCGACGCCGTAGAGCGCGACGTCGAATGACACGGGGCGAGATCTGGCTCGCCAACCTGAACCCGCGCCGAGGGACCGAGCCGGGAAAGACACGGCCCGTGCTGGTCGTGCAGGCGCAAGCGCTGCTCGACGCGGGCCACCCGTCCACACTGATCGTCCCACTCACCACGAACTTGATCGAAGACGCCGAGCCGTTGCGGATTCGAGTTGAGCCACACGGGAAACTTAAACGGCGATCCGATCTGCTGGTCGATCAACTGAGGGCCATCGACAACGATCGCCTCATCGAAGGGCCGGTGACCACGCTCGACCGGGCCGCGTTGGGCCGAGTGGACGACGCCCTCCGGGAGATCCTGGACCTGGCCGGCACCAGCAGCGCTGAGGCTGGAGCGGTCGGGGGCTCAACCACTCTTAAGCACGCCGCTACGAGCCCTGGACCACGCGTGGCAAGGCCCCGCCGAGGGTGGCCCGATGAGCGGCGTAGCCGGCCTGGTCAAACCAGCCAATCTTGCCTTCGGCGTTGACGAAGGCTAATCCTACCTCCACACCCGCGACCGCGGCTCG
>CAYHRK010000493.1:0-2236 GCA_964358795.1 uncultured Vicinamibacterales bacterium
GTCCGACCGCCGTACAGGCCACGCCCCAGCAGCCGACCCAGGGAATCGTACGCAAAGGTCGTCTGCTGACCTCTGCGATTGGTCCAGCGGATCACGCGGCCGCCACGATCGTGCATGTATGTGTCGGTGTTCGAGTTCGGGTCTGTCGCGGCGGTCACCCAGCCTACCAGGTTCGTCTGGAACTGGTAGACCTGATCCTTCGCATCCGTGACGTGAGTGACGTTCAGGAAGTCGGCGTACGCAAACACGGTCGCCACGCCCAGTGGGCCGACTTTCCGGACGACGCGGTTCAGCGCGTCATATGCTGTCGAGTCAAACTGCCCGCCGGGGCCGCTGACCCGAATGACTCGTCCCAGCGGGTCACGCAGATACGCTGTGCGACGGACGCCACCGCGCACGGAGTCGGAGTTAAGCAACGTCGTCCCGTCTCGGTAGTACGTGGCGGTGTGCCCACGGGGATCCGTCGCGGTCACCACCCTCCCGCGATCGTCGTAGGTGAATCGGCTGGCAGGCTCTCCGCCGATTCGGGTGCTATCCAGCCTGCCGTACAACCCGTAGTAGTTGCGCGCCTCCGGCACTCCGGCGCCGTAGCGCCGTGTGACCAGGTGGTAGGTCGTGTTCCACTCGGTGACGATGTACTGGCCCGTGACGGTGTTCTGCTCATAGACGAGGCGCGGGCCGTTCCACTGGTAGATCCGGCTTCCACTGCTATCCGCCGCGCTCTCGACCTGACCGTGCTCGTTGCGGGTGTAGTGCGCGTAGGCCTGCAAGGGGCCGAGCACATCGAGGAGCGCACCGCACCTGTCGACTCGCAACACCTGAGTCGCGCCACTCGAGGGCACGACCCTGCCGATGCCTGCTGAATCCGTCTTTGGTGTGGCCGGAGACGACCACGTGCCCGTCCCGCTTGCGGGATCGACCAGGACAGCCGATGCGGGAGAGCGATAGCGCGTTCCCAGACGGCGCCCTGTGGTGTCGTTGACTGTCACCGCGGGGGTCGAGTCGCTCGCGATCCTTCCGGCAAAGTCGTAGTAGTAGGACCACTGGGCGCTGCGCCGGTCCAGCCGAGATTGCAGTCGGTGAGCGGCGTCGTAGCTGGCGTCCTGGAACGGGCGGCCCGCCACCGCATCTTGGATCTGGACCACGTCGTTTGAATTATTGATCGTGACATAGGTGGTACGATTGCCGGGCACGTCTCGAATCCACCAGAGTCTGTCTGATCCGTCGTACCCGAAGACGATTGCCTTTCCCGCGGGGTCGACGATGCTGTCGAGTCGTTGCGACGCGTCCCGATACACATACCTCATCACGTTGTCGAAGCGGTCCTGGACTTCCCTGAGGCGGCCCAGGTGGTCGAAGGACAGATAGGAGCCGTCGACCAGTCGTAGCCCGAACATCCTATACGTGTTCAGATTGACATTCTCGGGAGGAGCGGCGTACTTGAGCGAGTCAAACACCCCCGCCGGCGGCGCGTAGACGCAGAGGAGGCTGAAGCCGCTTCCCGTGCAACCGCTCCTCCGCCAGTACTGGATTGTGCCCCCGCCGTACTTCACCACCAGTGAATCGCCTGGGCCGTACAGAATCTGGGCGACCCCCGCGACCGTCCAACCCGCGCCGTAGGGACTGGCCCGCTCGTTCACGACCAGCAGTCTGAGCGGCGCCGTCGCTTCCTGAGCGTTCCCGTTCCAGTACCCACGGACGACGACCGTGTAGTGGTACGCTCCCGTGCTGAGGGTCGTGTCCTGGAACTGCGCGGCGAGACGCTGGGTTCCTGACAGCCCTTCGAAAAAGAGCTCCGTGGAGCCATTCGTGAAGGTGACGTATGTCGCGTCGGAGCGACGCAAGCGAAGCGACATCCTCTCCGGTGTGACGGCCGCTCGATTCCAGGCGTCGATCTCGATGGTGTGCCGATCACCCAGCTCGCCCGAGGAGTAGACCAGGGTCACTGCGTGTGCGACGTCGAGGGACCAGTACGCCGGCGTGCTGTACGCGACCACCGTGTTGAAGCACGCGTGCAGACAGAGCGATGCGTCCCAGTTGTGCCCGTTGTGCGGGTTGGTGCCGACGCCGGGCGCGTCGGGGGGCGTGGTGTACGTGCGCTGTTCCTCCGCATAGCCGGCGCTCGACGTGATGCGCGCAGCCAGCACGTTCGTGTCGCTCTGGAGCGTCACGTAGACCTCGACCGCCTGGAAGTCGGCGCATCCCTCTTTGGAACCGGGGGCTCCGTTGGCGATGA
>CAYHRK010000494.1:0-2234 GCA_964358795.1 uncultured Vicinamibacterales bacterium
GCGTCCTGCGGTTTGAACACGTGCGCGGGGGCGGCCAGCGCCGCTTCGCTCGTCTGCCTGAGCGGTGTGATGTCGTCCAGAATCCAGAACCCGCGTCCGTGCGTGCCCACGACCAGATCGTCGTCTTTGATCACCAGGTCGCGAATCGACGTGGCCGGCATGTTGTTGCGCAGCGACTGCCAGTGGTCCCCATCGTCGAACGACACGTAGACCGCCTGTTCGGTGCCGGCAAACAACAGGCCCTTGCGCTTCGGATCCTCGCGCACCACGCTGACGATGCCGCCACCGGGAATGCCGGAGGTGATGTGCGTCCATGTCTTGCCGCCATCGCGCGTGCGGTAGATGTGCGGTCGCATGTCGTCGAGACGCAGCGTGTTGATGGCGGCATAGGCCGTCAGGCGATCGAAGTGAGACGCGTCCATGATGGACACCTTCGCCCATGGCTTCAGATCGGGCGGCGTCACGTTCTTCCAGGTGGTCCCGCCATCAGCAGTCACGTGAATCAGTCCATCATCGGTGCCGGCCCAGATGCGCAGCGTCGACAACGGTGACGGGGCGATCGTGTAGATGACGCCCCGCTGCGTCGGCTTGGCGGGATCCGTGTCCCGGTACTTGCCGACGTTGGCCGGCACATCCCACGTGGCGCGCGTCAGGTCCGGGCTGATCTTCGCCCAACTGTGTCCGCCGTTCACGGTCTTCCACAAGACGTTGGTCGCATAGAACAGCACGTGCGGGTCGGCTGCCGAGAACACGACCGGCGCGGTCCGCACGAGGCGGCCGTCGGGTGCGCCGCGCAGCACCTTGGGTCCCACATTGATGGACTGGTGCGTGCGTCGATCGTATCGGGTCACCTTGCCGCCGTAGACGAGGTCCGGGTTGAGCGGATCGGGCACGGCATAGCCGTACTCCTCAACCGCCACCAGCCTCCACTCGCGAAACGTGATCTGGCCGTCATCGCCGCGGCTTTGCACGCACGCGGAGCCGCTTTCCTGCTGACCGCCGCACACGCGATAGGGGAACGCATTGTCGGTGTTCACGTGAAACATCTGCGCGGTCGACTGGTTGTACCAGGAACTCCACGTCTGGCCGCCGTTCACCGTCACAATCGCGCCCTGGTCGGCGGTGAGGAGCATGGTGTCGGGCCGGTCCGGGTTGATCCAGATGCGCTGATAGTCATCTCCACCGGGCGCACCGCGCCAACCCACGAACGTTCTGCCGCCATCGATGGATTTCCACGCCACGATGGTCGGCACAAAGACGATGTCGGGGTTGGTGGGATGGACGCGAACCTCGGCGGCGTCGTTCGGTCGTGCCACGACACGCGGATCGGCGTTCACCCGGTACCAGTTCTCGCCGGCATCGTCGGACCGATAGATGCCGGCCAAGCGCGCCGATGCGTCCACGGTGGCGTACAAGCGACTTGAATCGCTTGGAGCAACCGTGATCCCGATGCGTCCAAGACCACCCTCGGCGTAGGTGGGCAATCCCTTCGTGAGCGGCTTCCACGTGGTGCCGCCGTCAGTGGACTTGAAGAGCCCGCTGCCGGGACCGGTCCACGCCGCGTTCTCCCACGGTCCCTGGCGCGCTTCCCACAGCACGGCATAGACGGTGTAGGGATTGCGCGGATCGAGCATGAGATCGGCCGCGCCGGTGTTCTCGTCCTTGTAGAGCACCTTCTCGAACGTGGTGCCGCCGTCAGTCGATCGGAACACCCCGCGCTCGGCGTTGGGGCCATACGGGTGACCCAGCACCGCGACGAATAGCCGGTTTGGATCGCCAGGATCGACAACGATCTGCGTGATCTGCTGGCCGTCGCGCAGACCAAGGTGCGTCCACGTGTGTCCGGCGTCGGTGGACTTGTAGACACCGTCGCCGGTGGAGAGGTCTGGGCGCTGCATACCCTCGCCGCTTCCGACGTAGATGATGTTCGGATTGGATCGGGCCACCGCCACCGCGCCGATCGATCCTGTTGGCTGGGCGTCGAAAATCGGCACCCACGTGCGCCCGTAGTCGGTCGTCTTCCACACGCCGCCATTCACCACGCCGATGTAGAACACGTTCGGCTGCTCGGTGACGCCAGCCGCCGCCTTGGTCCGGCCGCCGCGAAACGGGCCGATGTTCCGCCAGCGGATTTCCTTGAACAGCCCGGGAACAATCGGCGACGCGCTCGACGACGGGCCCTGCTGCGCCCCGACATCAGACCAGATGGCGAGACCGATCGCCATCGCGCACAC
>CAYHRK010000495.1:0-2232 GCA_964358795.1 uncultured Vicinamibacterales bacterium
ACTCGGCGGACGGCATGCCGAGGAGCGAGACGATGCGTTCCTGCAGCGCATCGAGCTGGGGCTGGAATGTCTGCACCCGGCGGTCGCCGGCCCACAGGTCGTGCCGCTGGAGTGAGGCGAACACCTCGAGGACGCGTTCGGCGCTGGGGGCGCGGCACTCGCGTTCTTCGGGGTAGAGGGGCAGGTGGTCGACGCCGGCGGCGGCCATCGCTTGGCGAAGTTCTCGCTCGAGGAGGGCCTGGACCAGTAAGCTGATGAAATAGAGAAAGAGGAGGGCCTCGATGCGCGTGGCCTTCTTCAGCCAGACGGGCGTGACCGCCTCCACGGATTTGAGTTGCTCGAATCGCTTCTCCAGGCGGGGTTGGGCCTTGTAGGCGTCCAAGATGTGTGCGGGCGTGAGGTCGGTGTTGGTGAGCAGCGGAAACATCCCGTCGGTCCGGGCGTCCTGCTCGACCAGATCGGTTCGGGTCGTCGCCCGGACGGTGAAGCGGAGGCGTACGGTGCGGCGATACCGCGTTCGGGTCCCCGGCCGGCCCTTCCGTTCCTGGCGAAACACGGGTTCCTCGCGTTCGTCGATCGTGACGGCGACCCACCGGCCGGCCCCGGCGGCGGTCAGGAGCGCGTGAGCCGCCGCCTCGACGCGGTCGCGGGCCCGGTAGCGGCACCGCGGCCCCTGCAGCTTCGTCTGGAGCTGCTCGATGGCCAGCCACGCTTTCTCGATACGCGCCTGGCGGCTGTCGGCGTCGTGCCAGGCCATCAGCGAGTTCCAGACCCAGATCACCCGGTAGCCCTCGGCGGACGGCACCGCCGCCTCGACCACCTTCCACACGTCCTCCTCGCCGCCGCGCCGACGGGGATTCGGCCGCCGCACCGCCTCGTGCCACGGGGGGTCATGGTCTTGCACGTAGCGGCGGAACCAGCCGTCCTCGCGGCGCGTCCGCGGGAGCACGGTGATGAACCGCCCCTGATGCGCGGCGAGATACGCGAGACTTTCTCGCGAGCACAGTTTGCTGTCGGCGACGTAGAGAAAATCATTCCGCCCGACGATCTGTCGGAGCGTATTCCAGGTGTCCACATGCGTGGCCGCGTCACTGGTCTGGCCGTCCAGCGCCCGATAGTGCACCGGCACCGTGCCGTCGGCGGAGACCGTGAGCACGAAGAGCAACTGCTTCAGATCCGGGCGGTGGTCTTTGTTGTGCCCGTGGGTGATGCGCAGCGTCGAGCGACCGGCCACGGGAGCACCCGTCGCCGCGGCATAGTCACCGGAGAAGGTGACGGTGGTCGAATCGTTGTGCAACTGGTCCATGTCGAGGTGGAACGTCCGAACGGCCCCCACGACCACGGCCGTCAGGACGCTGGCCCGATCGGCGTGGAACAACTGATCCAGCGCCCGCCCGATCCGGTCGTCCGTCACGACCGGCCGGTGATCGGACGGCCACCCCAGGAGTGTCGGCTCGGCGCGCGTGGCCCACTCGCCTTGGGTGTACAGCGGGCGCCGCTGGTTGAGAATGAGGTTCCGCAGGAGGACCCCCAGGACCTGGGCGGGGGCGACTTGCGCCCGAGCATCGCGGGCGGGAAGCGCCTGCGTGAGGTACGTCTCGATCCGGAGCCGACGCAACAGGACGTTGACCAGCGGGAGGCCGCCGACCCAGCGGGACTCGAGCCGAAAGGGCGTCCGGGCTTGACAGCGCATATGACTAGCAGTAATATACCTGCTAGATACGATTTGTCAAGAGGACGTGGTGCCCCGACCCTCCGTCGAGACGCGATTCGCCGACCTGACGCGCACGCTCGCCGACCTCGGGTTGGTCCGCCCCGGCAGCCTCGTGGAGCGGTACATGCCGTGCGGGCGGGCCTCCTGCAAGTGCATGGCCGTCCCCCCCGCCCTCCACGGGCCGTACTACCAGTGGTCACACAAGATTCGTGGGAAAACGGTGACGCGGCGACTCTCGAAGGCTCAGGCGGCCGCGTGCCGGGAGTGGCTCCGCAACCACCGACAACTGAAGGCGACCGTCCGAAAGATGGAGGCGCTCTCGCTCAAAGAGACCGATCGGATCCTGCGCACGATATCAGACGCGTGACCTGCGGAAAGTTGGACTTGTGACTCATGTGCTTCTCCTTGTGCGCCGGGTTAACCGGCGACATGCTTATCCGGTTGACTCCACTGGCCCCTACCGGTAGTGTCCCGCCATGCCCCGGCCGGACTTCCCCCGTACCTTGCGGGAGTTTCAA
>CAYHRK010000496.1:0-2230 GCA_964358795.1 uncultured Vicinamibacterales bacterium
TGGGCACCATCGAGCAAGCGGCCGAGAAAGCCGAAAAGATGAAGGCGGCGTAGGAACATGGCGCTGCCAACCCATTTGACGCTCGAAATCGTCACGCCCGACCGCGCGCTTGCGCACGAGGAGGTCGACGAGGTGCAACTGCCCGGCACCGAGGGCTATCTGGGTATCTTGCCAGGCCACACGCCGCTGCTCACCGGTTTGCAGGTCGGCCAGGCGTGGTACCGCAAGGGCACCGAGAAGTTTTACCTGTCGATTGCCTTTGGCTGGGCCGAGGTGCTGCCCGATCGCGTGCGGTTGCTGGCGCAGTTTGCCGAACGCGCCGAAGACATCGACCTGGCGCGGGCCGAAGAAGAAAAGCGCCGCGCCGAAGCGCAACTCTTCTCGGCAGGCAAAGGCACGGTTGATGTCGACATCGAACGCGCGCGCATCTCGATGATGAAGGCCATGGTGCGCATCCAGGTGGCCACCAGAGCGCGAACGCGCGGCTAAGATGCATTTTGAGTCCCACGCCCTTTCACACCCCGGCCTCAGGCGCGAGTCCAACGAGGACAGCTACTGTCTGCGCCCGGGCCTTGGGCTGTTGGTGGTCGCCGACGGCATGGGGGGGCATGCCGCCGGTGAGGTGGCGTCGCGGGTGGCCGTTGATGCCATCGAAGCCTTCATTCAGCACACAGAGGGCGCAGACGAGCTGTTCACCTGGCCCATGGGCTACGATCCCGAGCTTGGCGTGGACGGCAACCGCCTGGTGGGCGCGTTCCGGCTGGCCAGCCGCGGCATTCAACAGCGCGCCATCGACGATCCTTCCCTGCGCGGCATGGCCACAACAGCGGTGGCGATGCTGATCGACCGCAGCTCCGGACCGGTGGACGCCGAAGATCTTGCCCCGCCCCGTGGAGCCGAGGGAATTCAGCCCCTCGGACAACCGCCTGAACCAAAATCCACCGGCCGCCGAATTGCGCTCTCCGTGGGAAACGTCACCGTTCCGATGGTGATGGGAATCCCCCGGCCAGACCTCAGAAAAAGCGAAACGGATCATTCTGTGTCGGCCCTGGTGGCGCACGTGGGGGACAGCCGCGCGTATCTGTGGCGCGATGGCCGGCTCGAACAAGTCACGCGCGACCACTCGTGGATTGAGGAACAAGTGGCAGCAGGCACCCTGTCGGCGAAGGACGCGCGCACTCATCCGTGGCGCAACCTCGTCACACGCGCGCTGGGCGGCGGCGAAGAACCGCTGGTCGAACTCACGCCACTAGCCCTCCAGAGCGGCGATCGCGTGCTGCTGTGCAGCGACGGCCTCACCACGCCGCTCACCGACGCGACCATTCGTGAGGTGCTGTCGCGCATGGCCAACCAGGATCTGGAAGCCCTAGCCCAAAGCCTGGTAGACGCAGCCAACACAGCCGGCGGCCCCGACAACATCACGGTTGTCATTGTGGAGGCGCGCTAAGTAATAAGCCATGTTCGCGAATTTCCGTAAGCTCCTCACCTGCCGCCAACTGATCCAATCCCTGGTTGCGCGCGAGCTGAAGGCGCGGTACCGCGGCTCGGTGCTGGGATTTTTCTGGTCGTTTATCAACCCGCTGCTGCTGCTCCTGATCTACACCTTCGTGTTCTCGGTGGTGCTGCCCGCGCGGGTGGCTAACCTCGAGCCGTATCCGCTGTTCCTGTTCTGCGGCATCCTGCCGTGGACGTGGTTCTCATCCTCACTGCTCGAGGCCTCCAACGTCCTGATTGCCGGCGGCAACCTCATCAAGAAGGTCCTCTTCCCCGCCGAAGTGCTCCCCATCGTCACCGTGCTGGCCAACCTGGTGCACTTCATGCTGGGACTGCCCATCCTGGTGGTGTTCCTCATCTACTACGGCTTGCCGCTGCAGGTGTCGGAAATCGTGTGGTTCCCCGTGGTGGTGCTGGTGCAGTTGTTGCTGACGCTCGGCCTGGTGCTGATGGTGTCGGCGCTCACTGTGCATTTTCGGGACTTCAAGGACATCCTGTCGAACCTGGTCACGTTCTGGTTCTTCGCCACGCCCATCATCTATCCCATGTGGGCGGCGCCCGGCACCGGCCAGAATCTGCTGAACCTGAACCCGTTCACGCACCTGGCGATCTCGTATCAGGAAATCCTGTTCTACCCGGGCGACTTCGGCCACTGGAAGTGGCTGCTCGCGCTGGGTTCGGCATCGATTGGGCTGTTCCTGGTGGGCTACTTCGTGTTCGACCGCCTGCGCGACAC
>CAYHRK010000497.1:0-2222 GCA_964358795.1 uncultured Vicinamibacterales bacterium
AGCACGGGGGCCGTGCTGCCCGGCGTGACGGTCGACATCACGGGGCCGGAGAGCAAGTCCGCAACGACGGACGCGAAAGGTGAAGTTCACCTGTTGAACCTCCCTCCAGGGATTTACCAGGTGAAAGCGATGCTGGCGGGTTTCACCGAGTACCAGAACCGCACGGTCCCGGTCGTGGCGGGCGGCTCGGTGCCCCTGCGCATCGCCCTCAAGGTCGCCGGTGTCGAGGAGCGGGTTGACGTCACGGCCGAAAGCCCGGTCATCGACACCAAGAAGCAGACGACCGCCACCAACGTCACGCTCGAAGAGCTGCAGAACATCCCGAACGCGCGCGACCCGTGGGTCGTGATGCAGACGGTCCCGAGCATCATCGTGGACCGCGTCAACGTCGGCGGGTCCGAGTCGGGCCAGCAGTCGAACTTCACGGCCAAGGGCGCGGGCCGGGGTGACGCGACGTGGAACCTCGACGGCGTGCCGGTGACCGACATGGCGGCGACGGGCGCTACGTCGACCTACTTCGACTTCGACGCATTCCAGGAGATCAGCGTGACGACGGGCGGCGCCGACGTGCGGAGCGCGACGCCCGGCGTGCAGCTCAACTTCGCGATGAAGACCGGCGGCGACACGCCTCACGGCGCCGCGCGGATCTACTTCGAGAACGAGGGCATGCAGTCGAACAACATGCCGGCCGACCTGGCGAAGACCATCGGCGGCAAGAGCGGCAAGGGCAACCGCACCGAACAGTACGCCGACTACGGCTTCGACCTGGGCGGGCCGCTCATGAAGGGCAAGTGGTGGGCCTGGGGGTCGTACGGCAAGACCGACGTCCGCATTCGCACGCTCACGGATGTGCTCGATCGGACGGTGCTCGAGAACTGGGCCTTCAAGACCAACGCGCAGGTCGAATCGCGCACGCGCGCCGGGTTCACGTTCTTCCGCGGCGACAAGCTGAAGTGGGGCCGCGGCGCGAGCGCGACCCGCCCCGATGAGACGACCTGGAACCAGAGCGGCCCGACCAATCTGTACAAGGGCGAGGCGAGTTGGGCCGGCAACAACCTGTTCCTGGTCGGCCGCTACGCCTACGCCGACATGGGCTTCCAGCTCGTGCCGCGCGGCGGCATGGAGTCGGGCAAGGAGCCGTACCTGGACGACAGCGGCGTCTGGTACAACTCCTTCGTCTTCTACAAGACGACGCGCCCGCAGAAGACCTTCAACGTCGACGCGAACTACTTCCGGGGGCGGCAGGAGTTCAAGTTCGGGTACGCCTGGCGGCAGTTCCCGGTCGACTCGATCTCGGAGTGGCCCGGCAGCAAGATCATCACCATCCACGACGGGTATCCGAACCTGTTCGTGCAGGTGGCGCGTGAAGTCCGCGCCCAGACCAAGGGCGCGTACCAGAACTTCTACGTCGGCGATACGATCTCGCTCGACCGGATGACGATCAACCTGGGCGTGCGGGGAGACTTCCAGCGGTCGTCGCTGCTCGACAACGAAGTCAAGGGCGTGCCGGGCTTCGCCCTGCTGCCGGGCATCAAGGCGCCGGGCGTTGACAACGTCTACAAGTACAACGATCTCACGCCGCGGCTGGGCCTGACCTACGCGCTCGATGAGAACCGGAAGACGCAGCTCCGGGCGAGCTACTCGATCTTCGCGTCGCAGCTCGGCGCGGCCGCCTCCGGGTTCATCAACCCGGTCGGCTACTCGTACATCTACTACCTGGCGGTGGACCGGAACGGAGACAAGATCGCGCAGTTGAGCGAGATCCTGTTCAATGAAGGTCTCCAGGGCTATTACGGGATCGACCCGGACAACCCGACCAAGATCACCAGCTCGAACAAGGTCGGCGACATCAAGGCCCCGCGGACGCAGGAACTGATCGGGGGTATCGATCGCGAGATCATGCCGAACTTCGGCGTGAGCGCATCGTTCACCTACCGCAACATCGACCGCCTGACCTGGTCGCCGCTCATCGGCATCCGCAAGCCGAAGTACGTTCAGACAGGCAGTCTCAGCGGGTCGGAGACCGAGACCGGGTCGTACAGCGTGCCGTACTACGCGCTGCCGGCGTCACTCGTGCCGCCGGGCGGAGGCAAGGAGTCGATCAACCGCGAGGGCTACCACCAGCGCTACGTCGGGCTCGAGGTCGCCGCGACCAAACGCCTGTCGAACCGCTGGATGGCGCGGTTCGGGTTCTCGACCAACTCCCACAAGGAGTTCTTCGA
>CAYHRK010000498.1:0-2220 GCA_964358795.1 uncultured Vicinamibacterales bacterium
CACGAGCGCCGACGATGGCCGGATCGTCCAGCTCGGGGTGAAGTACATCTTCTAAGTTGAGCCATGAAAGTGGCCTTCGAGCTGCCGCCTGCGCAAGCTGAAAAGCTCCGCCAAGAAGCTGAGCGTCTCGGTGTGCCCGCCACCGAATTGGCCCGAGCGGCCGTTTCGGATCTGCTGGCAGCGCCAGATGACGATTTCCGAGCCGCGGCGCGGCGAGTGCTGCGGAAGAACCAGGAACTTTACCGGCGCCTCGCCTGATGCGCGACCTCACGCTCGGAGAGGTCGTCAGCGGCTGCCCTGTGTTTCTCGTTGGTGAATAACCACCCTTTCGTCGACGGGAACAAGCGCCTCGGCCATGCGGCGACGGAAACATTCCTGATTCTGAACGGCAGCGAGATTGACGCGCCGGTCGACGAACAGGAGCGGTTGATGCTCGACCTTGCGTCCGGTCGGTTGACGCGCGAGCAACTCGCAGCTTGGCTCCTTACGTCGCCAGGGGCTCGAAGCTCTGAACCGAGCGAGCGCGCCGCGCCCCAGAACAACCACAGCCGCTACGACTGAGAAGCCCGACCTGCCGCAAGCGACCCGAGCGCCTCGAAGACGCGCGCCATGTTCTTCCGTCGCCGCCCACGTGCCCGTGCGCCTCAACTCCGGCCAAGGCCACGTCGAAATTCCTTTGAAATGAGTCCGGTCTTCTCTGTCCGTATAACGCCTGCGCATGAGCCGCGCGCAAACCGAAGACAACGACGCGTCGGCTCCATGCGCCTGTTGTCAGACGGCCAGCCAAATGTGTTACACTGTAACACATGAAAGGCACGTTGACGATCCGGCTTGATAAGGACCTCGAACGCCTCCTGGATCGAGTCTGCAAACGGACGGGCCAGAGCCGCAGCGATATCGTCCGAGACGCGCTGCGCCGCGAACTGTCCCTGCGCCGTTTCGAAGATATCCGCCGCCGGATTCTCCCCTTTGCCGAAGCCCGCGGCTATCTGACCGACGAGGACATCATGCGGGACGTGTCGTGAGGGTGTTCCTCGACACGAATGTTCTCGTCGCGGCCTTTGCGACCCGCGGGCTTTGCGCCGACCTCGTGCGTGCCGTCCTGGCCGAGCACCAACTGATCACCGGCGAAGTCGTGTTGACTGAACTCCGTGAGGTTCTCCCCCGTCGCCTCAAACTGCCGACAGCGACCGTCGAAGACATCCTGCTGCTTCTTCGAGAGCAAGAAGTTGTCCCGAAGCCGCGCAAACCCTCGGATGTGCCAGTTCGCGATCCCGATGACCGCTGGATTCTCGCTTCAGCAACGGCAGGACGAGCCGATGTACTCGTCACGGGCGACCGGGATCTTCTCGACGTCGCGGACTCCGCTCCGTTGCCGATTCTTGATCCCCGCGGCTTCTGGAATCTGCTGAGCAAAGCCGAGCTGAACAGCTAGTCGGAAGTTTAATTGTGTCTCTGGCCGTCTAACGTTTCGCGATGAGCCGCGGCGCTCTCGATCGCATCAGCGCCGACGGCTCCATCGCGTGGAGTAGACCGGAACGGACCGCTCGCAGCGAACCACGCCCAGGCGCTCACCGCTCCGATCACCGCCATGCGCAACGAACGCGGGATGATAGCAGGGCCCAAGCGCCCGCATCGCCGCCGTGCTTACCTGCGAGAAAGAGGATACCCGCCGGCCTCGCTGGTATGCACCGGACGGAAGTCAGGGTTCGCGGCACAAGTAACCTGTTGATGGGAGTGGTGTTGCTGCCGAAAAAAGGCCCTGGGCGCGCGGTGTGGTTACGTGCGATCCACGCAGGTAAGGATGATACCGACGAATCCACGCGACGTAGCTCTCCTCCGTGCGCCGGCTGTAGTGCCGCAGGCGAATCGCCACGCGCACCCGGTCGAGCAGCTTCGGCGGACGGGGCTTGAAAACCGGGACCGCAGATGAGACGATCCTCGGCACGATCGACCGCTGGAGTCATTTCGCGCTCACATCCGCAGCCACCCATGACAACCCGACTCATTGCTGTCCTCACCGCCACGCTGCTCCTATTCGTTGCCGGCGCGCGCGGCGCCGCGCAGTCGCCGGCGCCGGCGGCCACCCGCGTGAAAGGCCTGACCGAAGTCGCCGGCATCAAGGTCGGACACCACACGCTCGACGCGCGTCCCACCGGCTGCACCGTCATCCTGACCGAAGCGGGCGCGACCGGCGGGGTGGACGTCCGCGGCGGAGCG
>CAYHRK010000499.1:0-2202 GCA_964358795.1 uncultured Vicinamibacterales bacterium
GACGGCTGGGAGGGCGAGTCGGCCGGCGTGCTGGTGGGGCCGCGGTGCGCCGCCGCCGCTCGCGTCTTGCGGGCTTCCGTGCGGCAGCTTTCGAGAAGCATGCGCGCCTCGAGGCGTGCCCCTTCCAGCCACGGGGCGTCCTTGGCTGCGCGCAGGAACTGCGAGGCGAGCGCCCGTGCGCGCGAGATATCGCCCAGTCGAAAGGAGGCGAGTGCGGCGAGGAAGATCAGGCCCGGGTCGTAGGCGACGTCGCTCAGGCGATCGAAGTGCGCGAGGCCATCGGCTGGGCGGTCCAGCATGAAGCACGCGTGGGCCAGGCGTTCGCGGGCCTTCTGACTGGCTTGCCGGCGCTCCAGACGGGACACGCTGAGAAATTGTACTCGGCGCGCGTCCCCGGCCCAACCCGATTGCGTTGACGGTGGCAGCTTTCGGTCACCACGACGGCGGGTTGGACGTCGTCGATCGCAGACCGCTCCCGCTCTACCGCGGGCAAACAGAACCTGACGACACGAGACCTGTAGCGGGAATCCAGTGGGTTCCGGCATTTGCGGGTGTCCTTGCTGCTGTCATCGCGGCCTGCCGCCCACCCCGCCCGCACCAGAGGCCTCCAGAGTCACAAGTGCCATTGAAATGTAAGTGGAGTCAGGCGCCGAGTGGCCGTCGAGCTGGACGATGGCGTCGCTCGGGGCTTGGCGGATGCACGCGTTCAGTTACGCCGGGATGGACGCGGCGGGAAGGGAAAGCAGGCGAGCGGGAGGCGGTCATGAGAGGCATTTCACGCGAACAGCCGGGTAGCGGGTGCGAAAGCCTCCGTCCAAGGTGACGAGTTCCGCGTTGGCTGCCTGCGCGAACGCCGCGAGATAATCATCGGTCCAGAGCAAGTGGCTGCGATCGTCACGCTTCGAGAACGCCACCCATATCGGTACCAACCCGTCCGGCTCCGTCATAAACGCGACGCGTGGATCGGTCATCAATCGTTCAACGAGATCCCAGGCTTTGCGGCGCGTCAGGGCGTCTCGGTCCATCACGGCAGGGTTCGTCACCAGGCGTAAGAGCGCCATCTCCGTCACGCGGCACAAGGCGAGGTCATCGTCTTCGTCATCCAGCCACCGTTTGGCCGTTTTGTGGTGATGATGGCGTGCCCATGTGGCCGCCAGCCAGACATTCACGTCGAGGAGCTTCATCGGCCGCGGCGCCGACGTCCTGCGAGTGCGGCATCGTCGTTGGCGAGCACCCGCGCCAGATCCAACGCGCTGAGATCCACCGATGGCAGGGTCGGGTCGCCGAACAGGGGAAACTCGACACGCCGTCGCGTCGTCGTCTCGTCGCCCCGACCCAGCTCAGCCGCCATAGCCCGGGTCAGAAGGGTCTTGAGCGATTCGCCGCGGGCGGCCGCACGCATCTTGGCCTTCCGAAGGAGGGCCGGAGGAAGCTCAACTGTTGTGCGCACAAAAGCATAAAAGCATAACCGCGTGGCGCCTGTCAAGCGCATTTCTACGTAGTAGAGATGCTTGAGTTCCTGACCTTCGTCGAGACGACCGTCTTTACGAAGCGCATTTCAGCGCTCGGGCTTGAAGAGTTTTTGAGAGGGTTGCAGCTTGAATTGCTCGAAAACCCCGAGGCCGGTGACAACGTCGGTCATCACCCTTAAAGCTTACCGCGAACGCAAGTTTACGACCGCCCAAGGAGGCGGAGGGTTCCAGGCGGCAGGGGGTCCAGCGTCTTCGTCACCCCCGCTCTCCGTTCGTCATTCCCGCGTCCCCTACGTCACCCCCGCGCCCCGTTCGTCATTCCAGCGAAAGCGGGAATCCAGGGAGGTCTCGACTGCCCGACTCGAACGCGCCGAACAACCGGGTCGCCCGGCGCAGAGGTCGGGGGCCGGTCGGCGGCCCAAGCGGCCCAGTATCGCTACCGACGTGGGTGGGGGTTTGGCCGATGCCTGCGTTCAGTTGAACCGGGATGGACGCACAACCCTCTACACACAGGCCGACGCGAGGTCCTCCAGCGACGTGAAGGTCACCATCAGGCCGGTGCCGAAGCGTTTGGTGTAGGACTGGCCCGGGGCGGTGTCTGCGGTCACGACGAAGGACTGGCCCACGGGGTAGCGCATCCGAAACGCCTTCAGTCCGTCTGGTTCGAACTGGTCGGCCGACCACTTGCACTCGATCGCCACCGGCGGCTTCGAGCGGCGCGCCAGCACGA
>CAYHRK010000500.1:0-2176 GCA_964358795.1 uncultured Vicinamibacterales bacterium
CCTCTCGCGGGCCAGGTTCTTCCTTGAGAAGGCCGAGTCTTGCCCGGCGGATGCGCGCGTAGACTTCGAAGCGTTCCTCGAGGCAAGCATCGTCTTTGCCCGGGCAGCCGTACATCGTTTCAAGACCAAGTACGAGAGGAAGCCGAGCTGGAAGGCGGTCTGGGATTCCTGGGCGACGGAGTATGCGGTCCAGTTCTTTCGAAAAGAGCGAAACTGGATCTTGAAGGAAGCTCCGCCGAGGATTGGTCAGAAGATCTTTGCGGGCTCCGTGGGCCCAAGCATGGCCGAAGACTTCTACTACTACGACGATCCGGAAACCCCAGCCACAGCCACGGTGGAACGCCATCTGGCTAAACTGGTGGGCCTGTTGACTGAAGCGGAGCACACATTCGAGCCCTGAAGAAAGGGCGGCCGAACAAGGAGATGGAGCAGACGCACGGCACCGGGGCTGACGTCGAGGCGCCGTTCGCTGCTCATCTCCAACGTTAGCCGGACGACGATTCAGAGAGACCTTCTGTACGAATGGGGTTGGGTGAAAACAGAGGAGCGGCAATGACGCGCGACAGAGCATTCGGATTCGGCATAGCCTTACTTAATTCCCTCGGGTTTGTGTGCTCCACCGGTATGCCAACGTTTGTCGATGGCCGTCTGACCTCGCACATCATCTATGGGGCGAGACATTACCCGTTGGGGTATTGGGTGTGCTTGCCGGCGCCCGTCATCGGGGCCCTCACATACATGTGTCTGCAGAAATGTAAATCAGCTCGTGCTAAGGTTGTTCTTCCAACTGCGATTCTTGTCGGGGCCGGTGTGCTAACCTTGCCGAACTTTCGCCCAGGATTCATCCCCCATATGGCCGTCACGCTCGGAATCACCCTATGTGCTGTCGCGAGTCTCGCTTCCTGTTGGATTCGCTTCGGATCCACCTCAACTGAATACCTGAAAGAGGCGGCGATCCCATGGGAGTTAATCCTACTTTGTTAGATCTTCCCGTTTGCCCGGAAACCGTGCCGGTGACCACCGACGATCGAGGATGATCACTTTTGAGTACGTTGTACTTTTCATCGCTTTTTGGTACGCTGGTCGGCAGTGCTCGACGAGAGTCCGCGGCCGGTGCTTCGGCGCCTGATGACATGGCTCACGCCGTTCCGGGCGTGCTTCGGTCACGAGGCGCAGCGGATCTCGGTGGGTCAGTACATCAACGGCCTGTTGAGCGACAGCGCGCGCAAGTCGATGCAGGCGATGCTGGCGCGCGTGACCGCGCCGGTCCGGTATCAGGCGTTCCAGCATTTCCTCACCGATGCGCCGTGGGAGGCCGAGACCATGTGGGGCATCCTTCGGAAGGAACTGCCGGAACGCGCGGGCGTCGTGATTTTCGACGACACGGGCTTTCCCAAGAAGGGCCACCACTCGGTGGGCGTCGCGCGGCAGTACACCGGGACGCTGGGCAAGATCGGCAACTGCCAGGTCGCCGTGACCGCGACGCTGTGGAACGGCGTGCGTGCGTGGCTGATCGGCGCCGCCTTGTATCTGCCGGAGGCGTGGCTCACGGATCGTGCGCGTTGCACGCCGGCGCGCATCCCGACGACCGTCGTGTTCCAGAAGAAGTGGGAACTGGCGCTGGGCCTGCTCCGCGAGGCCCTGGCGGCGGGCGTCCAGGTGGCGGCCGTCCTGGCGGACGCCGGCTACGGCGACGTGGCCGACTTCCGAGCCGCGCTGCACGGGTGGCACCTCGTCTACGCCGTGGGGATTGCCTCCGCCACCAGCGTGTTTCGCGGCACGCCGCAGCTCCAGCCGCCGACCCGCCCCGCCAAGCCGGGCGCGCGGCGTCAGCCTCGTCCGACGCTGGCGCGGGACGACCAGCCGATCGCGGTGAGCGCCCTGGCGGCCGCTTTGCCGGCGAACGCGTGGCGCCGGGTCACGTGGTGCAACGGCATCAACCCGTCCCGCGCCGCCCGCTTCGCCGCCTGCCGCGTGACCCCGGCTCACGACTGGCAACAGACCATGGCGCCAGAAGTCTGGCTGCTCTGCGAGCGCAGCCTCGACGGCACGTACGACGACAAGTTCTTTCTGATCCATCTTCCGCCTCGGACCACGCTGGTGCGTCTGGTCACGCTCGCACACGCGCGCTGGGCCATCGAACAGCAGTATCAGCAACTCAAGACCGAACTCGGCC
>CAYHRK010000501.1:0-2166 GCA_964358795.1 uncultured Vicinamibacterales bacterium
CGCGAAGAACAATTCCGCCGCATGCTCTTCAACATCGTCGCCCGCAACCAGGACGATCACGTCAAGAACGTCGCGTTCCTGATGGATCGCGAGGGACGCTGGTCACTGGCGCCGGCCTTCGACATGACCTACAGCTACAACCCATCGGGCGACTGGACGGCGACGCACCAGATGACGGTGAACGGCAAGCGTGACGAATTCGAGATGAACGATGTCAGGGCAGTCGCGAAGAGCGCCGGGCTGAAGCGCGGACGCGCGGATGCGATCCACGACGAAGTCCGCACCGCGGTTAAGCGCTGGCCAGACTTCGCCCGCAAGGCGAGGGTGGACAGCGACGTCGCTGAGAAGATCGCCAGGGCGCACCGCCTGGAGCTCTGAGACCAGCGACCATTGTTCGCGCCCCCTACAATATTTGGCCCGGCCGTTCGTCTATATCAGTAAGACGATCGGGAGCGTCGCGTGACTGCGGCATGACACAGGACTCAGACCAACGGCTCGCCGACGTAGTGCAGCGGGAACAGTCTCGACTGCTCCGCTTCATCCGCCGGCGTGTACCGGACGCGCGGGATGTGGAAGACATCCTGCAGGAGGTCTGGGCCGAGCTCGTCGACGCCAACCACCGCCTGATGCCGATCGAGCACGTGACGGGTTGGTTGTTCAGCGTGGCGCGCAATCGCATCACCGACCTCTTCCGCCGGAAACGGCCCGAACGCTTCGGCGACGCGGTGATCGTCACGGACGGTGGCGAGGCCCTACCGATGGAGGACCTGCTGCCGTCGACGGATGCCGGGCCCGACGCGGTGTTGGTCCGGGGAGTGATGCTCGAGCAGTTGAACCGGGCGCTCGCGGAGTTGCCGGAAGAACAGCGACAGGTGTTCGTCGGCCACGAGATCGACGGGCGCAGCTTCAAGGAGATGTCGGCCGCGACGGGCGTGAACATCAACACGCTGCTCGCCCGCAAGCGCTACGCCGTGCTGCACCTGCGGGAGCGGTTGCAGCAGGCCTTTGACGACTGGAAAAGCGAACGAGGGAGATAGCCATGGAGCATCAAGACGAAGTCGGCAAGCTGATCGCGGAGGACATCGCCCAGACGATCGGCCGCACGATCGCGCAGAAGATCGCGATCGGAATCGCCCTGTTCCTCGGGTTCTTGTTCTTCATCTTCATCGGCGGCGCGTTCGTCATGTGGCTGTGGAACTGGCTGGTGCCCGACCTGTTCGGCCTGCGCCGGGTCGGCTTCTGGGAGGCGCTTGGCCTGCTGGCGCTGTGCCGGATCCTGTTCGGCGGCTTTGGTCACGGTGGGGGCCATTGGAAGCAACCCGGCCCGCGGCGCGAGCGCAAGGAGTGGTGGAAGACGTCAACGAAGCCGTCGGAGCTCGACCTCCGACACGATGAAGCCAAACCCAGGCCAGCCGCCGGATTGGACTGATCGCTCGAACGCCTGGCGCGCCTGCACCTTGTCGCCCCGCACGAGGTACCAGTTGCCGAGGCCATAGGCGAGTGCGGCCACCTGGCTCGGCGTCGTCCAGTTCCTGTGCGAGGTGGTACCAGATGCCGTGGATCTCAGGATCGAGCTTGCCGCCGCGCCTGAGATCCGCGAACGCGCGATCGAATTCACGCACGGAAAGATATGTAGTCGCTTCGCTCGCCACCCGCATGGTTGAGGCTTGCCAACGTAGCCGGATTCGATTTGGGAATGGTCTTCGTTCCGGCAGACCAGACAGGTTGGTTCGCCAACCGAAGCTCAGGTTCGAACCGTACCGTCCACCTTCGCTCGGCTGAATTCCCACCGAGCTACGGTGGACAACCTCCGCGTGAACCTGAGCGGAGGTTGGAGGCGCCGCCCGGATTTGAACCGGGGATGGAGGTTTTGCAGACCTCTGCCTTACCACTTGGCGACGGCGCCGAATTTGGGGATGGACGGAACGTTCTCGTGCGGCGCGTTTTCTCCGTTGCTGACAACCCTTGCCTGCTTGGAGCGAAGGCTGCCCTTCGACTCGCTAACGGCCTTCGCTGCGCTCTGGCCGCGCTCGCTCAGGGCATTCGACTCAACCTCATGGCTCGCCATGAGCGAAACTTCGTTTCGCCGCAGGCGGAACGAAGTTGAGTCGAATGGAGCGGGAAACGGGATTCGAACCCGCGACTTCGACCTTGGCAAGGTCGCAC
>CAYHRK010000502.1:0-2166 GCA_964358795.1 uncultured Vicinamibacterales bacterium
AGTCGGGAAGTGGCCGAAATGACGAAAGCGCGGCTAACTGCGCCGCTATCATCTTATGCGTCGCCTTCTCCGCGTCGGGGTCAGGCAGACTGGCCCAGCCAACTACACTCACGTGGCGAGGTGGATGATCGTCCCGCTCAGCGCTAAGCCCGACCGAGTCAATCATGCCTACCGTGATCTCGGCTCGTCCGTACAGTCTGGGTTGTGGTGATTCCGCCAAGACACGACAGCCAATCTCCCAAATCGCCCCTTCATCGAGTCCATCGATTGCGAACGTCGAGAGTCGCCGATCTGGCGGGGGCATGAACGCGCCGGGGGTAGCACGGCCTTCGGTCTTCTTGAAGTGCCTCGACTGAAGGATGTACCGCGATAGGGTAGTAGTGGGATCCGAGACGGGCGCGATTGTACTAGCGTGCAGCGAATACCCTCGCCAAGTTGTCAAGAATCGCCCGAGGAATCTCCGCACCCAGCCACTCTGTGCCATAGCTCTTGCTCATCCCGAACAGACCTGCATAGGTTAGCCGCCCGGTTGGCCCGACGCTGACAGAGAACACACAGCGCGGCCCGAAGTTCCAGCCGATTTCCACCTCTCCATCTGGATCAGCCCCAACAGCGGGGACCGGCGTCGTCGGCGGCAGCGCCGCTAGGAAACGAACCGCTTCGGCATAGGCGCGAAGGTCGAGTGGACGGCCACCGTATCCGTCCCAGTTCAGGGACGCGGACTCTCGGCGCACCTCCTCCAACTTCGCAAGTGCCGCCTCGGCAACACCTCTCAAACTGAGACTCTCAAACAGGTGGCTCCGAGCGGTCGAGACCGCATCCCAAAGCACCCGAGCTTCCCGGCTGACGCCGTTCGATGTGGGTAGCGGAAACAGCAGGCTACCCCCAGTCCAAGCGATGGCGTGTGCTGTCATTGGAATAACCCCACCGCTTCTTCGGTAATGCTCTCGAAGAAGATCTCGTTCTTGAAATCGTGTAGGTTTCTGAAAACAGACTCCAGACGCGGGTCGTTCACTGCCAAGGTCGCTTCCTTGTAGGCGTCGATGTCCAACAGCACCATCATCTGATTCTGCTCGACAGCCGAAGGTTCAAGCGCCTGTGTCACGATGGCCGATTGGTCTCGGGCACCGTCGAAGACGACAATCCGCGTAAGGAACGACCGGATTATCTGCGGGAGGCCCGGCGCGACCACGGGCGGGGCCATCAAGTACCTCGCAAGATCCGGAACTGGCAGGGGCAACCGCAGCCGATTGATGTAGCGAACGGCAAGACGCGTCACTGTCGCCTGCCCGACCACCCGGACGTACTCATGCCAGAGCCTCAACGCTTCCGGAAAAATCTCTGCCCAGTTCGTGTACGGCTCCAACCTGTTGAAAGTAAATCCGTCAGATCTGAATTGCACGATGGCGTGCTCGTCGGTGCTCTTCAGGCGAATGCCGAGGACTGCGTACTTCGGGTCAGGCGGGACCGGCCTGCCGTCCACGAAGCCCAGACGGGCTTCCATCGACTGAATGCGCTCGGGACCTGAATACTGTCCTTCCAGAACGCCGCGCAGCACCTCGAACCGATCAATCGAGAAGTCCGGGGGCAACTGAACCCGGACATCGATGACGGCCTCGATGATCGGTGCATGAGGCAGGTGTCGGACTCTGGCCATAATCCTTTAGACGCTGTGAGGAGTCTTCCCGCTCCGCCGTACAGCGATCCCGCCAGATGGAACGGCTATTCGGCGCTTTCAGGTCCACGCATTGGCGAGTAGATATTAGACCGGGCTATACTCGCCGTGGTTCGCCAGTCCCGTCACAGCCGGACGGACGACCGCGAGAACAGGATACCTCGTAACGGCTCGCCGTCTGAGCATGAGGACGACGAGGCTGAGTCAGAAGCCAATTATGCCCCAACAATCCCACCACTGATTCACGAAAACAGTCATTTCCTCGAAAGCGGGCAAACCGGCGCCCATGCCGGGCGACCAGACGCTTGTCCGCCTCTCCTGTCTCGAGGATGACGCGGAGGGTGAAGAAATCCAGGTTCTCTGGGAGAAGGAAGTCGACGTGCAGCGCATCAACGAAGCCGACTGGTCGCGCCTGGCGGGCGGCAACTTCGACCAGCCTCACCTGTTCGCGGCCTACTACCACACCCTGCGTTGGAACTCGGTCACGTCGA
>CAYHRK010000503.1:0-2160 GCA_964358795.1 uncultured Vicinamibacterales bacterium
GACGAAGAAGCTCTGGACCTGAGGGTACTTGTGGAGTCCCTCCCTGAACTGCGCGGCGACCACGTCCAGCCGGCCGGCTTTCAGGACCGGGTGGTTGACCGCGGCAAGCGTATCGAAGACTGGTCCATCGAACGTGCTCTGGATCCCAGCCACCACGATCGACGCCACATGGTCGTAGATCTCGTGGCGCAGCAGGTCGTTTTGATGTTCGTGCGACGCTACTGACTGGCTGTCCAGGTAGACGACAAGTATGGCGGCGCCGAGCAGCGTCACCATGACGTACGCAACCGGACCGGGTCGACGAAATCGCCGAAGATGCTGCGTGATGAGCAGACCTTACGCGCGTGTTCCGGCGATGTCAAGGGATCGAGAAGGCCGTCGAGAAGGCCGACGTCCAAAGGCCGACGTGTGTCATGTGCTCCGTGATGAGAGCGGACTGATGCCTAGCCTCTACCAGTTCCCGCGACGCGCGCGTGCTGGTGAAGTGGAATGTCCGAAGGGGGTGGAGACATTTCGGAGACATTCCACAGACATCGTTTGACAATCTTGCAGGCGTCTTCCGTGTTAGCCTCTCGCTGCATTTGTGAAACAAGGCCCCTTGCATCCCGGCAGATTGCCCGCACGAGCTTGACGCCCCCACGTGGTCGGGGCGCCCTGTGGATCCGACGGGGCTGAGTGCGTCCATGGGCACGACTGCCGGGCCCATCGTCGTCGCGTTGCGCTGACTGCGACGTCGCGTCGAATTGGCGGCTGAGCACGCTTGGAGCGGGCCGCTCTCCGGCGGGGACACACCGGGCCAGAGGCGAGGCAGCGTGGCGGAGGGTGGCCCTACCAGTCACGATTTCGCTCATCTAGGGTCGCGTGAGGCAGTCATGCCCTGAGGTCAGTCAATTCACTGAGGAGGCTCCCGATGCTCGCTTTTTCGCGGCGCAGTGTGACCGTCTTGCTTTGCTTGGTGGCGATGGCCGCCCCGGCTCTGGCCCAACAGAGGGGTTCGATTTCCGGGAAGGTGCTCGATGCGGGTGCACTGGCGCTGCCCGGCGCCACCGTGACCGTGACCGAGCAGGCGACGAATTTTACGCGCACGGTCGTTACGGCGGGTAACGGCGCCTTTCAGATCACCGAGCTCGAGCGTGGCACCTACTCGCTGAGCGTCGAGATATCCGGATTCGCCCCGCTCAAGCAGACCGGCCTCGTGTTGACGGCCGGCAAGGAACTCGTCCTCGACGTGAAGCTTCAGGTGGCTGGCGTCCAGGAAGAAGTGGTGGTCATGGGCACCGTGCCGCTCGTCGAGCGGACCAGCAACAAGATTGGCGGCAGCCTGTCGGCCAAGGACATCGACGAAGTCCCGTCGAACTTCCGCAACTTCACGGCGCTCACGCAGCTCATTCCGGGCATGACGCCCAACCCGGCGCAGTCCTCGTTCGAGGGCGGCCAGGTCGTGGCCAACGGCTCGGTGGCCCAATCGAATCTCTACCTGCTCGACGGCATGTACAACAACGACGACCGTCTGGGCGGCAGCCAGGGCACGCAGGTGCGCGTGGTGCTCGACAACATCGAGGAGTACCAGGTGCTGTCGAACCAGTACAGCGCCGAGTACGGCGGCGGCGCGGGCGCCATCATCAACATGGTGACCGTCGGCGGGTCCAACAAGTTCCGGGGACGGGCGTACAACTACTACCGGAGCGACAAGTTCAACTCGCCCAACTACTTCATCAAGAAGGCCGGGGCTGCGAAGCCTCACGAGCTGACCTTCCAGACCGGGTTTGCGCTCGGAGGCCCGATCATCAAGGATCGCGCGTTCTTCTACGTCACCATCGAGCGCGATAAGGAGGAGACGGGAGGCCTGAAACTCTTCCCCGCCGCCGCGGCTCCGCTGGTCAAGGATTTCGTTGGCACGTTCGAGGTGCTGGCGATCAACTACTTCGGCCGCGCCGACGTGCGGCTCAACGACAAGAACTTCTTGAGCTACCGGTGGGTCCTCGAGAAGGCGCCCACCAAGGGCGAGAATTTCAATACCAACAACGCGGCTCCCGACGCCCAGAACTGGGAGGCCGACTTCGACCACCTCCACGGCTTCACCTACACCTCCGTGCTGAGCGACCGCGCGTCGAACGCGGCGCGCTTCTCGCGGATCACCGAGAACTTGGGCACGGGCCC
>CAYHRK010000504.1:0-2157 GCA_964358795.1 uncultured Vicinamibacterales bacterium
GCCACCAGCGCGACGACCATCGAAGGCATCGTCGAGCGCGTCACGTTTCACAATCCCGACAATGGCTTCTGCGTCCTTCGCGTGAAGGTGCCTGGGCGCCGCGATCTGGAAACGGTGGTGGGCCACCTGGCGTCGATCTCGGCTGGCGAGGAACTCCGGGGTGCGGGCGAGTGGATCAACGATCTGGCACACGGCCCGCAGTTCAAGGCGTCCTCGCTGCACACCGAGCCGCCAACAAGCCTTGCCGGCATCCAACGCTACCTCGGCTCCGGGCTGATCCGCGGCATCGGTCCGCAGTTCGCGCGACGACTGGTCGAGAAATTCGGCGCCCGCGTCTTCGAAGTGATCGAGAAGCAGCCGCACGCTCTGCGCGAGGTGGACGGCATCGGACCGGCGCGCGCCACCCACATCGTTTTCGCGTGGACAGGGCAGAAGATCATCCGCGACATCATGGTCTTCCTGTATGCGCACGGCGTCGGCACCTCGCGTGCCGCGCGGATCTACAAGACGTACGGCGCCGATGCCATCGCACTCATCTCGGAGAACCCGTACCGCCTGGCGCGCGACATCCGCGGGGTTGGATTCGTCACCGCCGACGCGCTCGCGCGAACATTGGGCATCGAACCCACGGCGCTGATCCGCGTGCGCGCCGGCATCAGCTACGCGCTGTCGGAGGCGCTCGACCAGGGGCAGTGCGGCCTGCCGCGCGAAGAGCTGCTGCAACGGGCCGGGACGCTGCTCGCCGTGCCAGCCGCCGTCGTGCTGACGGCGCTCGACGCGGAGCTAGCCGCGCAGATTGTGGTAGCCGGCAGAACCAGCGGGCGCGACTGCGTTTTTCTGGCGTGGCTGCACGAGTCCGAACGGCAGATTGCCACGCGGCTGCGACAGATTGGAACGGGACCGCCATCGTGGCCGCCGATCGATACGGACAAGGCCCTGGAGTGGGTGCAACGCAAGCTGGCCCTGACGCTGGCCGATCGGCAGCGGGAAGCGGTGCGCCAAGCCATCACATCGAAGCTGCTGGTGATTACCGGCGGCCCCGGCGTGGGCAAGACCACAATTGTGCGCGCCATTCTCGCGATCCTGAAGGCCAAGCGTGTCGCAGTGGCGATGTGCGCGCCCACGGGACGCGCCGCCAAGCGTCTGTCGGAAGTGACCGGCCTCGAGGCGAAGACGATCCATCGGCTGCTCGAGGTCAACCCCGTCGACGGCCGCTTCAGGCGTGGACCGTCCAGCCCACTGGACTGCGACCTGCTGGTGGTCGACGAGACATCGATGGTCGATGTGCCACTGATGCACGCGCTGGTGCGCGCCGTGCCCGATCGCGCGGCGGTCATTCTGGTTGGCGACATCGATCAGCTTCCATCGGTGGGACCGGGCCGCGTCCTGGCCGACATCATCGAATCTGGCGCGGTACCTGTCGTGCGGCTGACCGAGGTCTTTCGCCAGGCCGCCGCCAGCCGCATCATCGTGAATGCCCACCGCGTGAATCACGGCGAGATGCCGGAATTGACGGCGCCTACTGATGGCGCGTCGGATTTCTACTTCGTCGAGATCGCGACCCCGGAAGAGGGTGTGCCGAAGATCGTGCAGATCGTGTCCGAACGCATCCCGCAACGCTTCGGGCTGCACCCCATCCGCGATATCCAGGTGCTGTGCCCGATGAATCGCGGCGCGCTCGGCGCGCGGTCGCTCAATCTCGAGCTGCAGCGCGTACTGAATCCCGCACCCGTGCAGGCTGTCGAGCGGTTCGGCTGGAACTTCGCGGTGGGCGACAAGGTGATGCAGATCGAGAACGACTACGACAAGGACGTGTACAACGGCGACATCGGATTCGTGCGGCACATCGACAGCGACACCAGCGATCTCACCATCGATGTCGACGGTCGTCACGTTGTGTACGCGGCGCACGAGCTCGACCAACTCGTGCTGGCCTACGCCACGACCATCCACAAGGCGCAAGGGTGTGAGTACCCGGCCGTGGTGATCCCCGTGACCACACAGCACTATCCGCTGCTTCAACGGAATCTGATCTACACCGGCCTCACGCGCGGAAGGAAACTGGTGGTGCTGGTCGGCCAGATCAAGGCGCTCGCCATCGCGGTGAAGGGCACGCGCACCGTGCACCGATGGTCGAAGCTCGGCGACTACTTGTCT
>CAYHRK010000505.1:0-2137 GCA_964358795.1 uncultured Vicinamibacterales bacterium
AGGAAGCGCTTCTCATGGAGCAGTCGCACGTTCCCGGCCTCGTTTTCCAGGAGGATTGTGTCATGGAACCCCCCACCAGTCACCTTGAGCGATTCGCGGCTGACCGTGAATGCCTTGCCCAACGACTTCGCGTTTGACCCATTCCGACATGCGAGCCGGAGGGTGTATGTGAACCTGAATTCCTCCCTCTCGGAGGACAGAACCGCATTGGCCTCCATTTCCAGCGTGTCGTCCGGTGTGTAGACGTTGAGCAAGTTCCAGGGTTCGGGGGTGCAGTGATTGGCGGCCTCGTCGAGCGGCATCTTGCTGGTCAGGCTGAGGAAGCGAAGAGCATGGCAGAGATTCGTCTTGCCGGCATTGTTGGTCCCTACGACGAGGTTCAGGCCGACCGGACGAAAGTCGGCGTTGACGAGGCTCTTGAAGTTGCTCACCCGGAATTGCTCAAGCATGCGCCTGCTCCTGGCCGTGGCGAAACCCGTGGGAGAGTCGCACCGCAACGCCCCCTATTGTGCCCAATTGCCGCCGCGTGTCAAGGGGATCCAGAGCTGAGCAATGGCCACTCTCCTCGGCGCCGACGGAAGAGGGATCGATTACGGTTACGAGTGTGGAACTTGTTTCGCCGTAACACTTCAGCCGAATGAAGTGCATGTGGCACAGCCGCCCTCGGCTGTGATGTTGGCATATTGTGGGCGGGATGTCACCATCCCGCGTATCGCGGCGTGTAGACACGCCGCCCACAATGTCCTGCTCAAGACACAGCCGAGGGCGGCTGTGCCACACGGGTCGTCCCTTCATGTCAGCTCACTTCATTCGGCTGAAGTGTTACGTTTCGCCAAAGAGGCCGCTTAGGCAGCGTCAATAAATAACATTTACATATTGGAGGGCCGTCGGGGTCGGATGATGTAGTTCCACTCCCCGTGAAACGCCTGAGGGGTGAGGTGCAGCTTGGCCATTTGCTCATCGCTGACCCTCCGGCCCGCCGGGTAGTTCCGCCGATCCAGCCGGCAGGTGACGCTCAGGCCCTTCGCCGTGGTCGTGCCTGCGATCAGGCGGACGACGGTTTCGTAATCCCGCAACGGTTCTCCACGCCATGTCGAGGCGATGAACGAGAACAGCCGGTGCTCCACCTTGTTCCACTTGCTGGTCCCTGGCGGGAAGTGGCATACCTGGATCGACAGGCCGGTCGAGTCGGCCAACTTCTGCAGCTCCCACTTCCACAGCCGCAAACGATACCCGTTGCTGCCGCCGCCGTCCGCCGTGATCAGCAACTGCCGAGCCTTCGGATACAGCCGCCGTCCCTCGGAACGCCACCACCCCCGAATCGAGGCCACGGCGAACTCGCCCGTGTCGTGGTCCGTCCCGACATTCACAAACCCCGTGTTCCGGCCCATGTCGTAGATGCCGTAGGGATAGGCGCGCGGCACCGAGGGGTCCGGGAAATCGTGGCCGTTGACGGGCCGTGGCGACTTCTTCTTCCGCCATTGGCGGCCTTTGTTCTCGTAATTCCCCACCAACTCCTTCTTCTTCGTGTCGACCGAAATCACCGGCAGGCCGGCGCCGAGCGCACGGCTGACCTGCTGGTTGATGTATTCGAACTGTGCATCCCGGTCGGGATGGTCCTGGCCCTCTTCGGTCTTGCGGTTCCCTTGCAGGCTGTAGCCCAACTCCCGCAGGAGTTGCGCCGCCTTCTCGTGGCTGAGCGGATGGTCCTGGGCACGCAGCTCCGCCGCCAACGCGCGCGTGCTCTTGCACGTCCACCGCAGAGGCGATTCCGGATCGCCGCGCGCCAACGGCTCGACCAGAGCCTCCAGCGCCCCCGGCAACCCCGGGTCCCGCGTGACCAGCTTGGGACGCCCCGCCCCGGCTCGCCGAATCCGCCCGCTGGGCAACGGCTCGGCGTCCAGTTCCCGAATCCCCTTGCCGATGGTGACGCGCGACAACCCACAGGCGCGGCTCACCTGGGAGATCCCCCCATGGCCGAGCTGCACCGCCTCGTTGGCGGCCACCATCCTGCGGCCACGCTCGTCCAGATGCGGCCAGAGCCGGGCCAACTTGCGCGTGAGCACGGCGGGTGTTACCATGCCCGCAGTCTACCATGTCCACCTCACCTTGTAAAGTTTATTTATTGACGCAGCCT
>CAYHRK010000506.1:0-2131 GCA_964358795.1 uncultured Vicinamibacterales bacterium
TGATCGGCGGCCGGGCGCCGGGAGTCACGGTGCTGGGCAACTCCGGCCAGCCCGGCGCGGGCGGGACCATCCGGCTGCGCGGCAGCAACAGCATCACGCAGGGGAACAACCCGATCATCTATGTAGACGGCATTCGCATCTACAGCCAGGGCGGCCCGGTCACCGCGTCGGCACGCCAGAGCGCGGCGGCGTTCAACGACATCAAGGCCGAGGAGATCGACCGGGTGGAGATCGTGAAGGGCGCAGCGGCGACCACCCTGTACGGCACCGAGGCGTCGGGCGGCGTCATCCAGATCTTCACCAAGCGGGGATCGGCGGGCGCGCCGCAATGGACGGCGTCGATCAGCGGCGGCCTGAACGTGATGGGGCAGGTGGGCCCGAAGTCGGACCCGACGGACCTCGGCATGATCTGCAAGGGCGTCATGGTCGACGGAATCGGCACCAAGTACATGGATCCCACCTGCCCGGCGAGCGGCACCTGGCTGCGCAACGGCCCGGTGCAGCGCCTCGACATGGAGGTCAAAGGCGGCGGCGAGAACATGACCTACTTCCTCTCCGGCAACTACGGCGACAACCAGGGGGTCGTGCGCACGGGCTTCCTCAAGGACGGCGGCTTTCGCGGCAACTTCACCTTCATGCCGGCCAAGAAGCTCGTGGTCTCGCTCAACACCTCCTACAACAAGAAGAAGATCGGCTGGATCGGAGACGGGAACCTCGCCAACGGCTTCACGCTGAACGTGATGCGCGGTTCGAGCGGCAACTTCAAGGGCGGCAAGGGCGAGGACTGCGCCAACGTCCCCGCCGGCACGACCTGCCTCACCAACAAGTACATCCTGGACACGAAGATCTCCAATGACGCCGATCACTTCATCACCGGCGCGTCGGTATCGTGGAACCCGATCAACGGGTTGACCAATCGGTTCAACCTCGGCTACGACTACAATAACAGCAACAACAACACGCTCCTGCCATTCGGGTTCCTGAGTCTCCCGACCGGCCAGATGATCGATGCGAACTGGAACCATACCAAGCTTTCGCTCGACTACGCGGGCTCCTACCAGAACACGCTGTTCAAGAACCTCGCCTCCACGCTCTCGTGGGGCGGGCAGCTGTTCGATGACCGGGAACGGATCACCAGCCTGACGGGCACCTTCCTGTCCGGTCCGGGCGTTCCGACGATTGCGTCCTTCGCCGTCAGAACCCTCGGCAATGTTTCCCAGCCACGGGTGGTGAATGCCGGCTTCTTCCTGCAGGAGATGGTCGGCTGGAACGATCGCCTGTTCGTCACGGGCGGCCTGCGCGTGGACGGAAACAGCGCGTTCGGCTCGGCGTTCGGGTTGCAGCGCTACCCGAAAGTGAGCGCCGCGTACGTGATGTCCGAGGAGAAGTGGTGGCCGTCGAAGTATGTCTCGACCTTCAAGCTGCGCGCGGCGGTTGGCGAGTCGGGCAAGGCCCCGGGCGCGTTCGACGCCGTGCGTACCTGGGACCCGATCGCCGGCGACGAAGGGAAGCCTGGCGTGGTGGTGGCCCAGCGCGGCAACCCGGATCTCGGCCCCGAGCGCACGCGCGAGTACGAAGTCGGCTTCGACGCCGCCGCGTTCGACAACCGGGTGTCGTTCGAGGTGACGGGATTCCAGGCGCGGACCTACGGCGCGCTGATCGGCGTCGTCTACCCGCCGTCGGAAGGGTTCACCCAGACGCAGCTGCAGAACGTCGGCACGCTGGAGAACAAGGGCCTCGAGGTGCAGGTCAACGGCGACATCCTCCGCGGCCAGAAGGTCAACTGGAGCGGCCGCGTGAGCATCACGTCGCTCGCCAGCAACACCGTCGACGTCGGCGGCGTGCCGATCTTTACGGGACTGGGCAGCTACGTGAGGGAGGGCTACCCCGTGCCGGCCCTCTTCGGCTACAAGATCATGAACCCCGACGCCATCGCCGACCCGATCGTCAAGTCCGACCAGTATCTCGGGTCGGTCTACCCGACGCACATCACGAGCATCGGAACCACGCTCACGTTGTGGCAGAACCTGACGCTCGACGTGCTCGGCGAGTTCAATGCGGGCGGGCATCTCGCCAACTGGATCGGCTACCAGGGCATCGTGCGCAACATCTGGCAGCCGTGCTACGCCGT
>CAYHRK010000507.1:0-2130 GCA_964358795.1 uncultured Vicinamibacterales bacterium
GTCAGCGGCCGGCGTCGAGATCCACGTCGTTGAGCGGCACGTCCCAGTGCGCATCGAGAATCTCGAAGCGGCGCTGTTCCTCTTTCCTGAACTTCTCCTGATCGGGATACAGCCGCCTGACGATGGCCTCCTCGTCGCTCGGGCCGGTCATCGCCGCCGTGTCGCGGTACGTGATGACGACGGCAAACGTCCAGTCGGCCCGGCCGTCGCCGTGGTAGGTCGGCACAACCGCCCGTACCGTGACGATGCGGCCGGTCTTGAGCTGTTCCTTCAGCACCGGGTAGTGGTTGCGGCGGAACAGGTCGACGAACTCGTTCTGGAACCCCCACTTCACGCGGTAGAAGTACCACACCGTCCGCTCGGCGCGACCGACGCTTTGCGCCGCCGGCGCCTGCGTCGTGGCGCGCCCTGGTGTCACGCCGAACGTACCAGCCAGCCCGGTAGCGAGCGCACACACCCACACGATTGTCAGCACGATGGTTCGCATGATGTCTCCTTTCAACGTGAGCCGCCCGTCCACCTGCATGTCGCCCACCATCCCGAGTCATCAAGGCCGATGCCTCTGCCCTGCAGCTAGTCGATGCGCGCAATCACGAGGAAAGGCGGTCGACTGTCATCCCCCTGGCTCCCGACGGTCTGCCGTGCACGTTGGCCGGCGTCGATCTTACTACGGGGACTTTCGAGTCTGCAGGTACGTACGTTGTCTCTCCGTTATCCTCGTCCAACGACGAATCCGGAGAGACTCGCGATCGGAGCGACGCTCGTCGTGGACGGCGGGCGAGCGCTCGTGGCGGATGCCAACCATTGCTGGTGGCTGGGGGCCGTCTGTGAACAGGGCGGGCGGGCTATACTGGCCTGGAATCGTGATCGGCTGGCGCTGGGCGTTGAAACCGATTGCCGGCCGGCACACAAGAGAGGGGCGCAACCGTGGATGTCACACTGAAACACCAGCCGTCGTTCTCCTTGGCGATCATCCAGGTCGGTGCGAACGAACAGGTCAAGGTCGAGCCCGGCGCCATGGTCAGCCACAGCGATGGTATGGTGAGCGAGACTCGCGCCGAGGGCGGCTTGTTCGGCGGGCTCAAGCGCATGGTCGCGGGTGAGAGTTTCTTCCAGAACACCTGGAAGGCGCCCGCCGCCGGCGGCGAGATCACGGTGGCGCCGTCGTTGCCGGGCGACATGATTACGCTGCAGATAGGCGGCGATTTCCTGCTCGCCAGCGGCTCCTATGTCGCCAGCGAGATGGGTGTGTCGATGGACGCGAGTTGGGGCGGCTCGAAGGGCTTCTTCGGCGGTGGCGGGCTGATCCTGCTGAGGGTTAGCGGGAACGGCAAACTGGTGGCCGCCACCTACGGCGCGATCGAGGAACGCACGCTGGACCCGGGACAACGCTACGTGGTGGACACCGGCCACATCGTCGGCTTCGATGCCTCGGTGCAGTTCAGCGTGACGAAGTCCGGCAGCTGGAAATCCACGATCCTGGGCGGTGAAGGACTTGTCTGCCAGCTCACAGGCCCGGGGCGCGTCCTGATGCAGTCCCGATCCACGCAGGCGTTTCTCGGTTGGCTGATTCCCAAGCTGCCCAAGCAGTCAAACTGACTGTTGGCCAGCTGGAGCCAACGTCATGACCCTGACCGCTCATAACCACGTTCCCATTCCGTCTTTCATGTATGGCACGGCGTGGAAAAAAGAGGTCACGACGCAACTGGTGCAATTGGCGGTGGCGTCAGGTTTCAGGGCCATCGACACGGCGAATCAACTGATCCATTACAGGAGGCCCTGGTGGGTGATGCCCTGCAGGCCCTCGCACAGCAAGGGATCGCGCGAGACAGCTTGTTTCTCCGTGCTCGTTCAACAGGCCGTCCTGGGGAGCGTGCGGGTTACAATCACGCCGTGGCGAACATCTACTTCGACCTCACCCGGCAGTTCAACGCCGACGGACCGGTGGCAGCGCTGGCATCGGGCCAAGCGGTCGTCTACTATCGGATCGCCATCATGAGCAAGGATGGCGACTGGGTGATCCTTGAGACGCCCGCGGCCTGTCAGTGGGTGCTCGACGTGCTCAGGCTCCACGAAGCCCGCTACCGCCCATCGGCTCCCCTCGATGTTCGCTGGCTGGCAGGAGGGTGG
>CAYHRK010000508.1:0-2119 GCA_964358795.1 uncultured Vicinamibacterales bacterium
CGGCGAGGCGGTCACCGCGGCCGGAAATACCCTGCCGTCACGAGCCTGTACGAGGTACTCCCCGCTCCAGTTTTCCCCGCGCTGCAGCCGCGTCAACATCTGTTCCGCCTGCTCGTGGTTGGTTTGCGGAACCAGGACCTCGAGGACGTCCTGCCCCAGCATGTCGGCCGAAGACCAGCCGTAGAGCCCCGCCGCGAAGCGGTTCACGTAGGTGATGGTTCCTTCGATGTCGGTGGCAATCACCGCCTGGCCGATGTTGTCCAGCATGTACGCCTGGACGCGGATGGACTCCTCGGCGCGCCGCTGGTCGGTCACGTCCTGCATGGCGCCAATCACCCGAATCGCCCGGCCGTCAGGGTCCCGGGCGACGTATCCCCGGTCTTCGACCTCCGCATACGACCCGTCCTTGCGACGAATGCGATACTCGTCTGTCCAGAACTCCCGCCCCGAATCAATGGCCGCGTGAAAACCCGCGGTGACGCGTTCGCAGTCTTCGGGGTGAATGTCGTTGGTCCAGGACTCGAGGCACAGCTCGCGTTCGTCGGCCCGATAGCCAAGTACTTCCTCGAGATTGTCGCTCAACCAGAACGCGTTGGTCTGGGGATTGAACTCCCAGATGACGTTGAACGTAGCGCGATTCGCCAATTGGAATCGTTCCACGCTCTCGCGCAACGCCTCCTCCGCCTGCGAGCGCTTGGTGACATCCTGCACGGTCGAGATCATCAGGCCTTGATCGAGCACCGGAATGTTGGTGGCGGTGATGAACTTGTGCTCCCCAGCCTGCGTCGTGATCGGAATGTTCTCCCACCGCATCCGCGCCTCGTCTCCAGTTGCGATGTCCGCCATGATGCGCTCCCGGATCTGCTCCCGGAAGACCGGATCGAGATACACCGTCTCGAAAAACTCCTCGACACTATGAATGCTGCCTGGCGGCACCCCGTAGATCTTCTCGAACCTGCGGCTCATAAAGACGGGCCGCCCGTCTTGGATCGTGTTGACAGCAAAACCTATCGGCGCGTGTTCCAGCAGAGTCTCGACAAAGACATTCCGCTTCTTCAACTCCGACTCCGCCCGCGTGCGCTCGGTGATGTCCCGCGCCATGCCACGCACCACGGGAACGGTCACGCCCTCGGTTCTGAGCGTGTTGTGGTATTCCCACGTACGCGTTTCGCCGCTCGCAGTTCGGATTCGAAGAACGCCGTCGGCGTGGCCCGTCGCCTGTATCTCGGTCAGGTAGCCGCTAAACAGATGACGCGCCTGCGGCACCAGCAGGTCGGCCATGTTCATCTGCAACAACGCTTCGCGGGAATACCCGGAGAGCCGGAACGCCGCCTCATTCACCGAGAGCACTCTTCCATCCAGCGCGTGGGTGGAGATCAGGTCCTGGCTGTGATCAATCAGATCGCGGCAACGGTTTTCGCTCTCGGCGAGCCTGAGTTGCGCGAGCTTGCGCTCGGTGATGTCGCTGTGGGTGCCGACGATTCGCATCGGCCGTCCATCAGCCGAGCGCGACACCAACTTGCCGACCGAGAGAATCCACTTCCAGTCCCCGCCCTTGGTGCGTTGCCGGCACTCGATGGAGTAGTCCTCACGCCGCCCAGCCAGGCACTCCTCGTTGACCCCTTCAACTTCCTCGCGATCGTCCGGATGCAACCGCTCGTACCACGTGGCGCGGGTCTCGCGGAACTCGGCCGGATCGTAGCCGAGCATGCGCGCATATTCGGGGCTGACGACACATGCACCGGTCTGGACGTCCAGATCGTAGAGGCCCCGGTTCGTGGATGCGAACGCCAGGCGCAGGCGCTCCTCGCTTTCGCGAAGCGCGTGCTGCGAAATCTGGAGCACACGCGCCGCTCGCCGCTCGTAGCCATACACGGTTGTGACGGCAGCCAGCAGGATGAACGATCCGACGATGACGACTATGACGCCAGCCCGGTAACGCGCCTCGACGAGGATTTCCTCGGCATCAATCTTGGCGACCATGAACCAGGGCGAACCGGCAACGGAGCGCAAATCCGCCAGCACCTCCACGTCGTGGGAGTTTCTGCCACGGAACATGCCGCGTGTGCCGAGCACCGCCTGTACAGCGGGAAGGTTCGTGCGGGTCAGCGGGAAACGC
>CAYHRK010000509.1:0-2119 GCA_964358795.1 uncultured Vicinamibacterales bacterium
GTAGTTGAACACGCCCAGCCGGCCGGGCAGCGAGGGCGGCACGGCTCCCACCTGCAGCACCACGAACAGCACCAGCGCCGCTTGGAACGGCAGCGTCAGGCCGAAGGCGCGCATCAGCAGATAGTTGGCGAGCGCCGACAAGGCCACGACCGCCAGCGACAGGGCGGCGATCGTCAATCCTCGCCACGTGGTGCCCAGGGCTGTCACCACCGCTCCGCTCTCATCGATGGCTCGGCCCAGGCCACCTCGCCAGCGTTCGGGCACGCTGGTGGCCAGCCGCTTCATGCTTGGGAGCCACACCCGCCGCAGTCGACCCAGCCCCCAGAGAGCAAACAGCGCCGCCGCCGCCAACCCCGCGCGTACGCCGGCTCGTCCCGCCAGGTCCTGTGGAAGGATGCTGGCGGCCACGAGCAGTCCGGTCACCAGTCCGAGCGTCAGCAGATCCAGCCCTTTCTCCACGACCAGCGTGGCGAGCACGGCCGTTCGCGGCAGTCCTTCTGCGCGAACCAGCACCTGCCAGCGGCCGATTTCTCCCACGCGGATGGGCAGCGCGATATTGAGGGCTTGACCGACGACGGTGGCCTGCAACAGGTTCCAGAAGCCGAGATTGCGCCCTGTGGTGAACAGTTCGCGCCAACGGAGCACTACCGTCACCAGCGCCGCGATCACGCAGCCGAGCGCACCCAGCGCGTACCCGACGTGCAGGCTGGCGATCGCCGCCCAGAGTTGCCGCCAGTCGACGTCGCGAAACGCCAGCCAGAGGCACAGCGAACCGAGCACCGCTCCGCCGACTAGGCCACCGCGGCGGGTCACGACCGTGTCCGAAGCCAGCACTCGCGGAACGACTTCAGCCTCGGCACCGACTCGCGGTCCTTCAGTATTAGCGCGTACCGCACGCGGGTTCTGAGCGGCCGGTTGGCCGCGGTGTCGAACTCGACGAGCCACGCCTGCAGATCCGGCGGGTCAACGGGGGTGTCCACGGTCGGCATTGTACTACCGTGTTACGGCCGGGTCGCGATTGAAAGAACCACTCCCGCTCTAGATCGGGAGTGGTTATCTCTGGGCCTGGATCGGATGCGTCTTGGGACAGCGCGCCACACACGCGCGACAGAACGATTTGCCGCACACGTCGCACGGCGCGAAGCACTCGCGGCAGAGGTAGTGTACGCGGTCGTCGCACAGGTAGGCCGAGCGTGTGGGCACGTTGCAGTGATCGCATGCCCGCGGCTCGATTGTGCGTCCGCGGCCGTCGCAGAGCCACGTCACGTCGCGCACGGCGGTCCGCCGCTGCAACCGCACGTGTACGTGCCAGGCGGGCATGCGACAAACGAGCGCCGTAACTGGGGCGAGCGTGACCCGGGTGCGGTAACGCGCCGCCACCTCCTCAACTCGCGCCTCCCAGGCCCGCATGGTTGCGTACAGCCGCGCCTCTTCTCGCGCGCGGGCTTCGCCCTGATGCCGCGCGGCCTTGCGGGCCAGCTCGTTGTGGATTTCGCGGTAGTACTGGTGCACGCGATCGAGATCGCGATCGCGTCGCCGGGTCAAGCTCGCCAGGAAGGGCTCGAGGCTTGCGCGCATCGCGCTCGTGGACACCGCCTGAACGATAGGCCAAGCCCTCGTCACGAAGGACGTCAGACCGGCGACGTCGACCGAGGATGGCGTGGCGTCTTGACCGGCCTGGCTCTCATCTCGGCTGTCCGCCGAGATCTCTTCCCACTCCTGTGAGAACCCGTCGGGAACGGATCGCGTGTCGGGACTCACCCAGGCGCTCACGATGCCGCTCATGCGCTCGTCGGCAAGCACGTCGTACTGGATCACGACGCCGACGTGCGTCGCGACGCCGATCTCGGCCGTCACGACACGCGCAATGCCATTCTGGACCGTGAGACTGTCGGCGAGCATCTGCGCCGCATCGATCGTCTTCGGCACGGGTCCCCGGCGCTCCGCTGAGGCGATGGAGCCGTGACGCGCAAGCCTCTCGGCCAGTTTCTCGACAAGCGGGGCGTCGTAGTCGACGAAGCGGGCGCTGAGGCTGGAGCGGCTGGCGGCGGCGACAGCGGGAGGGACGGCTGGGAGGGCGAGTCGGCCGGCGTGCTGGTGGGGCCGCGGTGCGCCGCCG
>CAYHRK010000510.1:0-2115 GCA_964358795.1 uncultured Vicinamibacterales bacterium
GGCGCGTGGCCCACGCTGTTGTTCATGTTGGACCGGGGATTGTGCACGAGCCACGCACCGGAACGCGCGATCTCGGCCAGTTCCACGTCGGTCAGGTGCACGCCATGCGCCAGGATCGACTGCTCGGTCAGCAGGCCGTGCCGCGCCAGCCTGTCGATGATGCCGCAGCCGTAGTGCTTCGACGTCCGCTCCACGTCATCGACGGCTTCTGCCACGTGGATGTGGAGGCCGGTGCGATACCGTCGGACCAGATCCGCCAGCGAACTCAGGCTGTCGTCGCCCAGCGTGAACGACGCGTGCGCGCCGACCAGCCCTCGGAAGTTGGAATCGGTGCCAGTGGTGCTCAGAAACCGATCGTTTTCGGCCAGTCCCGCGTCTCGCCGCCGCACGCCCCCTCGATCGGTCACCTCGTAGCACAGGACGCCGCGTACGCCGACTTCGGAGAACGCCTGGCGAATGATGTCGAGCGAGCCGGGAATCGCGTTTGGCGACGCATGGTGGTCGATGATGGTGGTCGTTCCGAAACGCACGGCCTCGATGGCGCCGATAAGGGCGCTGTAGTAGATCGACTCGGCATCGAGCGCCTGGTCGAGCTTCCACCAGATCTTTCGCAGGATCTCCGGAAACGAACTGGGTGGAGCCAGCGGTCCCGGCATTCCTCGCGACAAGGTCGAGTACACATGCGTGTGCGCACACACCAGACCCGGGGCGATGAACATGCCCTCGCACGATTCGACGTCTTCCCCAGGCTTGGGATCGAGTCGGACGGCCCGGGCGACGATGCGGTCGCCGTCCACGCGCAAGTCCGCCTGCGCGACGCTCGGCGGATGCAGGCGGACGATAGAGGCGCCCTTGAGCAGCATGGCTAGCCCGGAGAGACTACGGCTTCGACATCGGCGAGGTCCGGCCGTACGTTGTGCGGGCGGCCCGCCGCTTCGGTGGCCGATCGGATGTCTTTCAGGCCGTTTCCTGTCACGACCACCAGCGCCGTGGCATCGCGGGGCACCAAGCCATCAGCCACGGCGCGCTGCAGCCCTGCCACGCCTGCGACGCCGGCCGGCTCGCCGAAGACGCCGCCCAATCGCGCCGTCACCAGCAGCGCATCCAGAATCGCTGCGTCGGACACGGCTACCATCGTACCGCGCGACGCGCGAATCCACGCAAGCGCACGTCGCCAGTTGCGGGGCGTTCCCACGGCGATGCTATCGGCCAACGTGTCCGATGCAGAACTCGCCACATCGGACTTCGTCTGAAAGGCTCTCACAATCGGCGACGCGCCTTCAGCCTGCACGCCCAGTAGGCGGGGCATCGTTGTGACGAGACCAAGCCGCTTGAATTCGTGGAGTCCTTTGCCGATAGCGCCAATCGTGCAGCCGTCGCCCACCGACACCACCACCCAGTCGGGCAGCCCACCGCCCATCCACGACCCGGTCGCGAATTGCTCCGCGATCTCGAGGCCGGCGGTCTTCTTGCCTTCCACCAGGTACGGATTCGTGCCGCTGTTCCGGTTGTACCACGTGAATCGCTCACACGCGCTGCGGCACAGGTCGAACGCTTGCTCGTAGGTGCCTTTGACCCGGAACACGGTCGCGCCGAAGACGAGCAACTGCGCGATCTTTGGCTCTGGTGCGCGCTCGGGCACGAAGATCATGCTGCGCAGTCCCACCGACGCCGACAGGCCCGCAAGCGAGGAGGCGGCATTGCCGGTCGAGGCGCAGGCGATCGTGTCGTAGCCGAACTCGAGAGCCTTCAACACGCCAACCGAACTGGCGCGATCCTTGAAAGAACCGGTCGGGTTTCGTCCATCGTCCTTCAGAAACAGTCGTCGCACGCCAACGTGTTGCGCCAGCCTGGGCGCCTCATACACGGGTGTCCACCCGACAAGGAGGGGAGGCAGCGACGCGTCTGGTCTGATGGGCAACAGCTCCCGATAGCGCCAGTGATCGTGCGGGCGGGTGTTTAGCTCGCTCAGTGACAGCACCGCGCGGGTCGCGTCATAATCGTAGCGGGCGTCGAGAATTCCAGAAGGTCCGCACGCGGGGCACGTCTGGACATCGCCGGGCGGATACGATTGGCCGCAGACGATGCAGACCAGTTCCGTGAGCATAGGTAGGG
>CAYHRK010000511.1:0-2111 GCA_964358795.1 uncultured Vicinamibacterales bacterium
CTTCGACAGCTAGGGGATCCATTCACCGATCCATGGCCCGGCGACGATCCCGCCCACATCGGGTATGTGTTCCGCTTCACCGTGAGGCCTGGACAGACGACAGCGCTGGTGACCTTCGTCGTGAAGGGATTGAGCGAGGTCTACGACCCGCGCGGCGGCTTTCCTGTGCCGATTCGAAACGGCATGATCGCGCCGCAGTACGAGGCTCCCTACTCGGGCGAGACCCCGGCCATCCCGGCGCCCGGGTCGGAAATCGCGGGCGTCATCGCCGTGGCCAGGCACCTGGTGGTCGAGCCGGACTTCCGCGGCCTGACGCCACGCGAACTGGGCCAGATCGCGAACTGGCCGGCGCCCGCACGCGTGCCAGCGCCACCCTTCACCGTGTTCGAGCGAACCGCGGACCTCTTGCAGGACGCGCTCGCCCGCGGCGCGGTGACATCGGTGGACATCGTGCGTGAGTACCTCACGCGCCTCGCCGCTTACGATCGCAACGGACCGACCTTTCGCGCGATGCTGGCGCTCAATCCGAGGGCCATTGCCGACGCGCGGGCGCGTGATGCCGAGCGGGCGGCCGGGCAGGTGCGCGGCCCGTTCCACGGGATTCCCATCGCGTTCAAGGACAACATCGACGTCCTGGGACTCCCGACCACTGGCGGCTCGCGAGCGCTAGTAGATCACCGTCCGCGCCTCGACTCCTTCATGGCCGCGGGCATGCGCCGCGCGGGCGCCGTCGTACTCGGCAAGACGAACCTGGATGAGTTCCCGTTCGGGGACTTCGGGATCAGCACCGTCGGCGGGACCACTGGAAACGCGTACGATCCCTCACTGAGCACCGCGGGCTCGAGCGGCGGGAGTGCGGTCGCGGTGTCGACCAGCCTGGTGACGCTCGCCTTCGGCACCGACACGTGCAATTCCCTGTCGAACCCAGCGGCGTTCGCATCGCTGGCCACCATCCGAACCACGCGAGGCCTGACGAGCCGTGCGGGTGTGATGCCGCTCAATACCTACAACGACGCGGTCGGCCCACTGACCAAGTCGGTGCGGGAACTCGCTGAGGTGCTCGATCAGGTGGCGGGAAGCGATCCGGAGGATCCCGTCACCGAGGACGCGGGGCGCCACATCGACGGCTCCTTCGTCGCGTCGCTCCGGCTGGCCAGCCTCGCCGGGGCGCGTATTGGCGTGCTGAGGCAGCGCTTCGTCGGGGTCACTGGTGAGCGCGAGCCTGCGGCCCTGATGGCGCAAGTGGTGAAGGAACTCGAGGCGGCCGGCGCGGTCGTTGTCGACGTTGAGATCGCCGACCTGGACGAGCACTACCGGACGGCGCGCGGCAGCGCACCGGGATCCCTCAAGGCGGCGTGGAGCCGGTATCTCTCGCGCGGCGCGTTACCGGGTGACACGGTGCTCACTATCGAGGATGTCATGGCGAGTGGCAAGCTCGCCCCCGGCAGCCAGCGACGCTTTGCGAGCGCGCTACAGCCGGTTCCTGCCGGCGAGGCGTTCACCGAGGCGACCCGTCGGTTCATCGCGAGCCGCGAGGCATTCCGCGACGTCTATGTGAACCTGATGGACGCGCACCGCCTGGACGCGCTGATCTATCCGGCCAACCTCGCGCGGCCTTCGACGCACGAAGGAGGGGAACAGCGATATGGCGGTGAGCCCGGCACGTGCGAGGACAGCGCCATGACCGGGCTGCCGCAGGTGACCGTGCCCGGCGGCTTCATGCGGCGCGGCTACCCGTTTGGCGTGTCCTTCCTCGGCCGGCCGTGGTCCGATCGCCGGCTGCTGGGCCTGGCTCACGCGTACGAACAAGCGACACACCACCGCCGTCCGCCGCGAACAGTCGAATGAGCGTCTGCCGTCTTCGTCGTCCCCCACGGACCACGCCGATTGGTGGTCGCCAGACGAGGCGGCCGGCGTTACCTTTCCGGCCTCCATGAGGTGAACAAGCGTGTGAATAACTGTTACATCACCAACACCTTTAGATCAGGGTAGCCCATCAGCCTGAGGATGAAATAGTTGACCGCCGCTTCACCGGGATCATCGGAGAAGCACACAAGCTCCGCATATCTCGAGACCCCGGCCTTGGCCAGAATCTTCCAGATATCTTTCGC
>CAYHRK010000512.1:0-2089 GCA_964358795.1 uncultured Vicinamibacterales bacterium
ACGCTGCTGCGCCTGCTGCCGGTCGTGATTTTTCTGGTTGTGATCGCGCAGGGCCGCGGCGCGGAAGGGATGGCCACGTTTCTCGCCGCGGCGTGCCTCCCGCTGGCGGGCTTCACGGTCCTGCTGGGGCCGCAGATGATGCACAACGACTTGCGCCAGGATTTGGCGAATCTGGCCCTGCTCAAGACCTGGCCCGTGCGTGGAGCTGCGCTCATTCGCGGCGAGCTGCTCGCGCCGACCCTGGTCGTGTCGATCGCGGCGTGGCTGTTGATTCTGACGGCGGCACTCCTCTCCAGCCGGCTTTCGGTTACCGGTGGCGCGCCAGTCGACATGTTGACGCACGTCTTCTCGTACGCGATCGCCGCCGCGTTGCTCGCGCCGGCGATCATCCTCTCGCAGATAGTGGTGCAAAACGGCGTGGCGGTGCTGTTTCCCGCGTGGGTGACGGTGGGCGCGTCGCGCGCCCGCGGGATCGATGCGATGGGACAGCGCCTGTTGATGATGGCGGGCATCCTGCTCACGCTGGCCGTGTCACTGCTGCCCGGCGCCGTCATCGCCGCTCTGGTCACGCTGCTCGTCTACTGGCTCACCGGCACCGTGCTGATCGTGCTGCCGGCGCTCATCGTGGCGATGGTCGTGGCGGGGGAGTGCTGGTTGGCGATCGAAGGCCTGGGCCGCGTGCTGGACCGCACGGACGTGTCCGCGATCGACGCGGCCGAGTAAGCGCTTGGTTCCTTTCGGCCCCAATATGCTGGCCAGGATTGCCCGGCGTACGGGTCTTCGCCCCGAGGACTCGCAGTCCCGTTTCATCGCCTGCCCAACGACCTGGCGCTGAGCCGCGGCGCTCATGCCAGAGAATCAGCGCCGCCGGCTCCAGCGCCAGGTTAGGCAGGGCCTCCCCGCGGCCAGATACGAAGTCGCGATTCGTCGAGCACCCACAACCGGCCACGAACCGATTCCTGAGAGAGCACGTCGCGGAGTGTCGCGGCCACTTGGCGAATCAAGGGGAGTGTCTGGTCGCGCAAACGGATGACGACAATCCCGGCCGTCGGCTCAGGTGGATGCCGGAGAATATTCGTGAAATCCCGATCGAGCGAGACCAACACTCGGCCTTCAGCGCTGGCGGCGGCGAGAACTCGATCATCGGCGACCCCCACGAGCTGCTCATCGCGAGCGAGCGCCACATCATGGCCACCCTGCCGCAGGATGAGGCCGACCGAATCCGGAACGTTCTCGTCCAGCTTGACCGTCGCCACGGCTACGCTGTGATCGGTACGATTTGGTCACGGGCCAAATCAGCGGCATACGCCAAGGCAGCCGGAATGGCCTCCTTCGGAAGCGTCGGATAGTCGGCGTACAACTCCTCTGGGGTGACGCCGGCGGCGAGATTATCGAGCACGATCGACACCGGGATCCGCGTGCCTCGGAACCGGGGCCAACCGTGGAGGGTGTCTGGCGTCGCGACGATGTGGTCCTGCCAGCGCATGAGATTGTCCTAGTGCCGACATTCTACGCCGTCGCAGCCGCCTCTGCCTAGACAGTATGACTTCTGCTGAGTGCGAACAATGAGGCTGACCTCCGTCGGTTTCGCGGGTTAGCCTTCATCGGGCCAGAGCCGCCCGTTGGGTTCATGTTCAACGCACGTTCACGGAGGTCAGCCATGGCAGAGCCTACCACCCTTTTCGTCGGTCTACGTGCCGACCGTCGAAGACGAAGCGGTTCGTGATCTCTCGCGAGCGCGCGAGGCGTCGATCGGCGTGCTGAAGGACGCGAAGTTACGCCTGAAGTCCTTTCTCCTTCGCCACGGGCTGAACGACTCGGGCCGGGCGACTTGGAACGATGCGCACCTGAGGTATCTGGCGAAGGTCGTCTGCCCGACACCGGCGCAGCCGATCGTCTCTCAGGAGTCGCTGCGCGCCGTGAGCGAGCAGACAGAGCGAGTCGGCCGGCTCGAGGACGAGCTTGTCGAGATCGCCGCGACGTGGCGGCTTCGTCCGATCGTCGACGCGTTCCAGTCGATGCGCGGCGTGCAGCGCCACACGGCCGTGACCATCGCCGCGGAGCTGGGCGACCTCACCCGATTCGACAA
>CAYHRK010000513.1:0-2087 GCA_964358795.1 uncultured Vicinamibacterales bacterium
AATCGCGTCGGAAGGGTGTGGGGCATGGTCAACGGCTCCAGCCCACTGTAGCACGACGCTGCGACGCACGGCGAGCCGAGGCTTCAGCTTCTTTTCCTCGGCGAAGTAGTATTTCGACGTGGCGAGGGGCTTGCGCTTTGTCGAGCGCTGCCAGGCGGGAATCTCGTGGACGAGCAGCGTATCCTTCAGGATCTGCACATACTCATACACGGTGGTGCGCGGCACTTGAGCATCGCTGGCCACATTGGTGAAATTCACCACCGTGGCGTTGCAGCACGCCGCCACCCGCAGAAACCGGCTGAACGCCGGCACGTTGCGCGTGGCGCCCTCGGCCACGACCTCCTGCTGCAGATACGTGCCCGTGTACGCGTCGAGATCGGCCTTGGGGTCGTCCGAGAAGTAGATGGACCAGGAGAAACCGCGTGCCTCGGGCCTCGATCACACGATGGACTTCGTTCAGGAGCTCCGGCAGCCGCGGGTGTACGAGATCTTGGACGGTGAAGTAGAATGGACCCGATGACGTCCTCGATGCCCCGCCGGCTCGACCAGCGCGAACGCGCCGAGATGCGCCAGTGGCTCGAGAACTGGCGCCAGGCCGGCGCGTTTCTCGAGCACGAACATCGCCAGCGCCTGGAAGCCTTGACCGACGAGGACGCCTGGCGCGAGACACAGAGTCTCTTCGCGCTGTGGGAACCCGGCATGACCGGCGACGCGGGTGAAGGCCTCCTTCTTCAGCAGCGCGTGTTTGCCGGATATGCCGATCGCGCCCGGCGATGAGGCCCGCGCCTCTGCTCCACGCCGCAGCCGATGTGTTTCGGGCCCTGGCCGAGATCCGCCGGCCGGGTTGCCTCATCGGCGCAGTGGCCCTGCAGCGGTGGGGGGAGCCGCGTCTTACCGCCGACGTCGATCTCACCGTGCTCGCCCAATTCGGCTCCGAAGGTCCGCTGATCGACGAGCTCCTCCAGCGTTTTCACCCGCGAACCGCGAACGCCAGGCAATTCGCGCTCGACCGTCGCGTGCTGCTCCTGACCGCCGCCAACGGGGTGTCGATCGACGTCTCCCTGGCGGCCCTGCCGTTCGAGGAGGACGTTCTGCGGCGGGCATCGCGGTGGCGGCGTGTCGAAGACGTCTGGCTCGACACGTGTTCGGCGGAAGATCTCATCATCTACAAGCTCGTCGCCGCGCGGGGTCAGGATCTCGTCGACATCACCGGCATCATCCATCGCCAGCGCCCGACGCTCGACGTGGATCGCATCCGCCATTGGGGCCACCAGTTCGCCGAGTTAAAGGAAGAGCCTGACCTGCTGCGGCCCTTCGAAGACGCCCTGAGGAAGGCGAGCCAAAGTCCCTGACTCTTCACGAACAGCTGTCCCTTCGAGTCGAGATCGGCCTTGGGGTCGTCCGAGAAGACGTCGGCCTTTTGCTTTTCGGTCCTGTTCCCATCAGCCCCGGGTCCACGCCTGGGACAGATCCCGCGCCATGCAGACGCCACCCATGACGAGCGGGTGACTTCGGTTGCTGCGACTAGAGGGATCGGTCGACTCTCTCGGGGTGGATCCTGACCCATGCCAAGAGGGTATTCACCGCTGCGCTGATCTCATCGAGTCGCTAGCATGCGGGCCCCAAATCATGACTGGCCGCGACCACCACACGCTGCGGATCCTCGCGCAGGTTGAGGCGGGGAACGCTCAGTCGCAGCGATCGCTGTCGCGCGAGCTTGGGATCGTGCTGGGTCTCACGAACCTGCTAGAACCAGATTGAAGCTGGGTCATGCCTGAAGAAGAGAAAGAGAAGCGGTTTCGGATCAGTTTTGACCGTCTATTGGACGAGCAGGGCAGAGAAGTATTGGAACGAGGAGGCGGATGAGAATACGGTATGATCCCGACGCTGATGTGCTTCTTTTGGTTCTTCGGGATGCACCTCCGGTAGATGCGGTGGAGGAACCAGGAGGGGTCGTCGTCAGCTACGGAGAGGATCAGGAGGCGGTCAGCGTCGAATTCCTGAATCGCAATGCCACCCCTTGCCAGACCCGTGCAGGAAGCCCTTGAGACCGCCAAGCTGTCCTTCGTCCTGACGGGGGCGGTCTT
>CAYHRK010000514.1:0-2081 GCA_964358795.1 uncultured Vicinamibacterales bacterium
CGCCAGACCTATACTTGGCGCTCATCCCGATCTCCGGCAGCGCCGACGACCCGCGTCTCGACATCGACGATGTGGATGGTTACGGACCTGAGAACATCAACGTCGATGTTCCGGGGCGCAGATCCGATTGAGTGCCTGGGGGCCAGATTCTGTGCGCCCGCAGCGGACGCACATAATCTGGCACCCTTTGCTTCGCGTGAAGTGATGGGGTCACTCGTGCTATCTGCGCGGTTGGTTTGAAAAACCCTCGCTGAGAACCCGAGGACCCCAATGGCTCTATCGCATGCTGAGATCGGCTGCGGCAAGCAGGATCTGCCCGCCGCCGTGGTCGCCGAGTTGGAGCGTCTCGCCCTGCAGCTTGGTGAGGTTTCATCCCTCGCAAGGATGGCCGTCGCGACCCTGGCCTGCGTCCGCAGGGTCGGACTGCTGATGCTGTGCCATGTCGTCGAGCAGCGTGATGAGAAGTTTCGCCGTTCGCAGGTTCCCGTCGCCTGTATCAAGTGCGGGGCGACGATGAAGCGCACCAAGAACCTGCGGCGTATTCGCCGCTTCACCCTGCTGGGCGGCCTTGTCTATCGGCGTTGTGGCTACCTGTGTGGGCAGTGTGGCGAGCGCTGCTTCCCGCTCGATGCGGACCTTGAAATCCCCAAGGGTCTGCGCGGCCACAGCCTGGAGTTCGCTTCGAGCCTGGTGCTGCTCTGCGTGGTTGTTCCCTTCGGCAAGGGCTGCGAGTTGTTCGGACGCCTGGCCGGTTTCTCGGTCAGCACGCGCCTGGCGCGCGCGTTGACCTTCGATATCGGCACGCGCTTGTTCGCCAGCGAGATGAAGACTGCCGAGACGCTGTGGTCGCAGCGCGTCGAGCTTCCCGAGCTGTTCGAACCGCCGCCGGCCAAGCTGCGTACCCTCGAGCGACACCAACGCGTCTACGTCATGACCGACAACTCGAAGGTCGGGCTGCAGAACGGCAAGCGTGGCCGCAAGGCTCCCAGGCTCAAAGCCCTGCGAAAGCAGGCGCAGGACGAGCGGCGGAAAGCCGCGCGTGCTGCCAAGCGAGTCACCAACGGTCCTGACGCGCCGCCTGTGGCCAGCACGGACCTCGAGGGACTGCTTGAGGACGGTTGCTGGCGCGACGTGCGAGCCCTGCTCATCTTCCGCGAGGAGGACCTCGCCGAGGTCAGCAAGAAGCGCAGGGAGATCGTTCACCGGCGAATCGTCGCGCACCTGGGCACCAAGGAAGAGTGGATGCGACTGGTTCACATGGCCTTCCACGAGGAAGGCGTCTATACCGCCCACGAGGTTGTCGTCATTGCCGATGGCGGCATCGGCATCTGGGAACTCATCTCCGAGCTCTTGCCGACCACGAGCTCGCGCAAGGTCGTCGAGGTTCTCGACTGGTACCACGCGGCCTCGCATCTGTGGGCAGTGGGCCGTGCGCTTCGAGGCTGCAAGACACCGCAGGAGCGGGCGCGCTGTGCGGCCTGGGTTCGGCCGCTGCTCGACTACCTGGCGGAGGGCAAGGTGGCCAACGTCATCCAACGGCTCACCAAGCTCAAAGCTCAGCGGGATGCAGCGGCCGAAGCTGTTCGCAAGTGCCTCAAGTACTTCACGGGCCATCGCGACCGCATGCGCTACGCCTGGTATCGCAACAACGGCATGCTCATCGGCTCCGGCGCCATCGAGAGCGTACACGCCTGGGTCATCCAAGCCCGTTGCCGACTTCCAGGGATGCGTTGGTCGGAAGCGGGAATCAACGCCATGCTGCGCCTGCGCTGCTCCTGGGCGTCGGGCCGTTGGGATGAAGACTTCGCCTCAGCAGCCAACACCACTGTGCCTTTTCCGCGTCAAATCAAGGCCGCCGCTTGATCGTGGCACTCGAAAAGATCTGCGCCCCGGGTCGGCGAGCAGCGGCCAAGCGTCGTCGGTGACCATGTGGCCGTCGGGCGCGATGGTGGTGCCGTACGCGGGCACGTGGGACAGGTGAAAGTTCGCGAGCTCAGTGATGCCGGTGCGGATGCCAAGGCCCGCACCGGGGGGGAGGACATGGAGCGAAGCGGAGCGAAGCGGAGCGAAGCGAAAGTGGA
>CAYHRK010000515.1:0-2073 GCA_964358795.1 uncultured Vicinamibacterales bacterium
TCCCGCGCACAGGCGGAGGGAACTGCGCGATCAGGTCCGGCGGGAGATCGAACGAAAAATCGGCGACCTTCATGTGGCGCTTGAGAACAATATCCGCAGCGGTGAAGCCGAGCATGCGGCTGATGCGCCGGATGGTCTCGAGTTGGCGCTCGCGCGTGAAGGTCACGTCGGCTATTAGAACGCCCAGCGTAACAAGACCGAGCCCACGGTGAAGCCGGCGCCCACCGAGGCCAGCAGCACGAGGTCTCCCTTTTTGAGGCGGCCTTCCTGAATGGCATCCTCCAGGGCCAGCGGGATAGTCGCCGCCGTCGTGTTGCCGTAGCGCTCGATGTTGATCATCACCTTCGATTCGGGCAGGCCCAGCCGGTCGGCGGCCGACATGATGATGCGGCGGTTCGCCTGGTGCGACACAAACAGCGCCACATCGTCGGCTGTCACACCGTGCTTCGTCATGACCCGCCGCGCGATCTCCTCGGTCTTGCGCACGGCAAACTTGAAGACGGTCTGGCCGTCCTGCTTCACATAGTGGAGGCGCTGCTCCACCGTGTCGTGCGTCGCGGGACGCAGACTGCCTCCGGCCGGCATCTGCAGCGCCGGGCCGCCGCTGCCGTCAATTTCGTGCTCGAAACCGATAATCTCGAGGCCGGGCTCCGTCGCCGGTTCCAGAATGACCGCGCCGGCGCCGTCGCCAAAGAGCACGCACGTCGCGCGATCGGTGTAGTCGATGATGCTCGACATGGTGTCGGCGCCAACCACCAGCGCCCGGTCGTGCCTGCCGGTGGCGACCATCTGGCTCGCCGTCGACAGCGAGAACGTGAAGCCCGAACACGCTCCGGCCAGATCGAACCCCCAGCAGTTGGCGGCGCCGATCTTGTGCTGGATGAGAGCCGCCGTGCTCGGAAAGAACATGTCGGGTGTCGTGGTGCCGACAACGATCAGGTCGATGTCGGCCGGCGTCAGCCGCGCCTGCGCGATGGCCTTCAGCGCCGCTTCTTTCCCCATGTCTGATGTCGCCATGCCCTTGTCGACGATATGGCGCGTATGAATGCCGGTGCGTTTGAGAATCCACTCGTCGGTGGTGTCGACCATCCGGCTCAACATCGAGTTGTCCAGGATCGTCGGCGGTACGTAGGTCGCCAAGGCACTGATCTTGACGGCGCGAAGCACGTGTCCGGTCACCACAGTCGCGTATCCCTCTCTGGGGTCTGCAGGCCGAAGTACTCGTACGCCCGGGCGGTGGCCACGCGCCCGCGGGGCGTCCGATCGATAAAGCCGAGCTGAATCAAGAACGGTTCGTAGATGTCTTCGATCGCGTCTTTCTCTTCGCTGATGGCGGCGGCAATCGTGTTGACCCCCACGGGGCCTCCGCCGAACTTGTCGATAATCGTGCGCAGCAGGCGCCGATCGATCTCGTCGAAGCCGTGTTCATCGACCTCGAGCATGGTGAGCGCCGCCTTCGTCACATCGTTCGTGATATCGCCCTGCGCGCGCACCTGCGCGTAGTCGCGCACACGCCGGAGCAGCCGGTTTGCGATGCGTGGCGTGCCGCGCGACCGCGTGGCAATCTCGCGCGCCGCGTCGTCGGTGATCGACACCGCCAGGATGCGTGCCGAACGCCGCACGATTTCCTCGAGATCGTGGTCGTTGTAGAAGCCGAGTCGGTGCACGATCCCGAAACGGCTTCGCAGAGGCGATGTCAGCAGCCCGGCCCGCGTGGTAGCCCCGATCAGCGTGAATCTCTGGAGCGGCACCTTGACAGAGCGGGCGGCCGGCCCCTGGCCAATCATGATGTCGAGTTCGTAGTCTTCGAGCGCCGGATACAGGATCTCTTCGATGGTGGCCGCCATGCGGTGGATCTCGTCGATGAAGAGCACCTCGCGCTCTTTGAGATTCGTGAGGATGGCCGCCAGATCGCCCGGCTTCTCGAGCACGGGCCCCGACGTTGACCGCACGGGGACGCCAAGCTCGTTCCCGATCACGTACGCCAGCGTGGTCTTGCCCAGACCAGGCGGACCGTAAATCAACACATGATCGAGTGCGTCGTTGCGTTGCCTGGCCGCCGTAATCGACACG
>CAYHRK010000516.1:0-2071 GCA_964358795.1 uncultured Vicinamibacterales bacterium
GACGTGCCGATCGCGGAAGCCGAGCAGTTCTACATCGCGCTCAAGGACGTCGGCGTGGAGGCCGTCATGGTCCGGTACCCCCGCGAGGGGCACGGCATCCGCGAGACGAAGCACGTCGTGGACGTCATCAATCGCAGCCTGGCGTGGTACGATCGGCACTTCGCGTCCGGCCGCACCACGCCGTCGCGATCTCGGAACTGAGGAGGAAGAGGCATGACGAAGCGTCGAGTCAGCGTCGTGACATTCTGGGTCTTGTTGATCGCGCTGGCTTTCTCGGCCCGCGCGTGGGCGCAAGCTGACACGGGTCAGATCGAAGGCGTCGTTCGCGACGAGCAGCGTGGCGTGCTGCCCGGCGTGACCGTGACGCTGCAGCACCAGGCCACGGGCGTCGCGCGCACGACGGTGACCGAAGCCGACGGGCGCTACCGCTTTCCGGCGCTCGGCCCGGGACGGTATACCCTGAAGATCGAGCTGTCGGGCTTCGCGACGCAGGAAGTGCGCGACATCGAGATCACGATCGGTCTTGCGCTTCGGCACGACGTCACGCTGAAGCTGCAGTCGGTCGCCGAGTCCATCACGGTCACCGGCGAAGCGCCGGTCGTGGACACGACGAAGGCCGAAGTATCGGGCGTCGTGACCCAGCGGCAGATCGAATCGCTGCCGATCAGCTCACGGCAGTACCTCTCGCTCGCGCTCCTGATGCCCGGGACGAGCGTCGACGCCACCCGGTCGTTCTTCCCGACCGTCAACGTCGGCGGTTCCATGAGCTTCAACAGCACCGGCAACGTCGTTGACGGGACGATCAACAACTTCGCCGAGGACGGCGAGCCCCGTCAGAACCTGCCGCAGGACGCCGTCGAGGAGTTCAAGGTCAGCAACGTGCAGTACAAGGCTGAGTTCGGCCTGACGACCGGTGGTCTCGTGCAGGTGGTGACCAAGTCGGGCACGAACGCGTTGCGCGGCAGCGCCTTCGAGTACTTCCGCGACAAGGCGCTGAACGCGACGGGCGTCTTCGAGACCGAGAAACCCGAGTACCGGCGCCACCAGTTCGGCGCGAGCGTGGGCGGCCCGATCCGGAAGGATCGGATGCACTTCTTCGGCGCCGTCGAGCGGACGCAGATCGACGAGTTCTACACCGTCAATACGGGTCTGCCGCAGTTCTACGGGTCGGTCGAGGGAACGTTCAAGCGGCCCTTCCACCGGAACATGTACCTCGGCCGCGTGGACTACCAGATCAGCAACACGCAGCAGGCGTTCGTGCGCTACGCGCAGGAGCAGGAGCGCAGCGAGTGCAACGGCTGCGGGGGCACGGCGGCGAGCACTTCCGGGTACGACATCGAGGTGCCGCGTCTGTCGATCGTCGGGGGGCACACGTGGGTGCGCGGCACGCGACAGCTCAACGATCTCCGCGTCCAGATCGCGACGGCCGCGTACTACATCGCGCCGGCCGGCACGACGATCTTCACCCAGATCGGCAAGTTCCCGGCGGAGCGGATGAACCGCCTCAGCCGGACGCTGAACTTCCCGTCGTTCACGTACGGCAGCAGCTTCGACGAGCTGGGCCCCGAAGGGCGCTACCAGATCAGGGATACCTACGCTCTGACGTTCGCCAGCCACGACGTGAAGTTCGGGTTCGACTACAGCTACATGCCCTACGAGGAGGAAAACACGGGCAATATCCTCGGATCGTACAGCTTCTCGCGGGATCAGTACTTCAATCCGAACGATCCCGCGTCGATCGCGGCCCTGACCGGCGCCACCACGTTCGCGGCCAGCCTTCCGCCCATCAACACGAAGCATCCGACGAAGTACTACGTGGGCTTCGTGCAGGACGACTGGAAGGTCCGATCGAACGTCACGGTGAACCTGGGGCTGCGATACGAGCGCCTGTACGGCGCCGCCAACGAGGACCTGGATCCGTCGATCTTCCCGATCCCGATTCCCTACATCGACGTCTCGAAGCGCGGTGACAGGAACAACTGGGGACCCCGCCTCGGGGTCGCGTGGGACGTCTTCGGCGACGGCGACACCGTCGTCCGCGCCGGCTACGGACTCTACTACGGCCACGTGC
>CAYHRK010000517.1:0-2059 GCA_964358795.1 uncultured Vicinamibacterales bacterium
CTGAGCTTCAAGTACCGGACCAAGATGTCGACGGGCGTGGATCTGTCTTCGGCCACGCGCTCGGGCTGGTTCGACAAGGACCCGACCAGTCTGGCGGCCGGCAACTTCATCTCGAGCACCAACGCGGGCGCACTGGCCCCGATCGACTCGTTCATGGTGTACATCGGCATCCCGGCGAACCCGACCAGCTACAAGCGCTCGGACGGCTCGACCGGGAACGTGATCTTCGACCTGAAGCGCCGGTGGTTCTCCGAGGTGCTGGCGGTCGATGGCGCGGCCGGTGGCCCCTACCTCGAGGTGCTGACGCTGGCGGGTGACAACGACGGGACCGCGGGCGTGTCCTTCCCGATCGACTCGTCTCTGATCAAGCCCTTGCTGGACGACGCGCGCAACGGCGGCACGGGCGACGGCGGCGGCATCCTGCGCGTGGTGTTCCGCAGCAAGACCAACCGCGGGTTCGACGACCAGGGCGGCGGTGTGACCGGCTACACCTCGGGGACCGAGGGCGCGGTACGCATCGACGACGTGGTGATCACCGGCGGGGCGGCGGGCACCGTCACCAGCCCCTTCGACGCGGCGGGCGAGATCAACAACGTGATCGAGGCTCCGAACGCTTCGGCGCCCGGTCCGGCAGTGGGTCAGGGCTACGCGCTGGCCAACTGGCACTCGACCGGCAAGCCGCCGGGGATCTACTTCCATCCGCACCCGATCTTCGGTGGCGACATCGGCGGTGGCAACTTCTACAGCCCGCTGGCCTACGGGGATCTGTGCGGCGCTCCCAACTCACCGGCCCGCTACTGCAACATCGACGGGGTGGTGATCTCGGCGGGCGACCACGACAACTTCGAGCGGGCGGGTGGCGCGTTCGGCACGGCCTTCCAGGAGCAGTCGGACGGCATGGTGTCGCCGACCATCAACCTGACCGGGATGGGCCCGTACCCGGCGGTCAACGGCATCGGTCTGGACGAAGATGACGTGGACGTCAGCGACGACTACTACACCTGGTACGACATGTACGCCGGTATCTTCAACCTGTTCTTCACCGGACAGTCGTGGATGCCTGCGTTCCAGTCCTGGCCGGCGTCCCAGGCCTACAACGGGATCAAGTGCTGGGGCGAGCTGCGGTTCCCGGGGTGGATGTACTTCAATCCCGAGCCGCAGTGCTTCTGGAACTACGACGGTGCGTACCAGAACGGCCTGATCCGGACGTCGAACGTGAGCGGTATCCCCGACTCGCTGCGCGCCTACATGGGCAAGCAGCAGCAGTGCTTCCGCTTCGCGGTGAGCCTGGGCTGCTCGCCAACCGGCGGCGCGTACTACGACAACCTCTCGATCGGGTTCATTGACGTGGGTCCGCCGCTGGCCAGCAGCTCTGCCAGCGCGGTGGGCACCATATCGGTGGACATCTGGCAGTGGTACAACGACTGCTTCCCGGCCAACGAGACCCCCGGCCTGCCGGGTACCGCGGCCTTTGACACGACCGCGGCGTACCTGCAGACCGGGATCAACAACGCGGCCGCGACCGGCACGCCGTTGCGCTTCGATGTGCCCGGCGACACGGTCCTCATCGTCGCGACCGGCGCCGGCATGCGTCTGGACATGGTGTTCCGCATCTACCCGGGGCCGGGCAACTACGTGACCATCGGCAACAAGGCCAGTGGGCTGCGTGCGGTGCCGACCTCACCCGCCCCGGCGGGCGCCGGTTCGTACTTCGGCGAGTACCTGGCGGCCAACGGGCAGTTCGGTTCCGGCGCTCCGTTTGACGGCGTCGGCCAGGGCCCGGGCCACTCCGGTGGCTGGAGCGTGGACCTGTGGAACAGCGCCCGTTGCGACACGGCCGAGATCAACTACTTCCCGGTCGCCGCGAAGGGCAACCTGCCCGCGCTGGGTACGAGGTGGGCGAGCATGATGCACGACGCCGATCCCAAGTTCTCGGTGCTCGGCATCGTCAAGAACCGCTGCTTCCTGGTGGATACGGCGGGTGCGGTCAACAGCACCAACACCACCTGCAGCTCGGTGCCGGTCTGGGCCACCACGGTCCCCGGCTCGCGCACCGGCT
>CAYHRK010000518.1:0-2050 GCA_964358795.1 uncultured Vicinamibacterales bacterium
ACGCCAGACCGTTTGGGGACCTCGAGCGAATGGCCGCCATTCTCTACGACATGGATCTCGCAACGCGCCGGCAGCACGTTGGTGAACGCTCGCAATTCAGGCGGCGTGCCGAACGCATCTTTCGAGCCCTGCACGAACAACATCGGGTGCGTGATCCGGGGGAGGTGCGACACGCGGACCTGCTGCGGCTTGCCTGGCGGATGGAGCGGATACCCCAGAAAGACCAGGCCGCGCAGGTGATTCCACCAGGCCTCCGCCTCCCCCTCGTCTGCATCGCGCGAGGCCGCCAGGTGCGAGGCCATCCGTCCGCCCAGGGATTTCCCGCCGATCACCAACGGATGCCCGCCAAGCGTCGGGTCCGCAGCGACGTGGGACAGCACGGCCCGGAAGCAGTGTTCGAGCACGGGCTGGGGATCGGGCAGCTTGCGGCCGCGCTCGGTGAACGGGAAATTGAACGTCACCATGTCGATGCCGCGTAACGCCAACCCCACACCAAACGCGGTCATGAAATCGCTCGTCCGACCCGCTCCCGCACCGTGGCCCAGCACACATGTTGCCACCGGCGTTCCGGCCGCAGGATAGTGCATGGCCGTCACGTGTGCTCCGCCGTCCAGTTGCACCAGCCACATGTTGGCCATCACGCCCCTTGAGTCGACGCCGACAGACAGCATAGGCTAGTTGGACTATGGCCGCGCAATACATCTTCACCATGAAGGGGCTGGGCAAGGTCTATCCCCCCGATCACGTCGTCTTGAGAGACATCTGGCTGTCCTTCCTTCCGGGGGCCAAGATTGGCGTGCTGGGCCTGAATGGGGCCGGCAAAAGCACGATTCTGAAGGTGATGGCCGGTGTGGAACGCGAGTTCCTTGGCGAGGCGTTTCCCGCCGCCGGCATCAGCGTGGGCTACCTGTCTCAGGAGCCACAGCTCGACCCATCGAAAAACGTGCTCGGCAATGTCGAGGAGGGCGTGGCAGGCACCAAGGCGCTGCTGACGCGCTACGACGAGCTGAACGCGCAACTGGGCGGCGACCTCGCTCCCGATGCCATGGAGAAGGTGCTGGACGAACTGGGAACACTGCAGGACCGCATCGATGCGGTAGGCGCCTGGGAACTCGATTCGAGGCTCGACCTGGCCATGGACGCGCTGCGGCTGCCCCCGGCCGACGCCGACGTCAGCACGTTGTCGGTTGGCGAACGCCGGCGCGTGGCGTTGTGCCGCCTGCTGCTGCAGTCGCCGGATCTGCTGTTGCTCGACGAGCCCACCAATCACCTCGATGCCGAATCGGTCGCGTGGCTCGAGCACTTCCTGAAGGAGTATGCCGGCACCGTGGTGGCCGTCACCCACGACCGCTACTTCCTCGACAACGTGGCTGGCTGGATTCTGGAACTCGATCGTGGGTCTGGCATTCCGTGGGAGGGCAACTATTCGTCGTGGCTCGAACAGAAGCAGCAGCGGCTCCAGGTTGAAGAGAAGCAGGAAGCGCGCAAGCAGCGCACGCTTGCACGCGAGCTGGAGTGGATTCGCATGTCGCCACGAGCGCGGCAGGCGAAAGGCAAGGCCCGGCTGAACGCGTACGAGGCGATGCTGGCCGAGGAATCCGCCCAACGCATCGAGACCGCCGAAATCTACATTCCGCCGGGTCCCCGTCTCGGCGATATTGTGGTTGAAGCCCGCGGCCTCAGAAAAGGCTACGGCGACATGCTGCTGATGGACGGCCTCGACTTTACGCTGCCGCGCGGCGGGATCGTGGGCGTGATCGGACCTAATGGAGCCGGGAAGACGACGCTGTTCAGGATGATGACCGGTCAGGAACAGCCCGATGGCGGCACGCTGCGTATTGGCGAGACCGTCCAGATTGGCTACGTGGACCAGTCGCGCGACGCGCTTCGAGCCGACAAGACCGTGTGGGAGGAGATCGCCGAGGGCAAGGACGAAATCCAGCTGGGCAAGCGAGAAGTGGCGTCGCGCGCGTATGTGTCGTGGTTCAACTTCAAGGGGCGCGACCAGCAGCGGAAGGTGGGCTCGCTCTCGGGCGGCGAACGCAATCGG
>CAYHRK010000519.1:0-2035 GCA_964358795.1 uncultured Vicinamibacterales bacterium
GCAGTCGCGCCGCGCCCCATCCTCCCCGGATGCAGTGAATGGCGTCCACTTCTGGGTCGGCGAACATCGCATTCAGGTCCGAGGCCCGGTCCTCGTCGCGGCCGGCGAAATAGCCGCGCCGGTCGAACACGTGCTTCCCCAGCTTGCCCTTGAGGCCGAGCGCGGTCAGCGACTCCAGCAGGATTTCGACCGATGTCGGATCCCACTGCGCGCTCGACGGGATCACGAGACCGACCGTGTCCCCGGCCTTCAGTCGTGGCGGCTTGACGGGGCCACGCGGGGAGGGCGATGACGTACGCTGGCCGGCTGTCTGGCTCGCAACGGCCTGCCGCGTGCCGGCCATGAGCGACCCGAACAGGGCCAGTGTCGTGGAGGTGAGGATCTCGCGGCGGGTTGGCATGGTGGCCATGCTACGCTGCCCACGGAGTTGGTGTAAAGACCGGCAGCCCGTCAGATCGGAGGTTCAGTCCCGGCGTAATTGCCTGATGCCATCATTCGCTGCTTGGCTGGCGCTCCCGCGCGGCCGGCGGGCGTGCTCGCCGGCTCCCCTCCGCCTGGTACGACCTCGAGTGAATTGCGCTACGGAATCGGGGCCCATTTCCAGCGTGGCGTATGGTCGTTCGAGGACGACACGTAGTCGATGCATTCGGCGATCTGCTCGAGGATCGCCGCTCCGGCGGCTCGGTCCTTCAGCGCCAGTTTCTTGCCCTCGGCATCCAGGCTCCGATAGAGCTTGGTGACCTCGATCTTTGGCACTGGATCGGTGGTCTTCATCGCCGTGAGTCGGGCCAACTCGGCCTGGATGAGCAACTCCAGTGAGTTCTGGCCGTCAAACAGTTCGCGGTTCGCCTTCAGCACCTTCTGAAGCGTAATGAGATGCCCCTTGAAGGCCTGGAGCTGATCAGGGTTCTTGAGATAGACAGGCTCGGAGCTGATCGACCAGCTCGTGCCGGCTGCCGTCAGCAGCACCAGTAACGTCACTGCCATGATCCGCTTGTTCATCGCCGGTCCTCCTCTCTTGTCCGAACACACACCTACACGGGTGGGGGCGGGTCGGCCGTGGGCGGAACGCCAGCCGACTACATCGACCAGTTTTCCTGCACCACCAGCCAGGATGTTTTCTTCGCCAGTTCGACCGTGCCCTTGACGACACTCTTGTCCGGCTTGGTGGCTTCAACCTCCAGCACACAGGTCTCGCCCTTGATCGTTTTTGTCAGGACCTTGACGTTGGTGAAGTTGTCCATCGCCTTCATCATGTCCCACATCTGCGTGGCCTGCGCCTTGGGCAGGGCCTTCAGTTTGGCCTTCTCCTCCTCCTCGATAAACGGGAAAATCGCCTCGATGCTCTTGGCCTTCTCATAGACGGCCCGGTACTCGAGGTAGAGCTGCGTCGGGGTCAGGGGCTTCTGCGCCACGACGGTCGAGGCCACCATCGTGGCCGCCATACACATCAACACGATCAATCCGAGACGACGCATACGCACCTCCTTGTGACATCTCCTGCCAGCGTGATGACCGACACGATTGACAACGCCGCCAAGTCGCCCGGCCCTGCAGCGGTCTTCTCCACGAGCGTCCGCGTGACGACGTGTTCGGTCGGGGTCCCGATCTCAATCTCGAGCCAGGTGCGGGGCGATTCTTCCGCGACTCATCGTTGGGCACCCAGAGCGTGAGGACCGAGTACTCCCCCGGCCGCCGAGGCGCCCGCACCCGACGCCAGGAGAATGGACCTGGTCAGCCGTCGCGTCATGGCGTGCTCGAGGGGGGCATGAGGCCGATTGCGCGTTCGACTCTAGGACGCCGCGCGGCCGTTGTCAAATCCGGCCGCGCGCTCTGGCCGCGCGCTGTCCTGAGAATCCGGCTCAGGAACACTCCGACATGTCCGCCGGCCGACCTGAATTCTGCCCTATCGATTTGCTTGGAGATTTGGAGGCGCCGTCCGGATTTGAACCGGAAAATGGAGGTCTTGCAGAAATCGGACAGCTCTCGCCGCCCGTCCCAGGCGAGTGTCAGGGGAGAATCACGCGGCTGGCGA
>CAYHRK010000520.1:0-2019 GCA_964358795.1 uncultured Vicinamibacterales bacterium
GCGAAGGCTGGCGCGAGGGCCGCAGGACGCGCAAGCGCACGCTCGCCAATTTGTCACACTGGCCCGCCCCCAAGGTGGAGACGCTCCGGCGCCTGTTGCGGGATGACGTGCTCGTCTCGCCGACGGATCTGTTCGAGACCGAGCGGACACGGCCGCACGGCCACGTCGAGGCCGTGCTGGGCACCGTCCGGCAGATCGGGCTTGATCGGATCATCGCCTCGAAGCGCTGCCCTGAGCGCGACCTGGTCCTGGCGATGATCGCCGAGCGGCTACTGCATCCGTGTTCGAAGCTGGCGACGACGCGCATCTGGCAGACGACGACGCTGGCCGAAGAATTGTCGGTGGAGGGGGCGGACGAAGACGATCTGTACCACGCGATGGACTGGCTGTTGGCTCGCCAGGATCAGATCGAGCGGAAGCTGGCGGATCGGCATCTGACCGACGGCGCGGTGGTGCTCTACGACGTGTCGAGTAGTTATTACGAGGGTCGCACCTGTCCCCTGGCGCGCTTTGGGCATGACCGCGACGGCCAGAAGGGTCTGCCGATTATCGTGTACGGTGTGATGACCGATGGCCGCGGGTGCCCCATTGCGGTCAGTGTGTATGCCGGGAACACGGGCGACCCGACGACGGTCCCCGACCAAGTGGAGACCCTCCGAACGCGGTTCGGCCTGGTGCACCTCGTGCTGGTCGGCGACCGCGGGATGCTCACGCCGCCGCAGATCGATCGGCTGAAGGCGCAGCCGGGGGTGGGGTGGATCACGGCCCTGACCAGTGTGGCCATTCTGAAGCTGGTGCAAGCAGGGCGCGCTGCAACTCTCGCTCTTCGACACGCAGAACCTCGCCGAGATCACCGCGCCAGAATTTCCGGGGGAGCGGTTGATGGCTTGTTACAACCCACTCTTGGCCGACCGACGGGCCCGCAAGCGCCGCGCGTTGTTGGACGCGACCGAGCAGGCCCTGACGAAGCTCGCGCGCGAGGTGGCACGCCGGACCAAGACGCGGTTGATGGGATCGGCGATCGGGCTGAAGGCGGGAAAGATCCTGGGCCGCTACAAAATGGGGAAGCACTATGCGCTCACGATCGCCGACGGCACGTTTGCGTGGGCGCGGCGCGACACGGCCATCGAGGCCGAGGCGCAGTTGGATGGCATCTACGTCATCCGCACCAGCGAGCCGGCCGAGCGGTGCTCGGCGGCCGACACAGTCCGCATCTACAAGAGCCTGTCGCACGTGGAGCGCGCGTTCCGGTGCCTGAAAGGCGTCGACCTGCGGGTGCGGCCCATTCGACACCGAACCGCACAGCGCGTGCCCGCCCATATCTTCCTGTGCATGCTGGCCTACTATGTCGAATGGCACCTGCGACGCGCGTGGGCGCCCATCCTGTTTGAGGACGACCAGCTCGAGATCGCGCGCCGGCAACGCGATCCCATTCGGCCGGCGGCGTCGACCGCGTCGGCCACCAGAAAGAAGGCGACGCACACCACGCCGGAGGGACTCCCGGTGCACAGCTTCGAAACGCTGCTGGCGGAACTCGCGAGTCGTGGTCGCAATACGTATCGGCTGAAGTCCGACGACTCGAGTCTGACGTTCACGCAAGTGCCAGCCCCCACACCGATTCAACGACGCGCGTACGAGCTGCTCGAATTGTTGCCAGTAGCGGGAAGATAGGATTCGGCGTTTCTTCAACCACATCAGCAGGATACTGTCTCAACAGCTGGGGAACTTCGGACTAATGAAGCTGCTGCGGTACGGCGCGCCGGGCCGCGAACAGCCCGGCATCCTCGACGCGCACGGCCACATCTGGGACGTGTCCACCGTCATTCCCGATCTCTCCCACGCTGCGCTTCTTCCTGAATCCTTCGACCGTCTTCGCCGACTCGATCTGTCCACGCTTCCGCGCGTCGAGGGGGAAGTCCGTCTCGGGCCCTGCGTCGGCAGCGTGGGGAAATTCATCTGCATCGGCTGCCGCCGCTTCAGGGTACGGATGAACGCCCGGATCTCATCCCAGGCGGCAGG
>CAYHRK010000521.1:0-2018 GCA_964358795.1 uncultured Vicinamibacterales bacterium
GGAGCCGGTATAGTCTGGGGATCGGCATTGATGGTTCTTTTGTCGAGGAGATGGCAGCCATGGCGCACACGTTTCACGATCTGAAGGACAAGAATATCGGCGCGTTGCGGGAGATTGCCAGAGACATCCAGCACGAGGCGGTGCAGGGCTACACACAGCTCAACAAGGAGCACCTGCTGGTGGCGATCTGCAAGGCCCTCAACATCGCCACCCACGAACACCACGATGTGGTCGGTATCGACAAGGCCGCCTTGAAGGCGAAGATTCGGGTGCTCAAGACGGATCGTGACGTCGCGATCGAGGCCGGCGACCACGCGAAGCTCAAGACGATCCGACGGCACATCCACGGCCTGGATCGCCAGATCAAGAAACACCTTCAGTAGCCCGCTGCTGGTCGGCTGATGGAACCGCGATGTTCTTGCCCTTGAGCGACGCCCCCAACCCGGGCGGTCGGCCGCTTGTCACCTACGCGTTGATCGCGGCCAACCTGCTGGTCTACCTGTTGGTCTCGCTGCCGCTTGGCGGCGAGCCGCCCAATCCGCAAGATCCCGCCGTGCGCGCCTACGTCGAGCTGATCCGCGACAGGCTTCCCGATGGCGTCCCGATCGGCGCCATTCTGCGGCGGCTCTCGGCGTACGACATCTTCGTGTTCCAGCACGGCTACAAGCCGATTGCGCCCCAGGTGTCCGACCTGTTCGCCTCGCTGTTCCTGCACGGGGGCTTGATGCACCTGGTCGGCAATATGCTGTTTCTGTGGATCTACGGCGACAACGTCGAGTACAGACTGGGCCGGCTGCGTTTCCTGCTGTGGTATCTCGCCACCGGCATCGCCGCTACGTTGTTTTTCTCACTCTTCTCGCCCGGTTCGGCGGTCCCGCTGGTGGGGGCGTCTGGAGCCATCTCTGGCGTACTCGGGTTCTACTTCTTGTGGTTCCCTCGCAATACGATCCGTGTGTTCGTCTTCCTGTTCCCCTTCTTCATGAACGTGGTGACGGTGCCCGCGCGCATCGTGCTCGGTGCGTTCCTGCTCGTCGATAACCTGCTGCCGTTCTTGTTCGCCGGGGACGGCAGAGGCGGGGTCGCATATGGCGCCCACATCGGAGGATTCCTGACGGGTCTCGGGGCGGCGTGGGTGATGGACCGCCGGGTTCTGGCGGCCAGGCCGAGGTCGTACCCGACGACCGCTGATGATCAAGGTCCTCCGTCCACGATTGGCGAGTCCATTGCGCGTGGCGACATGGCCGGCGCGGCCCACGCGTACTTCGCCATTGCGGGCGACCAGACCCGGCGCGCCGTAGAGCCTGACGCGGCGCTGGCGCTGGCGAACTGGCTCGCCGGCCAAGGCCATACAGAGGCCGCCCTGGTCGCGTATCGCCGGCTGCTGCGCGACTTCCCGACCGGGACCACGGCTGCCGCCGCGCACGTGGGCACAGGGTTGGTCCAGTTCGAACAGTTGGGCCAGGTGGCGCCCGCCTACCAGCACTTCCTCGACGCGCTGGATCTGAATCCCGACGCCCAGACGGCAGCCAGAGCACGGGTAGCGCTGGCGTCGATAGCCGCGCTGCAGAAACTCAACGTCAGGCGCCGTTCATAGACACCAGGCACGCGGCTGCACGTCAAGTTTGTGATATCGCATCAGGCGGCCGCGGTGACCGCGCGGGTTGACCGCCGTTCCCAGAAGTCCTCGAATTCACGGGCGTTGAGGCGCCGCACGATCTGCGGATCGCGCAACGCGCGGTCGAGAAGCCGTCGGAGGTAGAGATCGCCGATCGATACTCTCGCAAGCGCGCGGTTGTGGTGGCCGCCGCCGTGGTCGTATTCGTCGCCGTCCAATTCGAATTCACCGGCCGCCGTAGGCAGTCCGGTGCAATGAGCGGTTAGCGGCGGCGGCATAGCGCCTCCACCGTCCGGACCCTCCACGGCTCCGGTCTGCAACGACCGACATCCGCTGGCGAGGATCAGGGGCGCGACTATCAGAGAGTACCCGATGCTACGAAGCCACATATTGCCTCCTGGTT
>CAYHRK010000522.1:0-2015 GCA_964358795.1 uncultured Vicinamibacterales bacterium
GGACTGGATTCCCGCCTTCTTGGGCGGCCGTAGCCAGAAGGCGAAGGCGCCCGCGGGAATGACAAGGGGAAGCGGGGTGCAGTAGCGGATTCCCGGTGGCGCTGGAATGACGGGGAAGTCATAGCGTTTCACGTGGAACATCAATATTTCAACAGGAGCCGCCCGTCTGAAGCGACGAACCCGTGGTAAACTGTCGGGACTAAACCGGTTGAATTTGTGTTTTTGTCATACAGCCTAAGACAAACACCACCGATGGGTAAGATCCTGGCCGTTGCCAACCAGAAGGGTGGCGTCGGCAAAACCACCACCGCCATCAACCTGGGCGCTTCGCTCGCGCTGGCCGACAAACAGGTTCTGCTCGTGGACACCGACCCCCAGTGCAACCTCACCAGCGGTGTCGGGCTCAAGGGGCAACAGGCGCCGGCCGGCAATATCTACGATGCGTTGATGACAGACGAGGTGGCCGATCCCTCCATCTACGTGATGTCCACCAACGTGACGGGCTTGTTTGTCATCCCATCCGATCGAAACCTGGCCGGCGCCGAAATCGAACTGGTGCCCATGCTCGCGCGCGAAACACGCCTGCGCCGCATCGTGCAGCCCATGCGCGATCGGTACGACTACATCCTCATCGACTGCCCGCCGTCGCTCGGCCTGCTCACGTTGAACGCGCTGGTGGCGTGCGACGCCGTACTGATTCCTCTCAACTGCGAGTACTTCGCGCTCGAAGGCCTGGCCGATCTCGTCGGCACGCTCAAGCGTGTCCGCGCGGTCCTCAACCCCGCACTCGATATTGACGGCGTGGTATTGACGATGTACGACGAACGCACGAACCTGGGTCAGCAGGTGTCAGCCGATGTGCGCGCCTTCTTCAAGGAAAAGGTCTTTCACACCGTCATCCCGCGCAACGTGCGTCTGGGCGAGGCGCCCAGCCACGGCATGCCGGTGATTCTGTACGACGTCAAGTCGCGCGGGGCCGAAGCCTATCTCGCCCTCGCCCGCGAAATGCTCGCGCGAAACGGCCGCCCCCCGCACACGTCCACGGCATCGCAGTAACCACCATGGCTGCAGAGAAACGGCACGCACTAGGAAAAGGACTCGAGGCCCTGATCGGTGACGCGCTTGGCGACGCGCACGCCGCAAGCGCATCCTCGCGCCTCGAAGTGGACATCGATCAGATCGCGCCCAACCGGTATCAGCCGCGCGCCCACCCCGGCGATGCCGGCATCGACGGCTTGGCTCGCTCCATCAAATCCAGCGGCCTCATCCAGCCCATCATCGTGCGCCGCACAGGAAACACCTACCAGATCATTGCCGGGGAACGCCGCTGGCGGGCCGCCGAGCGAGCCGGGTTGCTGAAAGTTCCGGTTGTCATCCGCGATGTGCCCGAAGGTGATGACGCACAGTTGCTGAAACTGGCGCTGGTCGAAAACCTGCAGCGCGAAAACCTGAACCCGATCGAAGAAGCGCACGCGTACAAGAGACTCGCCAGTGAGTTCGCGCAGACGCAGGACCAGATCGCAACCGCGGTGGGGAAAGATCGCTCCTCGGTCGCCAACATCCTGCGCCTCCTCAAACTGCCGAGCGAAGTGCAAGACGATGTGTCGGCGGGCCGATTATCGATGGGCCACGCGCGTGCCCTGCTCGCCCTCGAACAGGAACACGCGCAACGCAACATGGCGCGCGAGGTGGTCGCGCGAGCGCTGTCGGTGCGCGAAACCGAGCAACTTGTCACCCGCACGCTCACCCGTCCAGGCGCGGCAACCAAAACTCCCGCCGGCGCGGCCACCGTGGACGTGCATACGCGCGCCGCGCAGGATAAGCTCAGCCTCGCGCTGGGCGCCAAGGTGTCGATCGTACGCCGCGGCAAGGGCGGCGACATCCGCATCCCGTTCAAGAACGAAGACGAGCTACAGCGGCTCTACGAGGCCCTCACGAACGACTAGCGACGCGCCGCCACCCCGTCATTCCCGCGAAGGCGGGAATCCAGGACTGGACCCCCGCTTCCGCGGGGG
>CAYHRK010000523.1:0-1999 GCA_964358795.1 uncultured Vicinamibacterales bacterium
ATCTGAGCGACTTCCTGTTTCCACCCGAGCGGGCACGATCGCCAGTCAAAGCCCTGTCTGGCGGCGAGCGCAACCGGCTCCTGCTGGCACGCCTGTTCACCAGGCCAGCCAATGTGCTGGTGCTCGATGAGCCCACCAACGACCTCGACCTCGAGTCGCTCGAACTGCTCGAAGCCCAACTGCTGGAGTTCCCCGGCACGGTGTTGCTGGTGAGCCACGACCGCGAATTTCTCGACAACGTCGTCACCAGCACGCTCGTCTTCGAAGGCGACGGACGCGTGCAGGAATACGTGGGCGGGTACCACGACTGGTTGAGGCAACGCGCGGCCGCGCTTGGGCCCTCGATGTTCCAGCCGATCCCGCCCGGAACCAGTGCCTCTGTCCGGGCGGAGCCGGCGCGCCACAATGGGGCGGAGCGCCCGACATCGAAGAGGAAACTGTCGTTCAACGAACAGCGCGAGTTCGATCAACTGCCGGCGCTCGTCGAGAAACTGGAAAGCGAACAACGCCAGTTGAGAGATGCCGTGGCGGATCCGGAGTTCTACAAGAAGGGCGCCGACGTCATCCAGGCCAGCCTGGCCAGGCTCGACCAGGTGCACACCCGCCTGCTCGAGACCTACGCGCGCTGGGACGAACTCGACTCGCGTCCTCGGTAGTTCGAGGATTGTGGTAGGCTCTGGTTCGCCCGCAGCTAGCCAGGGTTCGTCGAACCAGCCCTTCAATGCTGATTAGCCGGAAGCCTTCGCCCGATGGCTTCCGGCGCCGGCGCGGACGCCCGGGTGCCGCGATTCAGTAGCCTGGTTCGTGCGCCGGCTGCAGCGCAAGGCGCCCCGTCACTGGGCGTACGAGCTTCACGAAATCGACAAACCGAATACGAATCGCATCCACATGGGTGCCGGCCTGGAACACAATCTCGGGATCCTCCGCCAGGCTGTCATCGACGTACACGGGTTGGTTGTACAGCGGGCCGAGTGGCGCCATCGCACCTGTTTCGCACTCCGGGTAGAGTCCCGAGAACTCCTGCTCGGTTGCTAGGCGGACTTCTCGAGCGCCGGCGAGCGAGCGCATCGCTGCCAGATCTACCCGGGAGCTGGCCGGCAGCACGACCAGAATCGGCCTGCCATCCGCCATGCACACCACGGTCTTGGCCCATTCGCGGCCAGGCACGTGCGTGGCGGCGGCTTCCTCCTGAGCGGTGAATGCGACGCGGTGGTGGATCGGCGTAAAGGGAACGCCGCTTGTCCGGACGAAGCGCTCGATGGATGCCGGGATAGCCATGTTGCACCTCTCGCGGGGGCCAGACCATAGTCTCGGCTTCGGGTGAGCCTGCGTCAAGGCTTTCGCACAAGAGGCGGTCGCTCGCTGCGGCCATCACGGTATCTCTCACAGAGGCGGACTCCAGTGCTGGCTGCTCAACTCCCGCTCGTTGCTATTTCACTCCCACCGCGTTCCATGCCTCGTTGATGGCGCGCTCCGGTTCGCTTCCCACACCGTACAGGTCCCGTGCCGACTGAATCGTTGCCGCGCGCGCGGTGGAGAAATTCGCACCTGACGGCAACAGGTAGACGAACGCCCGGTAGAACGACTTCTCGATCTGCTCTCGATTCGCGCGTCCAACACCCACGACTCGTGCTCCAGACGTGAGGTTGGTGCCGCCCTCTATCGCCAGATAGTACCCGTGACTGACGATGGCCGAATTGGTGTGCACACCGCCGTTGTCGGCCGAAGACGTGTCGCGAAGGCTGATGTGATTGGGCAGACCAAACGCGCCTGGATTTTCGGACGACCGTAATCCTCCCCCGCTCACCGCATCCTCGCCAGCGAGGTAGTCGGCCTGGCTCGGACCGTCTCCTGCGGGCTGAACGAAGAACTCGACGGCCGTCGCCATGATGTCGGCAAACGCCTCATTGAGCGCGCCCGATTCGTTTCGATACACCAGACGAGAGGAATGGTCGATCACGCCGTGCGTCAATTCGTGCGCCACCAGGTCCACGGCTGC
>CAYHRK010000524.1:0-1990 GCA_964358795.1 uncultured Vicinamibacterales bacterium
CCAGAAGGCGGCCGTCAATTAAACTGACGGTCGCCACCATTCACGGAGTTCTGAGGCTATAGCCGAGAACGAGTATTCCAACCCAGGCGGGACTGGCCCACTCCAGGATTGCCCATACCGCAGGCCCCACCACGACCCACAGAAAGACGATCGTCCAGCCAAGTCGAATCTGACGTTCGTGAATTTCCGACGCCCGACGCGTCTGCGTTGAGGTCTTGTACGGCACGTTGCTGTATATCCGCACCAGAGCCTCGTTACCGAGCGCGCTGCCCGGTAGTTCGTCGTCCTTGAGAAGTCTCCAGAACGTCGCGGGCGCCCGGCTTTCTGCGTCGGGGTATCCGACTAGGTGCGCCGATGGCCGTGCACCCTCAAGGCGAAGCAGATCGCCCCTGCCATCGAAGGCGGACGCCATCACTGGCACCGGATACCGCCGGAGCCAATGCTCCAACTCGGCCTCCATCGCGCTCGCAACTGCAACTGCCGGGTGCGGGTCGGGCAGGACAAGGCTCAGCATGGCGAACTTGTAACCATGGTGGGGTGGATGGTACTCGACGTAGTACCAGCCCCGGTCTTCCTTTATGGTTTCGAAGAACAGCCTCTCGGTCGTCATGCGCTGCCTCGGTTTGGTTGATCCGTCGAACGTCAGCGCTCACCCGCCGGCGCTTACGATACCACCGGCGCAGGTCGGGTGCAGCGCGTTGTTGGACGGCGCATGGAATTGCATCACCGCCTGTTCTACGTCCCGTGGAAGCCGACAACGACAGATGAGCTCAGGCCACACGGTGACTGGCGGAGCCTGAACCATCTCGGTCGACAGCCGAATGTCGTCGAAATCGTCGTGCAGGTGTGGCCGCCGACCGCAATGAAGCGCGTCGCAGGAAGCCCGGATCCCCGGTCGGCAATCTCTCCACCCACAGGTGCGGCCGATGTAGTCGCCTCGCTCGTTCGCCAAGAACACATCTGCGCCGCAATTGACCTGCTGTGCCCGTCCCTGCAACCGCCTGGAATGCGTGGCGAGCGCAGCCAGGTCCGCGTCGTCGGACACTCGGATCAGTAGGTCAATATCCTTCGGATCTAATCGATCCGTGACAATCGAACCCAAGAGACTGATCGCCCGAACCCCAGGAATCTTGCAGGCCGCGCGGATGAAGTGACCAGCCGCTTCAAGAAGCTCCCGTCGATGCCCCACGGTTCTTGGCATTGCTTCCTTGATTCTGCGATCCGTGCCTTCGTCCGTCCAACGATCCGCGGTCACCCGCCGGCGCTCACGAGCCACCACGCCGGTCGGGTGCACCGCGTGGTTATGCCGCGCCTTTCGTCGCCCCAACCCAGCGCATAGCCGGACGGCGCCTGGTCGATGCACAGTCGCGCAAGTACGAGTTGATGAGCGTCTGATACGGAATCCCGCTTTCCGCCGCGAGCCCTTTGAAATACGCGATAGTGCCTTCGTCGATTCGAATGGTTACGGATCGTTTTAGACGCTTGGCATACGGGTTCGGTCGAGCTTGGCTGAAGTCGTACTCTTTTCTCATGGTCGAGGCCTCTTCACGTACGTCGTGCGCTCCGCCTTCGTGGCCTTCCGAGCCGAGATGATGCGAATCGTGTCCTGCGCCGAACGATACGCATGCACGACGGCCAGAATCCGAGGAGCCGCGCTCAAGCCCAGGAGAACGAAGCGATCCTCCTCGTCGGAATGGTCCGGGTCGTCAATCAACAACGCCAACTCGTCGGAGAACACGGTCTCGGCCTCTTCGAAGGCCACCCCGTGTTTCCGAAGATTCGCGCTGGCCTTGGCCGAATCCCACTCGAACTGGATGTCCGCCATGCGCTTCACCTAGTATGCACGATGTATTTACGTCTGGCAAGCCCGTCTGTTTCGACGGCATAACGTCCAGCATCAGCTGCGGCGCGAAGCGCCGTCAGCTGCATGCTGTGTTAGGTTCCCGTTGGAAGCGCGCGGGTGACCATTTCAACGAGATCTTCGGCAATG
>CAYHRK010000525.1:0-1985 GCA_964358795.1 uncultured Vicinamibacterales bacterium
AAGCACGCGCATCATAACAAACGGGGGCACCCGTGACAACCGCCCCCTGCGCCCGGCGCCCCTACAGGCAGGCCTCGAAGAGGCCGGCTGCGCCCTGGCCGCCCCCGATGCACATCGTCACCACGCCGTAGCGCGCCCGGCGCCGGAGCATCTCGTTGGCGATGGTGCCCACCAACCGCGAGCCCGTCATGCCGAAGGGATGGCCGATGGAGACCGAGCCCCCGTTGACGTTGAGCTTGTCGGGATCGAGACCGAGCCGGTCGCGGCAGTAGAGCACCTGCACGGCGAAGGCCTCGTTCAGCTCCCACACGCCGATATCGTCCACCGTGAGCCCGTGCCGCTTGAGGAGCTTCGGCACCGCGAACACGGGCCAGATCCCCATCTCGTCCGGCTCGCAGCCGGCCACCGCGAAGCCGCGGAAGATGCCCAGCGGCTGCAGGCCCAGTTGTTCCGCGCGCTTGCCGTTCATGACCACGCAGGCCGAGGACCCGTCCGAGAACTGGCTGGCGTTGCCGGCCGTGACCACACCACCGGGCAGGGCGGCGCGGATCTTCTGCACCGCCTCCAGCGTGGTGTCGGCGCGGATGCCTTCGTCGCTGTCGATGGTCACCTCTTTGGTGGAGATGCGGCCACTGGCCTTGTCCACCACGCCCATGACGGTGGTCATGGGCACGATCTCGTCCTTGAATTTGCCGGCCGCCTGCGCGGCGGCGGCGCGCTGCTGGCTGCGCACACCGTATTCGTCTTGCGCGAGCTTGCTGATGCCGTAGCGCTGGGACACGGTCTCGGCCGTCTGCAGCATGCTCCAGTACAGCTCGGGCTTGTGTTCGACCAGCCAGGGGTCGCGTCGCATGTGGGCGTTGGACTCGTTCTGCACGCAGCTGATGCTCTCCACGCCACCGGCCACGATGGCCGGGCAGCCTTCGACCATCACGCGCTGCGCGGCCATGGCGATGGTCTGCAGGCCCGACGAGCAGAAGCGGTTGACCGTCATGCCGCCGACGGTGACGGGTAGGCCGGCGCGCAGCGCAACGGCACGCGCGATGTTGCCGCCGGTGGTGCCTTCACCGAAGGTGCCGCCCATGATGCAGTCTTCGATTTCGCCCGGGTCGATGCCCGCGCGCTGCACCGCGTGCTGCACGGCGTGGCCGCCCAGCGTGGCGCCATAGGTCATGTTGAAAGCGCCCTTCCAGCTCTTGGCCAGTCCGGTGCGCGCGGTGGAAACGATCACGGCGTCGATCATGTGGGTCCTCCTTGTGTGGTTCGGTTCATCAGGCGAAGGCGCGGCCTTCTTCGGCCAGCCGGCGCAGCAGCGGTGCGGGTTGCCACCAGTCGAAGGCACCGGGCTCGGCGGCAAAGCTGTTCAGCGCGCGCTCCACGTTGAACAGGCCCACCTCGTTGGCGTAGCACATGGGGCCACCACGGTGGGCCGGGAATCCGTAGCCGTTGAGGTAGACCAGGTCCACGTCGGAGGCGCGTACGGCGATGCCTTCTTCCAGGATGCGCGCCGCCTCGTTGACCATGGCGAACACGCAACGCTGCACGATCTCCTCGTCGCTGACCTTGCGCGCGGTCACGCCCTTGGTCTTGCGGTACTCGGCCACCAGTTCCTCGACCAGCGGATCGGGCAGGGCGTCGCGCACACCGGGCGCGTAGCGGTACCAGCCGGCGCCGGTCTTCTGGCCGAAGCGGCCGAGTTCGCACAGCTTGTCGGCCACGGTGGGCTCGTGCGGCACGCCGGCCTCGGCCGCCTTGCGCTTGCGCGTGGCCCAGCCAATGTCCAGGCCCGCCAGGTCGCCCATGCGGAACGGCCCCATGGCGAAGCCAAAGCGCTCCAGAGCCTTGTCGATCTGCTGTGGCGAGGCGCCGGCCACGATCAGTGCGTTGGCTGCGGCGCCGTAGCGCGCCACCATGCGGTTGCCTATGAAACCGTCGCACTCGACCGAGACAACCGTGACCTTGCGGATCTGCTTGCCCAGGGCCAG
>CAYHRK010000526.1:0-1970 GCA_964358795.1 uncultured Vicinamibacterales bacterium
CTCGACGTAGGGAGGAAAACGGACCGCATAGGTCAGGAGCTTCTCCGATGAGAGATCCGTCAGGCGCAGGTCGTCGAGTGGCAGGCGGGTTTTCCCCCGACTGATGAGATACAGCTCGTCGAGGAGCGCCTTCTCTGCCTCTGCCACATATACCCCGTGTTCCAGGGTATAGCCGAAGAAAAGGTCGTGGCGAAGCTGGTGGAATTCCACCGCCGTAACGCCCAGGGTCACTCTCTTGGAGCGCCGGGTGGTGGCGAAGGACAGAGTATACGGGATCTGGCTGAGGATGCCGACGACCTTGCCGCGTTCGACGATCGGGCCACGGAGCCGAACCTCGCATTCGAGGATGTGCTCAAGGACTTGAAGCGACGTGGCAAGCTATAGGCTCCTGATCAAGCCGTCCGCTGTGAGGGAACTCGAAGGCATCCCGTCTTCCACCCCAACGCGGGTGCCGCGTTGGGGGCCCGGGCCGGACCGCACACGCCTGGTTTCGAGGGTGCAACGCCTGGCAGCCGACCCAAGGCCCGCCGGATCAGAAAAACTCTCCGGCCAGGAGAAGTACCGACTTCGCCAGGGCGACTACCGGATCCTCTATCTGATCGACGACGCTCAGGCTTCCGTGGTGGTGGTCAAAATCGGCCACCGTCGTGAAGTCTACCGATAGCACCCGCGCGCGGGTGAAGCAATCCGTCCGATCGGCCGGTCTTGGACGACGAGCTATTCCGGGCGTTCGACACGATGGAGAACTACCGGCGCTGGTGCGAGTCCCACCTGCCGGATTGGCCGCGCAGCGCCGAACTCGCCACGCTGATCGTCCTGGCTCGCGGCGACCTGTGGCGAGAGATGCGATCAAATCTGGTAGCCTAGTGGGCGCATGCCCACGGTGTCGGTGGTGGTTCCGTGCCTGAACGAGGCGACGTCGATTGGCGGTCTGCTGCAGGCCCTGGCCGATCAGGATCATCCCCCTGATGAGGTGATCATCGTCGATGGCGGATCGACGGACGGCACCGCAGACGCCGTCGCACGCTTCAACACGGGCCCACGCCTCCCCGTTCGCCTCCTCTCCCTTCCCGCCGCGTCGATCCCGGCCCAACTGAACGCGGGCATCCGCCAGGCCCGCGGCGACGTCATCGTTCGGTTCGACGGCCACTCGGCGCCTGATTCCACCTACATTTCCACGGCGCTTGTGACCCTGGAGGCCCCTGGTGCGGGCGTGGTGGGCGGCGCGTGGTCGATCGAGCCTGGCGCACCCACTAACACGGCACGAGCGATTGCCCTGGCGGTGGCGCACCCGCTTGGCGCAGGCGATGCGGCGTACAGAACAGCGCGTTACGTTGGCGCACCGCTGGATGTGGACACGGTGCCGTTCGGGTGTTTCCGTAAGACGCTCTGGCAACAACTGGGCGGGTTCAACGAACACCTGCAGGTGAACGAGGACTACGAGTTCAACTACCGCGTGCGGCGAGCAGGTCTTCGCGTCGTGCTGAACCCACGTATCCGATCCCGCTACCTGGCGCGCGCGACGTTCGGCAGCCTGGCGTGGCAGTACCTCCGCTACGGATGGTGGAAGGGGAGGATGCTGCGGTCGAACCTGGGCTCGCTACGCTGGCGACAGGCCGTGCCAGCCGTGTTCGTGTTGGCATTGGCCGCCACCGGCGTGCTGACGGTCGCGCAGCCGCCCGCCTGGCCGCTCTTTGCTGCGGTGGCCGGACCGTACGCGGTGGCCGTGGTCGCCGCCGCCGCGCACGTCTGCGCGCGGTCGCGCTCGTGGAGGCAACTGCCTCTAGTTGCAACAGCCTTCCTACTCGTTCATGTGCCTTGGGGCACCGGCGTGTGGGGAGGCGTCGTGGCTGGGAGGCCGCGATGAACCACTCCCGGAGCGGGAGTGGTTGTCACGCCGCCGCGCGCTCTCCCGTCGTCATTCCCAAGGATGCGGGAATCCAGCCTGGACCCCCGCCCCGCATCAAGTG
>CAYHRK010000527.1:0-1969 GCA_964358795.1 uncultured Vicinamibacterales bacterium
GCCTGGCGGTTCATGAAACAGCCGCCAGCCCGTCGCCAAATCGTATTCTTCTCGGAGCCTCCTCCGCAGAATCTGTGGGTCGAAATCTAACTTCTGCGGCGTCGGTGGATCTGTCGTGGTTGAGCATGTGAATGATGATGTCGGTTGAAGCTGTGGAAGACCGTCTGCGGTGTTCCAAGGACCTTGTGGGCGCGTGGTGTGCGTCCACAGGTCCGGCAGCTTCGACCGACCTTGACGGTCGTCATCGAGGACGCATCCCGTCGTCGACTCTGAGACAATGGGGGTTCCTACACCAACCCACGGTCTCAGGAGGGCGGCGGGATGCAGATCAAGACTATCCTCAATCGCATTCAGAAGTACCCCGGATTCGTCTACGGCTTCATGCAGTTGGACGAACGGCGGGGCCAGCTGGAACTCACCGTCGACATTTACCCCCATCGCCGGAATGGCCCCCGCTGTTCGGGGTGCGGGCGTCGGGGGCCGCAGTATGACCGCCTGGAGCCGCGGCGCTTCGAGTTCGTGCCGGTCTGGGGTATCGCCGTGTTCTTCCTGTACATGATGCGGCGAGTCGAGTGCGCCCGGTGTGGGGTGCGGGTGGAGCAGGTCCCGTGGGCCACCGGCAAGCACCAGGTGACGACGACGTACGCGTGGTTCCTCGCCCGCTGGGCGAAGCGGCTGAGTTGGCGCGAGGTGGCCACCGTGTTCCACACGAGCTGGGACACGGTGTACCGCTCCGTGGCCATGGCGGTCGACTGGGGCCGCGCCCACGCGGATTTGACCGGGATCGGGGCGATCGGGATCGACGAGATCCAGTGGCAACATGGCCACAAATATTTGACGTTGGTCTACCAGCTGGACGCCGGCCGCCGGCGGCTGCTGTGGATGGGCCAGAAGCGCACGAAGAAAACCCTGCTGAAGTTCTTCCGCTGGTTCGGCCAGGAACGGACCGAGGCGCTGCAGTTCGTGTGCAGTGACATGTGGAAGGCGTACCTCACGGTGGTCGCGAAGAAGGCCGGTCACGCGCGGCACATCCTCGACCGGTTCCACATCACCCAGCTGATGAACAAGGCCATCGAGAAGGTCCGCCGGGCCGAGGTCCGGGCGTTGAAACAGCAGGGGCGCCCGGCGCTGCTGACCAAGGCGCGGTGGGTGCTGCTCCGGCGGCGCCAGAACCGTACCGCGGAGGACCGGAGCCGGTTGCGCGACCTCCTGCAGCACAACCTCAAGGCGGTGCGCGCCATGTTGCTCCGCGAAGACTTCCAGTCGTTCTGGGCGTATCACTCCGTCCACTGGGCCGGGGCCTTCCTCGATCGCTGGTGCACCACCGCGATGCGTTCCCGTGTCGAACCCATGAAGACCGTGGCCCGGTCGCTGCGTCACCATCGGCCGCTCTTGCTGAACTGGTTCCGGGCCCGTGGCGCGATCTCGGCCGGCGCCGTCGAGGGGTTGAACAACAAGGCGAAACTGACTACCAGAAAGGCATACGGGTTTCGAACGTTTCCCTGCATAGAAATCGCCCTGTATCACACACTCGGTGACCTCCCGCAGCCTGTGGTCACCCACAGATTCTGCTGAAGAGCCGCGTCTTGTCCTCGAAGATACCAATTAGCCCAGCACAATCAGTGAAGTGATACAGCCGCTCTGGACGAGGATCGGTGCTGCTCGCTGTCAGCTTCGCCGCTCTGTCGATTAGTGTCTCGGCAGCGCGCCGCCATTGCGTCGATACCACGCGAGTCGTCATCTATGTTGAGCGTTCGACGTCACTGTACCTCTTGCTGACGTCCCCCGTGGTTTTCACGAAGTGATCGCGGGTTGTGAAGAGAACGTGGCCTTGCGGATTCAACTGATCAAACTGCATGACATCAGCCTCGGCCGTTGTTTCGAGGATCCGTTGTACCCGATCGAGAGCGACTCCAGTTTCTTGCGCGATCCCCTCAGCCGTGCGCCAGGTGAAACGCGAACGATCGAT
>CAYHRK010000528.1:0-1956 GCA_964358795.1 uncultured Vicinamibacterales bacterium
CAAGGCTTTTCCGTGCGGCCCGCGGGTAGAATAGGAAAGTGGCAGATCGGATCTACGCGGACACATCGGTCATCGGAGGCTGCGAGGACGACGAGTTCCGTGTTCCGTCGCGCCGGCTCCTGGAGGCGTTCGTGCGCGGCGATCTGCGTCTCGTGCTTTCAGAACTGACGCTCCGAGAGCTTGAGACGGCGCCTCCGGCGGTCCGCGACGTGCTTCGAGCGGTGCCGGACCGCCACATCGAGTTTCTGCGACTGACGCCACCGGCGGCCGAACTCGCTCAGCGCTACCTTGCAGAGGGTGTGTTGGGGCCAGGGATGCTGGCGGACGCCGAGCACATTGCGATGGCCTCGGTCGCAGACGTCGACGTGCTCGTGAGCTGGAACTTCCGCCACGTTGTCAACCTGCAGCGGATTCACGGTTACCATACCGTGAACCGCCGGCTGGGGTATCCGGCCATCGAGATTCGTTCACCTCGGGAGGTGCTCGGCGATGAGTAAGTCAACCACGAAGGCATTCGATGCCGTGCAAATGATGCGCGACGCTCGGGCAGGCATAAGTGCCCGGATTGCGTCGATGTCAGTTGACGAGCAGAACGAATGGTTGCGCTCGAACCCGCCTACTGATCCGACGTTGCGCCGGTTGTTCAGCCTGGCTGCCCAACAAGGCGCTGCAGCCGACGGCGCGAAGAAGCCTGCGCGCCGCGGCTGAGCGCCGATCCGTTGATATGGCTGTCACTTGTCAAGTAGCCAGACCTATCCTGTCCTCACCGTCGTGAATCGTGTTGCTTCGTTTATCAGTCCTCGTGCGATCCTCTTCCCGGCGGCACGGTGTTTTAGCGACGGTTGACGCTGCTGATATTCGCGGGTTGGGTACCGCCAGACTTCTGTGCGTCGCGGAGCTGCCTCACTCTAGACACGGACGTATCAGCCGCGCTGACGTCCTTAACGCCTTCGAGGATTCTCCACCTGGTCACCGTGCCGCCGGGAAGACGCCTGCACGAGGGCATCCTGTCGTCCGCCGCCCCTTAGACTGTTATTATATCGCTTGGTCGGTCTCAGCGCGTGCGCCGCGCGTCACGCGCCGCCGAGCAGGCCCCCCACCAATTGCGGGGCCCGCGCAGGCGGCCGGCGAATGAGCGCCGGCGCTGAGACTGACAGCCATACTGTCTAGGCAGACGAGGAGCGCGATGGCCTCAGGCCTCCGGCAGGCCGCCAGACTCGTGGTCATCGGTCCCGACCACCGTGTGCTGCTATTCCAGTACGAAGATGGTCCGCGTACGTGGTGGGCGACACCGGGCGGCGGCCTCGAAAGTGAGGAGACGTTCGAAGAGGCTGCTGCTCGCGAGGCCGTAGAGGAACTCTCTCTCACTGGGGCACGATTGACATTTCTGTGGTGCCAAACGGTGGAATTCAGCTTTCGAGGTGAGTCGATCCGGCAGGTCGAGCGCTACTTCCTCGTGCGGCTTTCGAGTGGCGACGTGGTCCTCGACGAGTGCGTGCGAAAGGCGCATAGCCTTGAGGGCATTGTCGCCTCGCGTTGGTGGTCACTTGAGGAGATCGAAGAGACGCCGGAGCAAGTGTTCCCGGAAGACCTCGGCGAACGTCTGCGCGGGCTGCAGTCATGATCCCGTGGCTTTCTGGAAGTCGCACACGGGCAGACCTGTGGCCTCGATCGAAGCGATCTCCGGCAGGACCGCGACCATCCGCTTCGTGGTCCGGCGCTCCACGCCTGGGTTCGCTGCCCAACAAGCGGCTGCACCCGACGGCAGCCGCTGTGACCAGCACGTCGAGAGACCAGTGGAACTGGGCAGAGTGGTGCGGCTGCCGCGGGTGAGCCGCGGTCGTTATGCCGCTCAAGAGCAGACTCATCGTGCCCGATGGCGCGCTTCGATCGCGGGAAACTACTGCTATGCGTGTAGCGGCCCTCTACGACATTCATGGCAACCTGCCCGCGCTG
>CAYHRK010000529.1:0-1953 GCA_964358795.1 uncultured Vicinamibacterales bacterium
ATTGAAGATCCGCGGATCGAGAAGCTGAATCTGACCACCGGGCCCATGAGCATCACCGGTTCGACTCGGATGCAGGCGACGACCATTCAACTGGTGGTGCTGCTGACCGTGCTCGAGATGGTCGTGCGGGAGCTGGAGTCGTCACAGGCGCCGGGCGACAGCCTGGCACCGGACCCGGCGGCGGTACCGGCCCAGTTCCTGGCCGCGCTTGAGGCGACGCTCGCGGCCCTCAAGTCCCCAGCCCTGCTAGCACAACTGGCGCGGCTGGTGTCGTTGGAGGAAGGCGTGTATCGCGCCGGGCGAATGAACAACTACTTCGCGGACGGGGCCGCCATTGACGTCTTGACCGATACGACGGAACGGTCGCCCACCTACTGCACACCGCCCTTTCGCAAGTTCGATGACGCGTCGGCCGCAGAGTCGTGGGCGTTTCTGTTCGTACCGGAGGCGACGACGGCGGCGGCGTGGCAGCGCATGATCAAACGCCCGCCGACGTGTGTGGAGTGGAGCGAGGCGGAGGCGCGCGCGTTGGTACCGGCCGACAGGCTGGCCCGAACGCTCGAGACGTTGGAACGGATCGGCTGTGCGGAGCGCCTGCGGTTTCGCGTGGGCCTGGACGGGTTGGCCGGGCGCCCGGCGCAGGCCGGCGGGAGCGCGGTGGGCATCCTGTCGGAACGCGAGATGTCGCTCGTGTTGGAGTCGAATGGGTTTCTCCGGCGGCAACTCGACGCTGCGCGGGCGGCCGGAGCGAAGACGGGGCTGATCTACCTGGCCGACGCCGCGGCGATCGAGCAGATGCGCGAGTGTCTGTCGGCATGGAACCCGGAGTGCGTGCCGGTGCTGGTGCCGATGCCGGCGACGGATTTTCTGCTGGACGGCATGACGCGGGTGGGCCTGAAGCTGATCTTGAACACGTTGTCGACCTGCACCATGGTCCGGCTCGGACGCGTCATGGGGAATTACATGATCTGGGTGGTGCCGAGCAACTTGAAGCTGATCGACCGCGCCACCCGCTACATCGAGCAGTTGACCGGCCTGGACTACGCGCCGGCCAACCGACTCCTGTTCGAGGTCATCGAGTACGTCGAGCCGCGGATGACCGCCGACCAGACGTACCCGCCGGTGGTCGGCGTGGCGATCCTGCGGCAGCGCAATGGGCTGACCAACGAGGAGGCCGAGCAGCAGCTGATGACCGGGCTGTGAGCCGGCTGCTATAATCGCCAGCCACGAGGCGATGCCCCCAAAAAGAGAGGTGCGGATGAAGCCATCCCGTGCGTTGTTGATGTTGTGGCTGCTGGTCGGCTCGAGCGGCTGGGTGTCTGGTCAGGCTCCGCCGGGCTACGACCTGGTGATTCGTCGCGGCCATGTACTGGACGGCGCCGGCAATCCCTGGGTGCTTGCCGATGTGGCTGTTCGCGGCGACACGATCGCCGCCATCGGTCCTGATCTGCCAGGAGCCGGTGCGATCGAAATCGAGGCGCGCGGTCTGGTGGTCTCGCCAGGCTTTATCGACCTCCACACACACGCCCGGCGTGGCATCACCGATGTACCGACGGCCGACAACTACACGCGCCAGGGCGTCACGACGATTTTCGAGGGCCCTGACGGCGGGTCTCCGGTGCCGCTGCGGCCGTACCTCGATCGCCTCGAGACGCTGGGCATCTCGCCCAATTTCGGCATGTTCATCGGTCAGGGATCGATCCGGGAAACGGTGATGGGCCGCGTGGACCGGGGCGCGACGCCGGATGAAGTGGCCACGATGAAGGATCTGGTCCGGCAGGGCATGCGAGACGGCGCCTTCGGTCTCAGCTCGGGCCTGTTCTACGTGCCCGGCATTTTCACGCCGAGCGAAGAAGTGATCGCCTTGGCGGCGGTGGCTGGCGAGATGGGCGGCATCTACATCTCCCACATGCGCAACGAAGCGGCTCGCATTCTCGACAGCGTGAAGGAGAC
>CAYHRK010000530.1:0-1943 GCA_964358795.1 uncultured Vicinamibacterales bacterium
TGTTCTCTGTTCACCGGTTCGAGGGCGCGGACCACTAGGTTAACGCTTATGCCCCTTACACCCCTCGTAACCGGTTTCGGGAGCGGTAAGCTGCCGGGGGTCTGACGAGCAAGAACCACCGGGTATCAGCGCATCCCGTCTGGCACCCGCCTTGCTATGTTCCTCGATTCAAAGGAAGGCCATCGTGAGGAATCGTCTCATCGCTGCCTGGATGCTCGCAGGCGCCGTCGCCGTGTTCGGCGCTTCACCGGCGCGCGCGCAGACGACGGCGTCGTCGCTGAACCAGCCGCCGGCGACTCAACCCGCGGCCGAGCCCGAGAAGTCGAAGCCTCAACCATCAGGCGAGAAGAACGCTCAGGACCAGACGCCGCCGGCCGAGGGCGAGTTCGACCCGTCGCAGCCCGATTTCACGGTCGTCAACATGCCCACGACGTTGCAGTTGCCGAAGTACAAGAGCGCGTTCCGGCTCACGCACCGGTTCGCGCGGCCGCTCGGCGCGGGCGACTTCGGCGATCTGGCCGGCGACCTCTTCGGGTTTGACTCGGGCGCGCAGATCGGCCTCGAGTTTCGCATCAGCCTGCTCAGCAAGTCACAGGTCGGGATCTATCGAACGAGTGACAAGACGATCGAGTTCTTCGGGCAGTACAGCGTCTATCAGGAAGGCAGGAACGCACCCGTGTCGATCGACGCGCTCGCGTCGGTTGAAGGCACCAACAACTTCCAGGACAGTTACTCGCCGGCGCTCGGCGCGGTCATCGCCAAACGGCTGGGGACGAACGGCGCCGTGTATGTGATGCCGCAGTGGGTGAACAACACGAACCCGCTCCCGAGCGAGGTCATCGACGACAACAGCGCCTTCCTGCTGGGTCTCGGTGCGCGAATCCGGATCCGTCCGACGGTCTACCTGGTCGGCGAGTTCCAGCCGCGTGTGGCGGGTGACGCGCCCGGGATCCATTACGGATCGTTCGGCATCGAGAAGCGCGCGGGCGGCCACATGTTCCAGCTCAACATCTCCAACTCAATCGGCACCACGCCGGGTCAGATCGCGCGCGGAGGCTACGACGCCAGCAACTGGTACATCGGCTTCAACTTGTCACGGAAGTTCTTCTGAGAGGTTTCCATGGAATCGAGAAAGACCGTTTGGGGAGTGTTTGCGGCGGCGGCGGTCGGTGTGATGCTCGCGGCGTGCGGTGGCGGTATGAGCAGCCCGACAGCGCCGTCCTCGACAGGATCTTCGACGAGCGCTGGCAGCGTGACGAGCGGCGCGACGATTACGATCACCGCGGCGGGCCAGGTCAGCCCGTCGTCGGTGTCGATCGCAGTTGGCCAGGCCGTGACGGTCGTCAACAACGATTCGCGCCCGCATGAGATCGCGTCCGACCCGCATCCCACGCACACCAACTGCCCGTCGATCAACGCGGTGGGCTCGATCGGCGCAGGCCAAACGAAGACGACGAATGCGTTCACCTCGGCCCAGACCTGCGGGTATCACGACCACAACGACCCGGGCAACGCGAGCCTGCAGGGTCAGATCATCATTCGGTAGCAGGCCGGCGAAAAAGAGCGGCCTGGATGCTCCATTGCAGATTGCACATTGCACATCGCACATTGCTGATTGCGGAAGGTCACCCACTCTGCGTTCTTCATTCTGCATTGTGCAATTGTGAATTGTGCATTGTGCAGTGCGGGTGCAGTTTCCAGCGGCGTTCTTTACTTTCCTCCGCCCCCCGGGTCTAATCAGGCGAACGCTCCCCTTTGAGGCTGTGCCATGACTCGGAGTCATCAGACGTGTGCGTGCGCCGCGACCGCCGCGCTGACGGTCGTCTTCCTGGCCTGCGGCGGCAGCTCGCCGACCGCCCCCTCGTCTTCGGGCGGATCCAGCAGTGGCTCGAGTTCGAGCGCCACGCGCCTCACGATCACGTCATCGGGTGTCAGCCCGAAGG
>CAYHRK010000531.1:0-1935 GCA_964358795.1 uncultured Vicinamibacterales bacterium
GGATTCAAGGGGATTGGATCGGAACTTCTGGCCTGTCCCATTGCGGTGAGCGCGCCGATCTCGCCCCGATCGAGACGTCGCAGGAAGTCGATGTCAAGTTCGAACCCGATGTCGTACTGAGCTGGCGCCCCCGCCCGAACGACCGAGCCGGGAGCATCAGACAATGCAACCGTATACTCACCGCCCTGCTCGCCACGTACCCAGAAGCCCAGGACGAGCGTGCCTTGAAACTCCAGCTCCTGTCGACCTCGCCAAGCCTCCGCATACCGCTGCAGGATGACTTGCGCCGAGTCGCTCACATTCGAGCGGACCGCACCGCTTTGGGCGGACGCCTCGGCCACGGGTGAGCTTACCGATAAGATCGTCGCCAGTGCGGATGTCGCCATGCAAGACCAACGCATTGATGTACCTCCTGTGATAAGCCCGCATAGACGTCGCGCTTCAGCCGCGGCCGTCCACCGTCAGACGCCGCCGGCCGTCGGGTGCGGCGCGCTGTTGGACGCCCGGATGTCCGATCGTGGAATCGAGAGTCACCAAGAGTCTCTCCCACCTTCCGCCGCCGCCTTGAACTTGGCGCGCATCTTCGGCGAGAAGGCCGAATCGCCAGCCAATCGCCAGAACGACTCCCGAACCACATCGGTTGGAAACCGAGCCAACGTCTTGATCACCGAGTCAAGATAGCGTCTCGTCGTGTTCGATGATCGGACGCGCCGCAGTTCAGCAAACAGCGCCGCGGCGCATGGCGCATTCTGAAAAGCCACCAGACTCTCAACCACTACCCCGAGCACGTTGAGATCGTCTTCGAAGTACCGCAAGAGCCCGAGCAGAAACACCCCCGCTTCGACTCGCCCGTGGTCCACCATCGTATTGAGAAACCGACACCCCGAGCGGAATTCGTTGAAATTCGAGGAGACACATTGCCGGAGGGTTGAGTCGATTGGGAACTTCGCCGGGTCGAAGGTGCCTTCCGCGGTGATCCACGGGACGTTTGGCAGTCCCGCCGCTCGCTTTGTCTTCATGGCGACCAATCCGAGGTTGCTCTCTGTCCTTCGGTCTAACCGATCCGCGATCAGCCGCGGACGCTCACGATGACACAGGCGGCCGTCGGCTGCATCGCGTGGTTGGACGGCTCCGGTAGTTCATGGCCGAGCCTGCGGGTTACCGTCCGAGAACCACGTCAATCCCCGAGAGGACGAGATCGGTCTTCGTGCGCGAGAGCTTCCCGACGCGCTCCACCAGCTCGCTCTTATCCAGCGCAATGATCTGCGACACGTTCGCCACCGAGTCCTTCGGGAGCCCCGTCGCACGAGCCAGCAACAAGACGTTCCCAGGCGCGTCCCCCCACCGAAGGTTGCCCGTCAAGGGCACGCACACCACCGTCGCCACCCGACTCCGGTTAAGGGAATCCCCCTGAACCACCACCACCGGCCGCCGGAATCCCGGACCTGACCCTGTCGGTACAGGCAGGTCGGCCCACCAGACCTCGCCTTGCGCGATCACCATTCACTGCGCTCCAAGGTCCGCCGCGCAGCGACGGCCACAAACTCGTCGCGTTGGTCCCCAACCTCGGCGCACACGCGATCCATCGCCTCGGTCACTTCGTCTGGGGCGTGCCGCGCCACGTATTCCCGCAAGGCTTGGCTGAACACTTCGCTGCGAGACTGTCGAACCCGGCGCGCCAAGCGCTCGGCCCGTTCGAATACTTCGTCTGGAATCGAAACCGCAGTCTTCATACCCAGAGTATAACTCTGATGGCGTGGCGTCTCAATGGGCCCGAGCAGACGGCCGCACCAAGTCCGTCCAACGCCCGCGCTCACCCGCGGCCGCCCAGCGTCAGCACCAGCGGCCGGCGGGTGCAGCGCGTTGTTCGGCATCAGGCCGGCACCTTGCGCCGCATCCCACGTTCGTTGGCGATGCGCTCCGCCAAGAAGACCT
>CAYHRK010000532.1:0-1931 GCA_964358795.1 uncultured Vicinamibacterales bacterium
ATCCACGAGCCGGCGCCGGCTGGCTGGAACGAACTGGCGCTGGTGCACGCGCAGGAGTATCTCGACAAGACCCGGACCGGATCATTCAGGCCATCGGAACTCGCGAAACTCGAGATGCCCTGGACAGCCGATATCGCCGAAGGATTTCGCCTGATGACCGGTGGCACCGTGCTGGCCGGTGGCTACGCCAGGCGCATCCAAGACACGGCCGCCATCCACGTGGCCACCATCGAGGAAGCCATCCGTCTCTCGTCGCCTGCCGAATCTCGAATCCCGAATCCCGAACCCCTGGTTCCTAGTCCCTAGTCCCCGGTCCCGCCCAAGGCGGGCTCCGGCCAGTTGCGCCGCTCCAGGAACGTGATCGGCTCGATTCGGCGGCCACGGGGAAACTTGCGGGCATCCCGCCGCGCGGCCCATAACAGCACGGGTCCGGCCGCGCGATCCACCCACCGCATCAGGCTGCCCAGCTCGCGTTCCATGTCCTTCCGAAGCGCGCGGATCTTCTCGCTGATCTCCTGATTGGACTTGCGGAGGTACTTCTCCATCGCGTACAGCGCCACCCCGTACCCGTCCCGCAGTTCCCGCCCCTCCTGTCGGGCCCGTTTCCGCACCCGCGGATCCGGATCGTTGTGATACCGCCGCCATCCTTCCATGCGCGTGCGCGCCAGCCGGTACAGGCTGGGGCCGTTACGCTCGTAGTCGCGGCGGAACGCCCAGTCCAGCAGCGGCTTCGACTGTTCTCGCGTAATGGCCGCGTGCTGGAAGTTGAAGTGATCCTGGCCGTGGATGTCGGCCAGATCCACGTCGGGAAGCAGCCGCCCCTGGTCGACCATGTCCTGGTACAGCGGCGTGCCCGGCACCGGCGTGTAGAGCATGAACTGGTGAAAATCGGTGTCGTGCGACACGGCGTGCTCGATCTCGTTGGCGATGTTAGCGGGGGTGTGGTGTTCGAGGCCGACGATCGTCGATCCGAGCACCCCGATGCCGTGGGCGTGAAGTTCGCGCGTCAGGGCCAGCGTGTCGGCGCCCGCCAACTTCTGATACGCGTTGTTGGGCGACTCCAGGCCCATCCACACCCAACTGATGCCCAGCTCGACCAGCTCGCGCATCGTGTACTTGGACAGTGCGTTGGCCGACGAGAACACGTAGAGGGACCAGGCCTTGCGGCGCGCCTTCATGTGGTCGAGCAACTCCATCGCCCGTTGCTTGTAGAGCAGAAAGTTCTCATCCATCACGAAGAACGTCTTCACACCCAGTCGCGCCTCGGCATCGCACATCGTCTTGAAGAGCTCGGCGCCCTTCTCGAAGAAGTTGACGACCTTGCCCTTGCCTCCGAAAAACGCCGACGTCGTGCAGAAATTGCAGCCCATCGGGCAACCCACCGACGGGATAATCGTGGCCGCCGGGGCCCCGCCCCCTTTGGGGCCTCGCAGTCCCATCAGACGGAAGCCGAACGAGGAGGGGATCACCGGGTGCTCGATGGGAACTCCTGCCGGCTCTCCAAGAAACTCGCGAAACCACGAGACGCCCTCGCCCTTCACCACGTGATCGGCGTCGATCATGTACTCGATCCCCGGAATGGCGGCAACATGCCCGCCCACGACGATGGTGGACGCCGGTGAGTGTTGACGCACCAGCTTGCACATCTCCCGCACCTTTCCGACATTCACGATGATGCTGGAAATGCCCACGATGTCGTACGCGTGCGTCTTCAGCTCCTCGATGAACCGCTCGCGCGTGGGGAAGTCGAGCACCGCGCACGGCGCCGAGATGTTGTGCTGGATGAACATGATGCCCCACGATCGGTGGAACATCCGCAGCGAGAACGGTCCCTGCTCGCGCGTGACCTGGTTGTGGTACAGCTCCATCGGATTGATGGCGCGGCTGCCGAACTCGTCATCCTGCGCGTAGGGGCCGAACACCGACGACAG
>CAYHRK010000533.1:0-1927 GCA_964358795.1 uncultured Vicinamibacterales bacterium
GATCCACGCGCGCGGCGAAGAAGTCGTCCAGCTGTCGTCGCCCTCAACGTGGAAGATTCTGCGTGGGATGCGCTTCTGCGGGTGGCAAAAACAGCGACGTCAGACGACACCACCGAACGATTCATTCGGCGATCCAAGGGCGACTGCGCTGGCACGCTGTTCGCTCGCATGCGACCCCGTATGGCCGATTCTCCCCAACCACCCAACGTCGTTCCGTTCCCGGAAGCTGGATCGCGCCCGAAGCTCCTCGATCAGGTGCGCCACACGATACGCATGCGGCATTACAGCCGGCGGACGGAAAACACGTATGTTGACTGGATCAGGCGATTCATCATCTTTCACCACAAGAAACATCCGTCGACGATGGGAGCCCCGGAGATCGCGGCGTTCCTGTCGTGGCTGGCGACCCACCAACGCGTCGCGGCATCGACACAAAATCAGGCCCTGAGCGCGCTGTTGTTTCTGTACAAGCACGTACTTCGCATCGAGGTTGGAGCGATCGAGCAGGTGCCACGGGCCAAAATGCCGCACCGCGTCCCGGTCGTCCTCAGTCTCGAGGAAGCGGGTGCCATCCTCGGACAGATGCAGGGGACGATGTGGATCGTGGCGGCGCTGCTTTACGGAGCGGGGTTGCGGCTGCAAGAGTGTCTGGAGCTTCGCGTGAAGGACCTCGACTTCGACCAGCATCAGATCGTCGTCCGTCGGGGCAAGGGTCAGAAGGATCGGGTGACCATGTTGCCCGTGGGTGTCGAGGAGCGGCTTCAGACGTACCTACGTGACGTCAAGCGACAACACGAACGGGATCTCGCCGACGGGTCTGGGCGCGTCGTGCTGCCCTTTGCGCTGGATCGCAAGTATCCCCATGCCGCCATGGAGTGGGGGTGGCAGTTCGTGTTTCCGGCCTCTCGGATCTGTCGCGATCCACGGTGGGGTCCGCCGTCGCGTTTTCACATTCACGAATCAGTGGTGCAGCGCGCGGTGGCCGACGCCGCGCGGAAGGCCGGTGTGACGAAGCGCGTGGGTTGCCACACGTTTCGGCATTCGTTTGCGACACACTTGCTGATCGACGGTCACGACATTCGAACCGTGCAAGAGTTGCTCGGGCATTCGGACGTCTCCACGACGATGATTTATACGCACGTGCTCAACCGTGGCGGGCTTGGCGTTCGGAGTCCGTTCGACCGACTGGCGGGTCGGCCGTCGCGGAAGAAGCCGGAGTGAGGAGCGAGCGGCGGGGTTAGCCGCAGCCCGTCGCAGCCAACCGGGACAAGGTCCACGAGACCGCTCCGGCCTCTAACAGATTCAGTTCAGGGCAGTTGGTGTGTTTGGCCGCCTCGTTTTCCTCCAGCATTAGCCGCGGCCGGGCTGCGGCTAACCACGCGGCTCGCAGCTCATGACACCCACAAACCGGCGCTGCGGCACGCGTAGTCTCGTATTCCCAGACACTTCCAGGCGAGCCTCGATCAGACGGCTTCCCGCGTTGGCCGCACGTGTGGAGCTGCGATCTCTGGCACGTGGCGCACCGGGTCCAGGCTTATCACGTTCGCTCCCCGACAGTTGCGCCGTTTCTCGTGAAGCGTCCTTCCGCCGTTGGCTGCAATCGGCGGCCGGCGTTTACACGCGCGCTGCGGCTAAGCATGTGTCACGAGTCGTTCGGAGGACGAGTTGCCTTGATTTTCTGGCGTTTTGGAGGGAGACTTCACCGACCGGAGGCTGTGTTGGCTGTGACGGAGGCTCAGCGGTCTACTCAGTAAGAAGTTAGCCTGGCCTCAATAGAGATCAACCATGGGACTTCTCATGCTGCGCATAACAGTGACGCTGGCCGCGGTGCTGTTAGCAATCATCCACGTGTCGAGGCCCGCGTGGGCCATCGATGCTGTAACCGTCGGCTTGCTGTTGGTTGCGGTGCTGCCCTGGCTTGCTCCAA
>CAYHRK010000534.1:0-1920 GCA_964358795.1 uncultured Vicinamibacterales bacterium
TGAGGACTGTGCGCCCGAGCCGCCGCTCTTGCCATGCGACGGCGTCACCCATGGAGTTTGCCGTCAATGATTGCGCTGATCTCCATCTCGACGCCGCTCACGAGCTTCTCGGTCCTTCGTGCCGCCAACGCGCGGGACTCCCACCACTTGTTGTGACGCTTGCGCTCATCCTCCTCCTGGTCGAGTACTTCCTGAGCCAGCTTCCTGACCTCCGCCAGCTTCTGTTTGTGCTCAGTAGACTTGATGTACTCGTAGAGCTTCGCCGTCTTGTCCACGCGCTGGGTATTGCTCAGCTTCAGGGTGTGCATCTGCACAAGGGCTTCCCTAACACTACTGCGTCAGGAGCCAGCGTCGCTGGCAGGTGCGAGGACCGGGGCCGGTCGCGATCTGCGCCAGGTCCCAACCGATCCAAGTTGCTGATGAATCTCGGCGGCCGCGATCTGGCGGCGCCAAGATTTTGACATCGCGGCCAGACATGAGCCTTGGCCCCGTCATGAAGATTATCGACTCCGCAGCGGTGGCTCGGCTCGAGCTTTTTCTCGCAGGGATTGGCGCCCTCCTCGGCAATGACAGTAGGCGAGCGTCCTTCGCCACCTACGCGATGGGCTTGCTCTCCGAGGGAGAACGGAAGAGCGTTGAGCCGATTGCCGCACGCGCGTGCGCCGATCCGGCGAGAGCGGACGCAGAGCACCAACGTCTGCTGCACTTCGTCTCGAATTCCAACTGGGACGACCACGAGGTACGCCGCTTCTCGGCCAAGGTTGGAGTCTCGGCGATGACCGAGAGGGAGAAGGTCGACAGCTGGATTCTCGACGACACCGGCTGGCTGAAGCAGGGGACGCACTCTGTCGGTGTCCAGCGGCAGTACACCGGCTCCGCCGGCAAGATCACCAACTGCCAGATTGGCGTGAGCCTCACCGTTGCCACGAGGACAGATCAGCTGCCCATCGACTTCGAGCTGTACCTGCCCAGGAGTTGGGCGGATGACCTGGCTCGCCGTCGAGAGGCTCGCATCCCCAAGGAGCTGGTCTTCAAAACCAAGCCTCAGTTGGCGCTCGACATGGTGCACCGCGCCCTCGACGACAACGTTCCGCGCGGAGTCGTGCTCGGGGACTCCGCCTACGGCACTTCCAGCGACTTCCGCTTGGAGCTGCGCAAGCTCGGCCTGCACTACTCCCTCGCGGTTGATCCACAGACCAAGGTCTTCGAAGTCGGCGAAGTTCTCAATCGCGGCGGTGCCGCCATCAGCGTTCGCGATCTGGCCGTCAAGCTGAAGGCCAAGAAGAAATTTCGCAGGTGCACCTGGCGCGCGGGCACGAAGGCGGATCTGTCGGCGCAGTTCGCGATGCGACGGGTGTTCCCCTGCCGAGAGCAGAACCGAGAACCTCATGAGCGAGAGTCCGTTTGGCTGCTCATCGAGTGGAGAGACGGCGAGGACGCCCCAGCGAACTACTTCTTCTCGTCCCTGCCGGCCACCACCAAGAAGACGCCGCTCGTGAGGCTCACGATGCAGCGCTGGCGCACCGAGCGAGCCTACGAAGATCTCAAGGGCGAACTCGGTCTTGACCACTACGAGGGCCGGCGATTCCAAGGCTGGCACCATCACGTCACCGTTGCTCTTTGCTGCTACGCGTTCGTCCTCTCCGAACGCGTGCGGCATTTTCCCCCCTCGGCCGGAGGGTCGCTGGACCACCCAGCGCACCTCGTCGCGGCCTGAGCGCCACTTCACCGACAGCTTCATCACCGTCCGCCTCGCGATCGCCCGCGCCATCGCAACCTGGTTGCCCAGATGCCCCGCCTGCCATTGCGCTCGCCACTCGAAGACACCACTCCGGTCAAGCCCACTCCGCATCTGACGCAGTAGTGCTAAGCAGGTGACTTGCGTGCTGGCTCAGGTTGAAGGCGATGGCGCTCAGCAAC
>CAYHRK010000535.1:0-1918 GCA_964358795.1 uncultured Vicinamibacterales bacterium
CGACAAACCGCGTCAGGCTGCTGGCGGCGTCCGGCGTTGGTGCGCTCACGCTTCGTAGTCCTCCCCAAAGAGCGCGCGATCCAGTGATTGCGTCTTCAGGTAGTCGGCCTTGGCCACCGACAGCCGATCCGCAAGCGACGCGAACGCGCGCGCGCGTTCGTCTGGCGTCGTGCCGCTGGTCCAGAGATCCATGACCACGGCGGCGAAGTCCTGGTCTTCATCGAGGCGGCCCAGGATCATTTCCATTTCGCCAGCCACGAGTTCAAACAGGTTGATCTTGTCGTGCAGCACCTGGAGGATCCGCTCCTCGACGCTGCCGGCCAGGCACAGATTGAACACGTACACGTCGCGCGTCTGGCCGATGCGATGCACGCGTCCCACGCGTTGTTCGATGGCCACCGGATTCCAGGGCAGGTCGAAGTTGACGATCGTCCGGCAGAATTGCAAGTTGCGGCCTTCGCCGCCGATGTCGCTCGCCAGAAGCACGCGCGCTTCGCGCTCGAAGTCCGCGATGGCGGCGTCTTTCTGAGCGGCTGTGAGTTGGCCGTGAAAGACAGCCACACGCACGCCCGCAGTGGTGAGCGCGCGCTCGAGGGCGTCAATCGTCGCGAGGTAGCGCGAAAAGACGATGGCCTTCTCGGAGGAGGGACCGAGCAAGTCGACGAGCGCCCTGGTCTTGGCGCCGTCCGATCCGTTCGAGCCGTGGCCGAGGCGATTGAGCAGGCCGCTGAGGGCCGCGTCGCCTTCACGCTCGTGGTGCGCGAGGCCCCGGCGCAGTGCCGCCAGGCTGCTGCCAGCCTGCATCTGGAGCGTCATCAACCCCAGGCGTTGAGTGTGCGGCGCGGCGGCGTAGCGGGCGCGAATGAAGTCGTTGACCGCTTCCAGCACGTCGCGCTCGGATGGGTCGGGTTCGACGCGCATGGTCGCGGCGAGCCGGCGCGGGAGCTTCAGGTCGATGTGCGCACGCGTGTTCCGGATCATCACCTCCGAGAGCAGCGCGCGCAGTCGCTCGCGCCGGGCGGGATCTTCCAGTCTGGCCACGTGGCCGTACTCGCGCCGAAAGCGGGCCTCGGTGCTGAGCAGGCCCGGCCGCAGCAGCGTAATGAGGTTGTAGAGTTCGCTGAGATCGTTGCCAACCGGCGTGGCGCTCAGCAGCAGCAGGAAGCGCTTCTTGAGGCCGTTGACCAGTTGCCAGGAGGCCGTGCTTCGATTCTTCACGTAGTGGGCCTCGTCCACGATCACCATGTCGAAGTCGACCTGTGCCAGGCGCTCACGATTGGCCGGCTGTCTGGCGAGCGCGAGCGACGCGACGATAAGAGGATGGGCGGACCAGAACGCGTCGGGGTCGGCCGCGTAGCCGTCGGTGTCGGGCGTGGCCGAGTGCAGGTCGAACTTGCCCGACAACTCCCCCACCCACTGAGACACCAGCGAGGGTGGCACCAGAACGATGGCGCGGCGGACCAGGCCCCGCATCCAGTACTCCTTGAGCACCAAGCCAGCCTCGATCGTCTTGCCAAGGCCCACTTCGTCGGCCAGCAGCGCCCGGCCGCGGAAATCGCGCAGGACCCGGCGCACGGTGGCGATCTGATACCAGAAGTGCTTGACGTCGCGCAGGTGCGGCAGCGCCACCAGTTGGTCGAACCCCTTCTGGAGGCGTAGCTCGGCGTATGCGCGTCGCAGCAGCGCATCGGCGATGGGCCCGCTGTCCGCACGAAGCAGCGCCGCCACGGCCGGATCGTCCCAGGAGATGATGACGTCGATCTCCGGCACGTGGGGCGTTGGCAGGACGGGAGGACCGAGCGGTGCTGATGCGGTGCCGGCCGGCGCGCGGGCCTGTGCTGGCATGGCCGAACCTGGTGATGGCGCCCCGGGTGAGGGAGACGCCGAGCGTGAGGCTGGTGGCGGTGGGGGTGCCGCG
>CAYHRK010000536.1:0-1909 GCA_964358795.1 uncultured Vicinamibacterales bacterium
GAAGCAGAATCCAGAACGACGTCCGGCCTCTCCACTGCACCGAGGCACCTCCGACGACCACTATAAGTCACTCCAGGTGACACACCTGCTGCCGGCGCTGACCTTCCACGTCATGAGTGGCGCCGGCACGGTGTCCGAACATTTCTTCCAATTGTTCGGCGAGCCGCTGGCCGACAGTTCTTGGTCGGATCGCCGCGCCCGCCTGCCGTGGGAGATCTTTGCCGAGCTGATCCAGCGTGCGTTGCGCCCGCGGGCCGCCCGGCGCCGCCATCGCGACGCCTTCTGGCGCGGCTGGCGGCTCGTGGACGATAGGCCGTATTCATAGCTTGGTACTTAAGCCTTGACACCAACGTAATCGAGCCCGAAGCGCATGCGGCCACGGACGCGGTCGCGTTGGGGATGCGATCGAGCGGCGTTGTCGCAGAGATAGCGCAGGATGTCGTGCACGAGGGCCTCGAGATGCCGAAACCCGGTCAGGGCCGAGCGCAAGAGCCGGGGGAGGATGTGGGCCCCACACATCGCCACGATGCGAGTGGAGATGGGAATGGTCGCGCGGCTGCGCTGTGCGACGTGGGCGAGCGAACGTTTCAAGGCGGCCGCACAGAGACTGGCCCAGATCAGCCCCTCAACGATCGCCGGGTTGGCGCTGGTGAAGGCGTGCAGATTGGCGTAGGACTTCCATTCCTTAAAGACCAGTTCGATCTGCCACCGCAGCCGATACAGTTCGGCGACTTGGCGCGCCGTCAGGATGCCCCGGGGGACGTTGGTGACGAGGACCGTGTAGGCCTGCTCAGGCCGCGTCCAGATCAACACCAGCCGCAGGCGCAGCGTCTGACCGCCCGGGCGGTCCCACTCGACGTCGAGGTCGAGCCGGTGTCGTGGGAGGGCGCGGATCACGTCCTGCAGGCGCCGGCCAGCGAATCGGGGCAGGGCCCCCCGGCGCCCGCGCGCGGTGCGAATCCGCGGATTGAGATCGGTCGTGCCCCGCATCAGGAAGAAGCCGCCGGCCGCCTGCACCGCCGCCCAATACTCGAGACTCTGGTACCCGCGGTCCGCCAGCAGCAGCTTGCCTGTCAGGGTGTCCGCGCGCGGCAGGAACTGGCGTTCGGCCTCCTTGTCGGGGGCCACCGCCACGTCGATCACTTGGTCGTGAAACACACTCAGGAAGGTATGCAGTTCCACGGCGGCCGGGCGAATGGTGGTGAAGCGTCCCCCAAACGTCTGCGCCAGCGCATCGTGGACAGCGAACGAACTGCCGTCCTGTACCACCACGTCCTTGAAGTGCGCGAGCTTCCCGTCCGCAGCCGGGCGGAGGATGTTGGCCGAGAGGTTCTTCAGCATGTCCCGATAGATCTGCTGCATGAACCGGGGAAACTCCGGCTGCGCCAGCCGGTTATAGAACGCCTTGTACTGCGTGCGCAACCCGGTCTGCGCATTGAACGTGCGCAGGATGTCCGCGATGGTCTCGACCTGGCCCGCGCCGAGGGCTTCGACCAGCGCACACACCAAGCGCTGCGGGGTGACATCCCGCAGCCGGCGGCAGTGGCGGCTCTCCCGCCCCCGCGCCGTCACGCTCGTGAGACCGAGCGTGGCTCTCAACGCCATCGCGAATCTGTTAACATGCGATCGGTTCAACGGTGGCCTCCTTTCGATCGGACATGTTCATATCCCACCGAGACAATGGCAGGTCACCGTTGATCTGTGCAAGCCCTCACACCGCTCAACACGCGCAAGTGATCTGGAATCAACGACTTATAAGATCTTACCTATGAATATGGCCTATCGTCACGACGCAGATTGTGGTGGCCTCGGCGCGCGGGTTACGGTGCGAATCGTCCCGGGCGGTCCACCGTCGGCCGCGCACCGACCATGCGATGGCCTCCTACGACAACGGCAGGATCTTGCTTTT
>CAYHRK010000537.1:0-1896 GCA_964358795.1 uncultured Vicinamibacterales bacterium
GTATGAACAACGCCATCGAAGCGGTCGACGTCAGCAAGATCTACCGGAGGTACGCCCGGCGGCGGCAGTTTGCCACGCTGAAAAGCGCCATCCTGTCTGGCACCGTTGTCGGCGACCTGCGCCCCGACGAAACCTTCAACGCGCTGCGGGGCGTGTCGTTCAACGTGCCAGCCGGTTCCACCTTCGGCATCGTCGGCCGCAACGGGTCTGGCAAAAGCACCATGCTGAAGCTGGTGGCGGGCATCACCAAGCCCACATCCGGCACCGTGAAAGTGAATGGCCGCATCTCGGCGCTGATCGAGCTGGGCGCGGGGTTTCACCCGGAGATCTCTGGCCGCGAAAACGTGTTCATCAACGGCATCATGCTGGGCCTCTCGAAGCGCGAGGTCACGCGCCGCTTCGACGAAATCGTAGAGTTTGCCGAACTCGAAGACTTTATCGACGCCCCGGTCAAAACGTACTCGTCCGGCATGTACATGCGCCTCGGGTTTGCCGTGGCGATCAATGTCGACCCCGACGTTTTGCTTATCGACGAAGTGCTGGCCGTGGGCGACGAAGCCTTCACGCACAAGTGCCTCGACAAGTTCGCCGAGTTCCGCCGCCGCGGCAAGACGATTCTGCTCGTCACGCACGCGCTGAATCTGGTGGAACGCTTCTGCGACGAGGCGCTGTGGCTCGACGAAGGCCGTTCGCGCGGCACCGGCGACCCGCGCCGCGTGGTGTCGGCCTACATCACCGACGTAGAGAAACAGGAAGAACGCCACATGGCCGCCATCGACACCCGAGCGAAAGCGGCCGCCCGTGGTGGTTCCGGTAGCCCGGATGCTTCAGCTGCCGTGTCGCCGCAGGCAGACCCGCCGACCGGGTGGCCGCAGGATCCGGAATCGCCCGCCCCGGCCCCCGACATGTTCCAGGCGGGAGAGGGGCGCTGGGGCTCGCGCGAAGGCGAAATCGCCGACGTGAAACTGGTGGGCGAAGACGGCGAACCGGCGCACGTCTTCTTCTCTGGCGAACGCATTGAGATTCGCCTGAAACTGCGTGCCGCCAAACCCCTGACAGACTTCGTGGTAGGAATCGGCCTGTTCAACGTGGACGGCGTGTGCGCGTTTGGCACCAACACGAACATCGAAGACTTCCAGGCCGGCCGCCTCGATGGCGAGGGCGACGTGGTGTTCGCCATGGACAGCCTCGACCTGGTCGCCGGCACCTACAAACTCGACGTGGCGCTGCACAAGCTCGATGGCTACCCGTACGACTATCACCGTCTGCTGTACAGTTTCCGGGTGAAGTCGCGCACGCAAGATGCCGGTCTCTACCGCCCGAAGCACAAGTGGAAGTTCGCGGGCGGCGTCACCTTCACAGAGCGCCTGCGCCCATAATGCCTGTTTTGACGCTTGCCGAAGCCGTCTCCTGGCGCAACGAGCAGGCGCGCCAAAATCACCTCGTCGTCTTCACCAACGGCGTGTTCGACATCCTGCACCCCGGCCACGTCCGCTACCTGCAGGCTGCCCGGCGCGAAGGCGACGCCCTTCTGGTGGCCATCAATTCGGACCGTTCCGTGCGCGCCATCAAGGGCCCCGAGCGACCCATTCATCCCGAAGCCGAGCGCGCCGAGGTGATAGCGGCACTCGCCTGTGTGGACGCGGCGGTGGTGTTCGACGAAGACACCCCACACCAGATCATCAGTGCCATTCAGCCCGACGTGCTGGTGAAAGGCGCCGACTGGGCCACAGACAAAATTGTGGGCCGCAACATCGTGGAAGCGCGGGGCGGGCGAGTGGTAAGAATGCCCGTCGAAGAGGGCCACTCCACAACCGGCTTGATTCAGAAAGCTTCCACTACGCGTGCTTCTTGAACGCGTGGTGGACCAGGCAGCCGATCGGCACTCGAGTTCTA
>CAYHRK010000538.1:0-1891 GCA_964358795.1 uncultured Vicinamibacterales bacterium
CGGACGTATTTGGCCGAACGGTACGGGTGGGTCGTGGACCTCGATCTGGAGAAGTTCTTCGATCGAGTCCATCACCAGCGGTTGATGGCTCGACTCGCTGAGCGGGTCGAGGATCACCGTGTGCTCGTGCTGATCGGCCGGATGCTGAAGGCGCGTGTGGTGCTGCCGGACGGCGTGAAGGTGAGCACGGAGGAGGGCGTACCGCAGGGTGGGCCGCTGTCTCCGCTGCTCTCCAACATCGTGCTGGACGAACTCGATCGCGAGTTAGAACGGCGCGGGCATCGTTTCGTCCGATACGCAGATGACTGCAACATCTACGTGCGGAGCGAGAAGGCCGGGCAGCGCGTGATGGTAAGCATCACGGCGTTCATCACCCGACGGCTTCGCCTGAAGGTGAATGAAGCCAAGAGCGCTGTTGCAAAGCCCAAAACCCGCCACTTCCTCGGCTACCGTCTGCGCCGCGAGGCATCAGATGGGGTCGAGGTGCTGCTGTCGGAGCGCAGCGAGAAGCGGCTCCGGGAGCGAGTCCGCGAACTGACGCCGCGAACCTGGGGGAGCAGCCTCAAAGACTGCATCGCCAAGATCAACGCGTATTTCACGGGATGGAAGGGCCACTTTGGGATTTGCACGCCCGGTATCGAGCGGGTTTTGCAGAGCATGGACGCGCACATCCGGCGACGGCTACGCGCGCTCGTGCTCAAAGATTGGAAGCGACCGCGCACAATCGCCCGCCGCTTGATCCGCCTGGGGGTCAAGCCGAAAACCGCGTGGCGCCGTGTCTACGAGGGGCGAAAATCCCTCTGGGCACTGTCCCACGACCCAGCGGTAGACCGAGGACTCCAGAACGCGTATTTCGCCGAACGGGGGCTCGTGACGCTGCTGGAACGGTTCCGGCCAACCTGGGCGGCCACTGTCGCCTCGGCACAACTCACGTTGTTGCCGGGATGATCGAGGCTCCATGAGGCTGTTCGACGGGGTAACAACCGTTGTTCCCGAAGAGCCGTATGTGAACAGCACAAGTACGGTTCTGTGAGAGGTGCCCTCCGTGAGGGGGGCGCCTACTCGATCGAAATGGGGGGACTCCCCCGATGAAACGGGGGAGATGTCCGAGGCCTTGCGAGGACAGAGGGGGGCCGCTCCCGGCGAGGGAGGCCGACGGAACGGAGGCTGAACCCGACCACACCTGAGCGGAACCTTACGTGACAAGGCCGCCGCACAGACGGCAATCATGCTCAGCGATCATGGCGGACTTAACCTGGTACAATAAACGGCGTGAGCTTCGAGCGGGACCATTTCGCGGCGCCGAGAAAACAGGTCGGCAACAACATCAAACATGGGAATCCCCTCGATCAGCTCGCGAGGCTGAACGAATTCATGCGCCGCATCGCAGGGCGCGCGTGGGACAGAGAGCGGCGAGATGAACCCATTCGAAAAACTGTTGGCCGACCTCGCAGCGGCTAAGGTTCGCTTCGTGACCGTCGGCGGCGTCGCGTGTGCGTTCAATGGGTACGTGCGCGCAACACAGGACGTCGACATCCTGGTGTCGGCGGAGGCGGCGAATCTTGCACAAATGCTGGATGTGTTGAAGGGATTCGGGGACGGACACGCGGCCGAGCTGACGGTCGCCGATTTCCCGGTTGAGCCGGGGGCCATCCGCATCATCGAGGAGTTCCCGCTCGATATCTTCACGGTGATGATGGACTACCGTTTCGAAGACCTGGCCAATCATGTCCGCTGGTTTCGAAGCGGCGCGACCGAAATCCCGTTTCTCGACGCGGCGGGGCTTGTCTTGTTGAAGGGCGGAAGTCATCGCCCGCAGGACCGAATCGACGTCGAGGTCTTGACGCGGCTGCCAAGCCGCTCCTTGACGATATCGGCCACGGCACGAATC
>CAYHRK010000539.1:0-1868 GCA_964358795.1 uncultured Vicinamibacterales bacterium
TCAGAGCGTGATGATCTGGTCCGGCATGTTGCCCGACAGCGCCCCGTAAAGATCGGGAAAGCACCCAACCGGCACGCCATCGAAGAGCTTGTCGGCGATCTCCCGCTCGTAGCAGCACTGGTCGCAGCCCATGAGCAGGATGCCCTTCTTCTTCGCCACGGCGTGCAGGCGCTCGCCGATCGGATTCCCCTTGGCGAGCACGTACGTGTTGTCCTCGAAGAAGAACATGCCGACGACATCCGCGCCGTGGCGGTCCTGTTCGAGCTGCGGCAGGATCATCTTCCCGAGCACGTAGGACACCGTGTGGCGCTGGGTCGCGAAAATGTAGGCGATTTTCATACGCGTTCCTCCTTTGTGGCCTGTATGACCGTAGTCATCAGCGCCTGCGATGCCAGTAGGGCCAGATCGCGCTTGTCGGCAGGGACGAGCGGCAACTCCGAGGTGAGATCGAGGGGGCGAATCCGACGCGCCGCCACCGGAATCGTCAGGCCCGTCACCCACTCGGCCAGCACCTCGCAGTAGGCGACGAGGGTGATGCACACCGACGCCTCGAACGCCACCCCCGTGATCACGCCATGGTCCACACGCAGGCTGAACCGGGCGAATCGCCCGGCGTCGTCGTGCCGCGCTTCGCCCACAATCGGCAGGGTCGCACTGCGGGCCCGGCGCAGCCCCCGGTCGATGTAGTCGCTCATCGTCGGCTTGGTCGCCGTAGCGCAGCACGGGCCGCCCGGACCGGAGCAGACCACGGGCTCACGCGAATCCATCACTGACGATCGGCGCATGGGCGGTCGCTCGCGGGCGACATCGCGCGCGTTCCCGGACCCTGGGGACGGGTCCTCTGGATCACCGCGACGCCACTGGGGACCCGCGGGACCGGTGTCCGCTGACACGGGGCAGAACAGGGATGAATCAGGGATCCAATGCTGCACGGCCGGGACTCTCGGTGGGTCACGAACTCAAGGGCGATGATCTCCAACCGGTGGGGGGCGGAATGATCGTTCAGGCGGCCGGACACACACACGGCCTTTCCGACGGGCCCGGACGCCGTGCCCTCCTCCACCAGAAGGAAGCGGTTCTTCCCTGCGGCCAGCCAACGCTGGTTGTCCTTCTGCTCGATGACGCCGCACGCCTCGATCTCGAACCTGAGGACTTCTACGCCCGCCTCCCCGAGAGCGTCTCGGAACGCGCGGGGCGAGAAGGCGTGGGGCCCTTGCGTGAACTCCACTTCGGTCGTTTGCCGGCTCTGGCTGATCGCAATGTCGACGACGCCTTCCAGGCGCCGGCGCAGGGCAACCTCCATGGTCCCCGCGCACGCAGGTCAGGTGATTCCTCGCACGTTCGCCAGCACCTTCGTCACCCCTTCTTGTCGATGGGGCGATGATCCGGGTGAAGAGCAGGTCGTGGCAAGGACCAGCAGGACCAACGACATTCCCATGGAAGTCGTTGAGCGGCCGCAGATTAGCGGTAACGAAGCCATAAGACGACCCACGCGGCCAGGACCAGCAGACTGGTGCCGAGACTGGCCCACAGGATGAAGAGCATGCGCCTGGTTCGCCGACACGGCGGCCGCTGCCACACCAGCCACCCCTGATAGGCAAGCGCCGCCACGGCGAGCGATGCAAACAGCGGCTGCAATCGTTCCAGCCACAGCAGACAGCCCGCGCTCAGGACCGAGAGTACGCCAAGTCCTGCCAGGACTTGAGGGAGCACTCATCAACTGGGGACCAGCAGCGCCGCAATCATCGCGACGATGCCGGCCGTCTGGGACTCCTGGCTCATGCGAGCGTCCTCTGCGACGCGCCACTGCCTCATGGCCTTCATCACGCCGATACGTCTGACGAGCGCCCGTAGGGTGTCGCCTAGAC
>CAYHRK010000540.1:0-1864 GCA_964358795.1 uncultured Vicinamibacterales bacterium
GAGCGCATGGAAGAGGGTGTGGCGTGATGGAGGCGCTGCTGCAGGACCTCCGCTTCGCGGCCCGGACGTTCGCGCGGCAGCCCGCGCTGACGCTGATCGCTGTCCTGTCGCTGGGACTCGGCATCGGGGCCACCTCGACGGTGTTCACGTGGCTCCAGGGCTTCGTGCTGAACCCGCTCCCCGCAGTGCCCGGGTGGGACCGGCTGGTCGTCGCCCATACCCGGGCGCCCGGCGGCGGCACCTGGTCCGTGTCGTGGCCGGACTTCGAGGACTGGCGCGCAGGGGCGCGGAGCGTCGACCTGGCCGCTTGGGACATGATGCAGCTGGGGCTCCGGGATGGTCCCGGGCCGACGGAACGCGCCTGGGGCATGCTGGTCTCGGGCAACTACTTCGAGGATCTGCACGTGCGGGCCGCGCTGGGCCGCGTCCTTCGCATGGAGGACGAGCAGCGCCGCGCGCCCGTGGCCGTACTGGGACACGGCTTCTGGCAGCGCCGCTTTGCCGGCGATTCCAGCGTCATCGGCCGGAACATCACGCTCAACGGGGCGGCCTTCACCATCGTGGGGGTCGCGGCGCCGCGCTTCGGCGGCACCTATATCGGGCTGAGCTTGAATCTGTATGTGCCGATGACCACGATCCCACTTCTCACGCCCGACGGCGCGCAGTTCCTCCAGGATCGGCAACGGCGTTCGATTGAAGTGGTCGGCCGGTTGAAGCCGGAAGCGACGGTGGCGCAGGCAGCGGCCGAAATCGAACCTCTGGCGCTGAGAGCCGGAGCGGCAGCAGGCCTGGCCGAGCCCCTCGGGGCCGTGGTGCGGCCCCACAACGCCGTCGACGCTCCCGGCGCCATGCGGCCGCTACTCGGCGCTCTGCTGGCGGTGGCGGGGCTGGTGCTGCTCATCGCCTGCGCCAACGTGGCCAACCTCCTGCTGGCGAGAGCCGTGGCGCGGCGCCGCGAAGTCGCCGTGCGGCTGGCCGTTGGCGCCTCGCGCTACCGGCTGGTGCGGCAGCTGCTGACCGAGAGCATGGCGCTGGCCGTTCTGGCGGGCGCGTTCGGCCTGGTGGTGACGTTCTGGGGCCGTGACGCGATGCTCGCGCTGTTGCCGGCGGTTCCGTACCCGGTCGGCCTCGACTTCCGACTGGACGGCCGGGTGCTGGTGTTCGCCACCGTCGTCACGGCCGCCACCGCGATGGCCTTCGGGCTCGTGCCGGCGCTCCAGGCCTCGAGGCCGGACCTCGTGACCACGCTGAAGGACGAGATCGGCGAAGGTGCCGGCGGCCGTGGGCGGCTCCAGGCCGCTCTGGTGGTGACGCAGGTGGCTTTGTCGCTGGTGACGCTGGTGTCGGCGGGCCTGTTCGTGCGCAGCCTGGACGGGTACCGGTCCGTAGACACCGGCATGAACGGCATCGACCGCGTGCTGCTGGTCGGCACGGACCTGCGGCTGACGGGCATCGCCAATGACAGCGTGCAGGTGTCCGTGGTGCGCGGCCTGCTGGAGCGCGTGCGGGCCCTGCCGGGGGTCGAAGCGGCATCAGTGGCCCGAAGCGTAGTGCTCGGTCCCGGCCCCATCAGTTCCACCGGGACGCGCATCGAGGGCTACGCGCCGCGGCCGAACGAGAACATGCACGTCAGCCACAACGACGTGGCTGGTGATTACTTCCGGACCACGGGCATCAGGCTGATCGAAGGGCGCGGCATCAGCGACGCCGACGTGAGCGACAACGCGCCGGTGGTCGTGGTCAACGAGGCCTTTGTGCGGCGGTACCTGGCCGGCCGGGTGGCCATCGGCGCGCGCCTCAACATGGGCGGCGAAGAGTGGCTGTCGATCGTTGGCGTCGTGGCGACCAGCAAGGTCAACGACTA
>CAYHRK010000541.1:0-1858 GCA_964358795.1 uncultured Vicinamibacterales bacterium
ATGCTGACGGCCATGGCCGTGGCGCGAATCGCCACCGGCACCACGCTCACCAGCACGACGTTGATGGGGCCCGTGCTGAGGAACACCAGGAACTCGGCGGCAAACAACGCGCTGATGTAGACGGCTGGCGTTCTGGACGACAGCGCAATCCACGCCACTGGAATGGCGACCAGCATCGACCAACCCGACAGATAGAGGTACGCCTGGCGCATCCGCTTCGCCAGCAGATCGGCGAGATACCCGCCGGTGAACGTGCCCAGGATGCCGGCGGCCACCGTGATGATGCCAACCAGGAAGTCGGCCCGCGCCAGCGTCAGTCCCAGTTCGCGGTTGAGGTAGATCGGAACCCAGAACGAAAAGCCGCCGACCGCAAACGTGTAGGCGGCGTAGCCGAGCACCGCCAGGACGTATTGGCGGTTGCGCCCCAACACGAGCAGCGTCTGCAGGTAGGACGCGGGAGGAGCCTTGGGGTCGGGCTTCTGGTCGGGTTGGTCGTTGATGCCGCGCGGGGGGTCCGGCGCCGTCAGGGCAAGCAGCGCCAGCGCCACGCCAGGCAGGCCCACGGCGAAGAAGGCCGCCCGCCAGCCAAAATGCTGTTCAAGAAAGCCGCCGAGCAGGTAGCCCACGGCACTGCCGACGGGAATCGCGAGGTAGAAGATCGCAAACACGCGGCCGCGCCGCTCGGGCGGGTAGTAGTCGGAAATGAGCGCCGGCGATATCGACGCGTAGGACGCCTCGCCCACGCCGACGGCCCCGCGTGCCAGGAACATCTGCACGAAGTTCTTCGCAAGGCCGGCCCCGGCCGTAGCCAGGCTCCAGATGCCCACGCCCAGGGCCATCAGGCGCGTGCGAGAGAGGCGATCGCCCAGGTACCCGAAGATGGGCGACGTCAGCAGGTACGAGAACAGAAAGGCGCTGCCCAGGAAACCCAACTGCGCATCGCTGAGCGACAACTCTTCTTTGATCTTGGGCCCGACCGCCGGCAGGACGTAGCGGTCGATGTAGTTCACAAAGTTCAGCAGCGTCATCACCGACAGGCCGTACGCGGCGGCTTTGCGCGACAACCCGGAGGCGCCCGTCACCGGCGTGGCGGGGCGCGACGTGCTGGGTTCGGGAGCCTGCATGACGCTCGCCTTTCTAAGAAAACGCGGCTACGAAGGATCTTTGCGCCGCGGGGCGTACCAGAAGTCGAGCAGCCGTCGATCGCCGAGCGCCCCGGTCCCGGCCCAGGCAAGTCGGACCAGACGGCGCAGTATTTCCGGGACGGTGTAGGTCCGGAACTTCCGGCCAGACGAGAGCACGGTGTCGCGCAGAATCGTGAATGGTCCCTGTCGCTTCAGCGCCAGGCTCAGCGCGATCTCTTCTGACGCGAACAGACGTTCATCGAAGCCCCCGGCCGCATCGAACGCGCGACGCGTGCAGAACAGGAAGCAGCCGTAGGCCAGCCGAACGTGCCGCATCAGCCACGCGAAGGCGGGTGCGGCCACCTTGACGTACACCGGAATGGGCTCGTCAAACCGGACGCCGACGCCGCCGCCAACGGCACCATCGCGAATCGTCGCGACCACGGCGCGAACGACGGCGGCATGAATCAGCGTGTCGGCATCGACAAAGACGAGGATGTCTCCACGGGCCGCTGCAGCGCCGGCATTGCGCGCCGCCGCAATCTGGCGGCTCTCCGTTCTCAGCACCTGAGCGCCGGCGGAGGCGGCCACTGCGCCAGTCCGGTCAGCGGAGCCATCATCGACAACGATGACCTCGTAGGGGACGCCCGCGGTGCTGGCGGAATCCCGCACACATCGAATCGTGGTTTCGATCCCCGATTCTTCGTCATGTGCGGGGATGATGAACGACAACA
>CAYHRK010000542.1:0-1855 GCA_964358795.1 uncultured Vicinamibacterales bacterium
CGGTTCCTGCGCGGCCGGCGACACCAGGTGGTGCTGGCGACGAAGTTTGGCAACGTGAGAGGCCAGGACGGCGCGTGGCTCGGCGTGAACGGCAGGCCGGAATACGTGCGCGCGTGCTGCGACGCGTCCTTGCGGCGCCTGGGCGTGGACCATATCGACCTGTACTATCAGCACCGGGTGGATCCGCAGACGCCCATCGAAGACACGGTGGGCACGATGGCGCAGTTGGTCGGTGAAGGCAAGATCCGGTACCTCGGCCTGTCTGAAGCCGCGCCCGCCACGATACGCCGGGCACACGGCGTGCATCCCATTTCGGCGCTCCAAACCGAGTACTCGCTGTGGAGCCGCGACCCGGAAGACGAGATCCTGGCGACGATCCGCGAACTGGGGATCGGCTTTGTTCCCTACAGCCCGCTCGGACGCGGATTCCTGACCGGCCGCTTCTCGCGCGAAGAGGACGTGCTGCCAGACGACACCAGACGCATGCAGCCCCGGTTCCAGGGCGAGAACTTCGCGAAGAACCAAATCATGGTCGATCGCATCCGCGAGATCGCCCGCCAGAAGGGCGCGACCGCCGCGCAACTGGCGCTGGCATGGGTGCTGGCACAAGGTGAAGACATGGTGCCGATTCCCGGCACCAAGCGGCGGACCTACCTGGAGGAAAACGTCAGGGCCGTCGACGTGCACGTGTCGGCAGACGACTTGCGCCGCATCGACGAGGCCATGCCGAAGGGTGCCACGGCCGGATTGCGATACCCGGCCTCGGCAATGGCGGCTCTGGACAAGTGATTCGTAGCATGGCCGGCCCCACTATTGTCGCCGACGAGAACATCCCGTTCGCGCACGAAGCGTTCAGCACGCTCGGCGATGTGCGGCTGATGCACGGGCGCCGGATCACCCGCGCAGACGTGACGAGGGCCGACGTCCTGATTGTCCGATCCATTACACGTGTGGACGCCGCGCTGCTTGAAGGCACGCGCGTCCGGTTTGTGGGCACGGCCACATCGGGCTCGGACCATGTCGTTGTGCCCGATCTCGAACGCCTGGGCATTACGTTCTACGCGGCGCTGGGCTGCAACGCCAATGCGGTAGCCGAGTACATGACCGCGGCGTGGCTGGCGGTGGCCGAGCGCGCCGGCGAAACGCTTCGCGGTCGCCGAGTAGGCGTGGTGGGTGTTGGCCACGTGGGAAGTCTGGTGGTGGAGAAGGCCCGAGCGCTCGGCATGATGCCTGTGCTGAACGATCCGCCCAAGGCGCGCGAGACGGGCAACCTCGCGTATCGTCCGCTCCACGAGTTGCTCCACTGCGACATCGTCACCTGCCACACCCCGCTGACGCTCGACGGTCCGGACCCGACCTTCCGGCTGATCGGCGAGTCGTTCTTCTCGCGCCTCAAACCGGGCGCGTGGTTCTGCAACGCTGGACGCGGCGAGGTGGTGGACGAGGCATTACTGCACCACGCGCTGGACGGCGGCCGGCTGGGGGCGGTGTTGCTCGATGTGTGGGATCACGAACCGGAGGTCGACGGCCGGCTTGTGGAGCGAGTCAACATCGCCACGCCGCACATCGCCGGCTACTCGCTCGAAGGAAAGCTGAACGGCACCGACATGGTGTACCAGGCCGCCTGCCGTTTCCTGGGTCAACGGCCCACGTGGGACGTGGCGGCCGCGTTCCCAACGGCCGAGGTCCCGCACCTTGATCTCGACGCGTGTGGTCGGGCAGACCAACAGGTGTTGGCCGAAGCGGTCACACGGATCTATCCGATTCTGCGAGACGACGACGCATTCAGACAAACGGCGCAGATGACGGCGTCTGACCGCGGGCGGCAATTCGATCGGTTGCGCAAGGCCTATCC
>CAYHRK010000543.1:0-1852 GCA_964358795.1 uncultured Vicinamibacterales bacterium
GCGACCTGCTGGAACCAGCACAGATCCTCGCGCGCCTGACGAACTCGCCACTCGCCGGCGTGCTGGTGGGCCGCGGCATCCTTCGCAATCCCTGGCTGTTCGCGCAGGCAGCGGACCTGCTGGCGAATCGGCCGATGCGGGCTGTCACGCTTGAGGATCGAGGCCATTTCCTGCTCGAGTACATCGACATGCTCGCGCAACTGCCCATCCATCGAAGCCCCGAGGCTTTGGCCCGTGGGTCGAACGACCGCTGGGTAGTCAATAAGCTCCGGGCCTTGTGCGGTTGGTACACGAAAGGTTTCGACAACGGCTCGCATCTGCGCATGGCCGTGAACCAGGCGGAATCCGTGGCTGCACTGCGCGACCTCATCGCCGCTTCCTTCGGAGTTCCTGCCGGATTATCATCGTAGTCGTTGTCGCGCATCACACCTGCTACTCGCGCGCGTGTCCTGGCTCTGTTGGCCCTCGTCGCCGTGTCCACGCTGTTCGCCTCGGCGTGGATGGGGCCAGAGGTCACCTGGCGCACGCAGGTGTTTCTGGCCGGCGTTCTTGTCCTCAGCTTGGTCCGGCCCGCCGACGGCCTCCTTGTGGTGGCCGCCTTCGCCCCGCTCCAAATTGGCGCGGTCATCGTCCTCACGCGCAACCCGCTCCCGCGGATGGCCGAAGCGATCGTGCTGGCATTTCTTGCCGGCTGGTTGCTTCGACGCGTCGTGTCGAAGCACACCACACCCATCCGCGCGCCACAACTCGCCGCGCCGCTGTGGATCTTTGGCGCGGTCGTGCTGGCCTCACTGGCCGTGGAACTGCTTGTCATCCCGGCACCAGGCAACCTGTGGCCAGGCCTTGTGGAGATTGCCCGGACGCTCACCACCCAATACGTCAGCAATCCCGGCTTCGACCCAGACGCGTTGCCCGCCGCGGCCCTGCTGATGGAAGGCCTCGGACTGGTGGCCGCCATTCTGGTGCTCTCAGAAACGCGCCCCGCCCTGCCGCGCCAACTCCTCCGCATTGGCGCCATCACCGCCGTAGCGTGCGCGTCGCTCAGCCTGTTTCGTCTGGGACAGGGCCTGCTCCTGACCGATCGGCGGTGGGGATCGATGGCGGAACTGCTGACGGGTACTCGACTCAGCTACTTCGTGTCCGACATGAATGCGGCCGCATCGTACTTCGCGCTGTTCATGGGCGTGGTGGTGGCAGAGATGGTGGAGAGCCGCCGGCTTGAACGCGTGTGGTGGGCCGTGGCCCTGCTGGTGACTACCGCGGGATTCTGGCTTACCGGGTCGCGTGGCGCACTGGCGGCGGTCGCGGCAGTCGGGTTCTGGCAACTGGCCCGGCTGGTGCGCGCGCGCGGCTGGCCCATCTGGAGAATCGCTGTCATCGTCGCTATCGGCGTCGTCGCGGTTGTGGCGGCATCGCTAACGCTGCTTCCGAAAACAGAGGATCTGTCGGGGACGCCGCGAGACCAGACCGGACTCGTGTCGCTTCGCGTGCGCTGGTTGTTCCTGGAAACCAGTTGGAGCATGTGGAAGACGGCGCCACTGCTTGGCGTTGGCGTCGGTCAGTACCTGTCACAGTCCATCCAGTTCATGCCCGCGGAGCTCGCTCAGAAATATGTGTACGAAAACGCCCACAACAACTTCGCGCAAGTTGCTGCCGAGCTTGGCGTGGCTGGGTTGGCTGCGTTCTTGTGGCTGCTGGCGTCGGCTGGCCGCATCGCATCGAAGGCCCGCGGGTCGCTCAACTCCGCCATAGTCGCAGGTGCCGGGGCAGGACTGGTGGCGTTTCTCGTGTCGGCTCTCGCCAGCCACCCGTTGCTCGTGCCGCCCGTGGCGTTCGCCTTCTGGTTCGTCTT
>CAYHRK010000544.1:0-1850 GCA_964358795.1 uncultured Vicinamibacterales bacterium
AGGCGGGATGCCCCGCAAGGAATACGTCGCCGTAATTCGGAAACGGGGTACTAAGTCCCCGCCGCCGACGTCTTATAGGGTAGCCACTGTCACCGCCGGGCGACTGCGAGAGAGGCCGTTTCTGTCACACGAAGTAAACAGACAGGCGGTCGAGCGCGTAATTCCTGGTGCCGGTGCTTGGTAAGACTCTTGCAGTTGCCTCAAGACGGCCGACGCGAGACAATGAAGAATCACGAAGTGTCAGCCCATGACCGAAACTGAGGCTACCGGCAAGCCGCCCTCCGGAGCGGTCGGACACCTGTCGGTGCATCTCGAACACATGCACCCGGGGGAAGTGCTGTTCTCGTTCGAGACGCAGGCTCCCCGCATGTCGAGCGCCATGGGGTTTTCCGGTGCGTTCCATGCGCTCGGGATCATCCTGGTGTTGGCGCTGGCGGCGTGGCTTCCGGCGTCGGGTCCTTTGGATCTGCGAAACGCGGTCGATAATATCAACAAGGACATCATCTGGACGACCGCGCCAGGATCTGGCGGCGGCGGGGGGGGTGGCGGCAACCGCATGCCGGAGCCGCCTCGCACGGCCGAACTGCCAGGCAAGGAGAAGCTTACGGTGCCGGTGGCCAAGCCGCCCGAGATCCAGCCGTTCAGAAACCCGGAAGACGTGCTACCGAAACAGGAATTCAACATCCCGGCGTTGACGTTGGCCTCGGCAGAGCAGACGCTGGCCGGTATCATCGACACCTCCGCGGCCTCGAGTTCTCTGGGACCAGGCAGTGGAGGCGGCGCTGGGACGGGCAGCGGGACTGGCATCGGTTCGGGATCTGGTTCGGGACTCGGGCCCGGGTGGGGCGGCGGCAGCGGGGGCGGCGCGTACCGGCCGGGCGCCGGGATTGAACTGCCGCGCCAGTTGCGGGCAGTGAAGCCCCAATACACCGCCGATGCCATGCGAGCGAAGATTCAGGGAACCGCAGTGCTGGACTGCGTGGTGCAGGCGGACGGCAATGTGGGCGAGTGCGAAATAGTGCGCTCGCTCGACTCGACGTTCGGCCTCGACCAGGAAGCTGTGAAAGCGGCCCGGCAGTGGAAATTCATCCCGGGCAAGCGTTTTGGACAGCCGGTTCCCGTGCTCGTGACCATCGAGCTGACGTTTACGCTTCGATAGAGACCAGGGATTCGGGATTAGCAAGGCCAGACCATACACGAAAGGCCCGGCGGGTCTGCACCCACCGGGCCTTTCGTGTTGTGACCCGAGATCGGGAATCAGCGCCTGGCGCGGAGTCCCCAATCCCTAATCCCTAGTACATCCCACCCATGCCGCCGCCGCCCGGTCCCATCGCTGGTTCCTTCTTCTCTTCAGGAATCTCGCACACCATGGCTTCGGTAGTCAGCAGCAGCGACGCGATCGATGACGCGTTCTGCAGTGCCGAGCGAACGACCTTCGTCGGGTCGATGACGCCAGCCGCCACCAGCGGCTCGTAGATCTCGGTCGCCGCGTTGAACCCGAAGTCGTCGGATCCTTCCTTGACCTTCTGAACGACGATGGAGCCTTCCTGGCCCGCGTTCTGGGCGATCCAGCGAAGTGGCTCCTCGAGGCACTTGCGCACGAGGTTGACGCCGACCATCTGGTCGCCCTCGGCCTTGAAGCCGTCCAGCGCCTTGATCGCACGAATCAGCGCCACGCCGCCGCCGGGCACGATGCCCTCTTCCACGGCGGCCTTGGTCGCGTGCATCGCATCCTCGACACGCGCCTTCTTCTCCTTCATCTCGGTCTCGGTGGCCGCGCCGACTTTGATCACCGCCACGCCGCCCGCAAGCTTGGCCAGCCGCTCCTGCATCTTCTCGCGGTCGTAGTC
>CAYHRK010000545.1:0-1835 GCA_964358795.1 uncultured Vicinamibacterales bacterium
GGCTTGCGGATGCCGATGGGCACGTAGATCTCGTCCCGCGCGTAGACAAACGTGAGGTCGACGGGAATCGCCGACCCGGGGAGGGTCTTGGTAATGACGAAGCCGTGCGGTGGCTCGATCTCGGCCGGCGCGGCTCCCGCGACGCCACGAGCCTGCACGGCCGTGGCTGGGGATGGCGCACGGGCCTCGCTACGGATAAGAAGGAAGGCGCCCGCGACGCACGTGAACCCAACGACGAACACGATGAATCTGGTCTTCATCGCCGGACCTCCGAGGCTGGGGAAGTCGAAAGCCGCTGGATTGGTCAGGCCACTTTACCACCATAACACGTGACCTTGTCAAGAGGCCATGCATATGGTGCCAGTGGCTTGGTGGTATAGTGGTTAGTCCAGTAGTGCGGTTTGGGGTCAGACGGTCTCGAATCCACGTCGTCCGTCCGGACTGGGCTTTTGGGCTTCGTTGGGCTTGACGTCATGGGCAGCCAGACGGCCAAACGGCTGCTCGACAAGGGTCATGGCGTGAGGACCGGGTATGGCCAAGGCTTCCCACGAATTTCAGGTGTTCGTGAAACCGGCCGGCGCCATCTGCAACCTGGAATGCCGCTATTGCTACTACCTGAAGACGCAGCATCTCTATCCAGAAGACGAGTCGTTTCGCATGCCCGACAGCCTCCTGGAGGAATACATCGTCCAGCACATCGACGCGTGCCCCGGCCGGACCGTCAACTTCTCCTGGCATGGCGGAGAGCCCACTGTCCTCGGCCTGGACTACTTCCGCAAGATTGTTGCTCAGCAGCGCAAGCACCAGCGACCCGACTCGCGCATCAACAATGGCATGCAGACCAACGGGATCCTGCTCGATGAGGAATGGTGCCGTTTCCTGTCAGCGGAGCGCTTCAGCGTCGGCCTGAGCCTAGACGGTCCGCCGGAACTGCACGACCGGTACCGCGTGACCAAGGGCCAGAAACCATCCCACAAGCAGACGATGCGCGCGTTCAAGCTCCTGCGCCGGTACAGAATCCCGTGCGACATCCTGTGCGTGGTCCATGATCAGAGCGTCCATCACCCCACGCTGGTGTACCGGTTTCTCAAGGAGATCGGCGCGCGATATGTGGGATTTCTTCCCGTGGTCGAGCCGACGCCCGATGCCCTTCGCACGGTGAGCCCGCACACGGTGCCGGCCGAAGCGTTTGGCATCTTTCTCTGCACCATCTTCGACGAGTGGGTGCGGCAGGATATCGGGCGGATCACCGTGCAGATATTCGAGGAAGCCGCCAGGCCGGCGCGCAGGCTGGAGCATTCGCTGTGCATCTTTCGGGAGACCTGCGGTGACATTCCCGTCGTCGAACACAATGGCGACTTCTACTGTTGCGATCATTACGTTGACACGCACCACCGCCTGGGGAACATCTACGAGACGCCGTTGGTGGAACTGCTCGAAAGTCCAGCGCAAAGATCTTTCGGGCAGGCCAAACGGGATACCTTACCCCGCTATTGCCGGATGTGCGAGGTCCGGGCCATGTGTAACGGCGGGTGCCCGAAAGACCGCTTCACGAGGACTCCGGACGGTGAGGAGGGTCTGAATTACCTGTGTGCGGGATTCAAGCGCTTCTTCACCCACAGCCTGCCGTACATGCTTCAGATGGCCTCTCTAGAGCAAGCCGGTCAGCCGCCCGAGCGGCTGATGCAATTGGTGACATCCGCGGATTTGAGGGCTTCCCCCGATGCGGGTCGCAACGATCCGTGTCCCTGCGGCAGCGGCCAGAAGTACAAGAAATGCTGTCTTGGCAAACGATCCAGCCGTAGCGGCTCCTCCTGACAGTTCTAATCCCGGAG
>CAYHRK010000546.1:0-1829 GCA_964358795.1 uncultured Vicinamibacterales bacterium
CTGCGGGTTGCCCTCGATGTCCAGGTTGACGATTGGGGCAATGCCAGTGGCCTTCAGCGGTGCCTCGATGGTGGCGCGATCCCCGACGATGACGATGGCCAGGTGGTCGAGATCGATGTACTGCCTTGCGACGCGCAGCACGTCGTCCTTGGTGACGGCCGCGATCGCCTTCCCGTATTGATGGTAGTAGTCGCTGGGCAGCCCCTGCGTCCACAGCGCGCCGATGGCCCCGTTGATGCCGCCCACCGAGGCGAAGGTGCCGGGCAGCCGCTGCACCAGCGCATCCCTGGCGGTGGCCAGTTCCTCGTCGGTCACCGGCCGGCTGCCGGCGATGCCGCGCAGCTCCTTCATGAACTCGACCAGCGCCACGTCGCTCTTGGCTGACACGATGTCGCCACCCGCCCGAAACGCGCCCGGGCCCTTGCCGAACGCGAACGACGAACTGACGCCGTAACTGTAGCCCTTCTCCTCGCGGATGTTGGCGTTCAGACGAGACTGGAACAGCCCGCCGAGCATTGTGTTCATCACCTGAAGCGCGTAGTAGTCGGGCGTGCTGCGCGGCGGGCCGGGATTGCCGATGGCGAACGTCGACTGGGCGGCGCCAGGCTTATCGACCAGATAGATCGTTGCAGCCAGCCGCGGCGACAGTGCCGGATACGTGAAGGCCGGCTTGGTACCGCCCGCCGGCCAAGCCGCCAGCGCCCGACCGACGGTGGCCTTCACCGCCGAGGCGCTCACATCGCCCGTCACGACGATGAGGGCGCGGCCGGGCTGGAAATACGCCTTGTGCAGCGCAACCACATCGTCACGCGCGATCGCCTTGAACGACTCCTCCGTCGCCAGTTGGCCGAACGGGTGCGCCGTGCCGTAGAGGATCTTCGGAAACACGCGGCCCGCGATGGCCCCCGGCTGCGCCTTGGCCTGATTCAGGGCCACCAATCGCTGCGCACGGAGCCGCTCCAGCGCATCGGCGGGAAACGTGGGATGCAGGAGCATGTCGGCCAGGAGGTCGAGGGTGGACGCGAACTTGCCGGTGGTCGAAATGAACCCCATCGAGCCGGATTCGCCGCCAATACCGGTCGCGACCGATGTGCCGAGCAGTTGCAGCGCATTCGACAGCGCCTCGCCGTCACGCGACGTCGTGCCTTCGCTCATCATGGACGCCGTGATGCTCGCCAACCCGCGCCGGCCGGCCGGCTCGAACTGATCCGCACCGCCCAGCAGCGTGATCGAGAACGACACCAGCGGCAAATCGTGCTTCTCCGAGACGATCAGTTCGGCCCCATTCGCCAGCGTGGCCGTCGTCCACGTGGGGACACGCAGCACGGGAGTCGGGCCCGGAGGCGGGACTTTGGCGCGGTCCAGCTTTTGCTGCGCCAGGACCGGCAGCGACACAAGCGCCAGCATCACGCAGATGCCCAGAACCGGTTTCACATGCGGGCTCATCGCTGCACCTCCGGACGTGGCATGGTGTCGCCAGTGACCTTCTTGCTCAGAGCGGGCTTGGAGGCCTGATCGAGTTTTCCCATCGGGACGACGCTCAAGACGACGCGCCCCTGCGTGAGGTACTTGTTGACCACGCGCTTGACGTCCGCTGCCGTGACCGCGAGCGATTTCTGATAGTCGGTCCGGAAGTGGCCGGGATTGCCGTGGAACCCCGCGCCGTCCGACAGTCGCATCGCCTTGCCGAGGTTCGATTCGAGCCCACGCACGAATGCCAGTTCCTCGCCAGCCGTGGCTTTCTGAATCTCCTGGGCGGTGGGCCCGTCGGCCTTCAGTCTGTCGATGATGCCATCGGCGGCCGCTTCAAGGTCGGTCAGCGAATGCCC
>CAYHRK010000547.1:0-1824 GCA_964358795.1 uncultured Vicinamibacterales bacterium
CTTGGTTTTGTGCTCGCTCTCAAACTCGTCGTAGCCCGTTTCCATGATCCGTTGGGTGTGCGAGGCGACCTGGTCTCGGGTTTCACGGGATTCGATGTCCGGGACGGTCAGATTGGCGAATTCGGCGCGGGTGTATCCGAGGGACCGGTGAGCAGCCTCATTGAAATCGAGGAAACTTCCATCGGCAGGGTCGACGGCCCAGACGGAACAGGGCGTATGTTCAAAAAGGGCGCGGTAGCGGTTCTCCGCGGCGCGCAAGGCTTCCTCGGCAAGACGGCCCCGGTGCGCCTCGGCGAGGACGTTGGCCACGGCCTGAAGAAAGTTGACATCTTCGTCGGTGAACCGGCGTTGGCGCGAAGTGTGCGCGCCCAACACTCCGAAGGGTCGCTCGGGACCCTGGATCACCACGCTGACGCCGCTCCCCACTCCGTGCTCGAGGAGAAGCGGCGGCCCGTGAAAACGCGTCTCCGTGCGAAGGTCCGCGACGATGACGGGACCGGAACTCAGCAGCGTGAAACCGGCCTGCGAATCGACGTCCGCGTCGACCGTTGCCTCCCCGACCAGACCCCCCCGCCACCCGACCCCGCTACGTAGCAGCATCCGCCGAAGGTCGGGGAGCAGCTCCAGCACCTTCGCGTACTCTACATCCAACGCCTCGGCGACCTGGCGACACGCCTGATCGCACAGCGCGTCCATGTCGGCGCCGGCGAGCGCCGCACGTCCGAGGTCCGCAACCGCGGCCTGCTGCCGCACTCGCGCCCGCACTTCCTTCTCGATTCGTTGTCGCTCGCTGACGTCGGTTACAATGCCGCAAAAGAGCAGCTCGTCGCCGTCGCGAACCTCGCTGACGTGCAACTCCATCGGGAACGTCGTTCCGTCGCTGCGGAGGCCGAACACCTCGTGCTGGACCCCAATGATTCTGGGGATTCGAGTGTCGAGGAATCGCTGAAGGTACGAGTCGTGTTCTTCACGGTAGGGCGCGGGCATCAGCATCGAAACGTTCCGCCCCACGACCTCGTCCGCTCGATGGCGAAACATCTCTTCCGCCGCTCGGTTGAAGGTGTGGACGATCCCGCGCTGGTCGATGACCACGATGCCGTCGGCGGCGTAGGCTACGACGTTACGAAACAGTCGCTCGGCTGATTCGGGCTGCATAAGAAGCTGTCTCTGCCGCGAGGGTGTGGGGCCGGTTTCCAACCGGTTCACTCACGGGTTGGAAACCCGTGCCCCACTGCCTACCGGGATAGGCGCTTACCTCGCGGCTACGCCTTGCCGACCTTGATGTTCTTATTGTCCGCCTCGGTCTTGGTCTTCATCGAGTACTCGCCGTCCTGGCGAGCGTGGTTCACGTTGAGTTTCTTCAGGTACAATTCGTACACGTCGTCCGCGTTCAACCCCACGCACTGGGCCATGCTGATCCAGAAGAACAACAGGTCGATCACCTCCACGCGGGCGTTCTGCAGGTTGTGGATGGCGAAGCGCTGCCCTTGTTGGGCTTCCGAGCACCAATGCTTCCAGAACGTGCAGTCGCGCAGCTCCTCCAGCTCGTTTCCCGCGGCGATGAGGTAGTCGTTGAGCCACTGGCCCGCGGTAAGCGGATCGAACCGTTCACGCAGCGACTTCGTGTCGTACCCGATGCGTTGGTTCAACTGCCCCTGCCGCTCGAACATGTCCTTCAACACTGGCCACTCCTTTCGCGTCGGCCGGTCAGAGGAAATGCTGTCCGACCGTGGGATGATTCTAGGTAACCGTGCGTGATACTGCAACGCAGATCAGAACCCCAAGCGCGAGCGCGGGGCCTTTGGGCGGGTCGCTTCCGCTCCC
>CAYHRK010000548.1:0-1816 GCA_964358795.1 uncultured Vicinamibacterales bacterium
GACGGCCCGCCCGTTCACGAACACGTGCTTCACCCCGACCGAGTAGTGGTTCGGGTCCTCGAAGGTCGACACGTCGCGGATCGTCATTGGGTCGAACACGGTGATGTCTGCCGCCATGCCGGGGCGCAGGATGCCGCGATCCAACAGGCCGACCCGTGCGGCGGGCCGCGAGGTCATCTTGCGAACGGCCTCTTCGAGCGTCAGCAGTTTCTCCTCGCGCACGTACTTGCCGAGGATGCGCGCGAACGTTCCCCAGGCGCGCGGGTGCGACCTTGATTCAGACAGCCGACCGTCTTCCGCCTTGGCGCCAGAGTCGGTGTCGATCGAGACCAGTGGATGCTTCAACGCGGTCCGCACATCGTCTTCGGTCATGATCGAGATGATGCAGGCGGTCTGACCCTGATCGGCGATCACCAGATCCATCAGCGCGTCGCGCGCATCCTTGCCCATGGCCTGCCCGACCTGGGTCAGCGTCATGCCTTCGTACTTGCGCAGATCCTTGTTCAGCACCGACGCCACCATCACGCCATCGGCGCCGCCAGATCCGTACCACTGGTTCTCCCACCCGGTCACGTTGGGATCGTCCATTTCCTTCTTGATCCGTTCCCGCAGGGACGGGTCCTTGAGTCGCGCAATCATCTGCTCGTCGGTACCCTCACGCACCCACAGCGGCAGGCACGAATCCAGATCGTTCGAGGCGCGGGTGTAGGGATACTGGTTGGCGGACACGTCGAGACCCCGTGCGCGTGCCGCCTCGATCCGCTTCAGCACGTCGGGCATCCTGCCCCAATTGGCCTTGTAAGCGGTCTTCAGGTGCCAGATCTCGGTGGGGATTTGCGCGCGCTCGGCGACCTGAAACGCTTCGTCCATCGATTCGAAGATCGCGCCGCTTTCGGAGCGCTGATGAGTCAGATACACGCCTCCGTAGCGACGGGCGACTCGGGCCAATTCGACGGTTTCGTCCACGCTGGCGTATCGATCGGGCACGTACTGCAGTGAGCTGCTGAGGCCCAGCGCCCCCTGTTCCATGGCGTCTGCAACCAGCTTCTTCATCTGCTCCAGGTCGGCTGCCGTGGCCGGCTTGTTGTCGCGACCGATAACGAAATCGCGCACGCCGCCCAGCCCAACGAAGGTGCCGATGTTGATGGCGGGTTTCGATCGCGTTTCCAGGCGCGTGAAGTAGCCGGCCAGCGTCGTGAAGTCCTGCACGACCCCAAAGTGATCCCATCCGGGCTTGGCGGCCTGGATCATGCGATCGTTCACGGGCGCAATCGACACGCCCTCGCCGGTAATCTCCGTTGTGACGCCCTGCGTGATCTTCGATGCAGCGCGACCGTCCACCAGCACGTTGAACTCGGACTGGCCCAGCATGTCGATGAATCCCGGCGCCACGATCAGGCCCGTGGCATCGACCCGCACGCGGGCCGGGCGCCCGCGCAGATCGCCAATCGCCACGATCCGATCGCCCGTCAGCGCCACATCGCCACGGAACCAGGGCGCGCCGGTGCCATCGACCACGCGGCCCCCGGCAATCAGCACATCGTAGGACGGAACGGGCGCCTGCGCGCCAGTCAGGGACAAGGAGGCGAGCAGGGTGGCGGCGATCGAGATGGCACGCCAGCCAGTCGAGCGGGTGAATGGAATAGGCATGGCCAACATGCTACCAGACTGCCACGCGACGGCGCTACGCATCCGGGGTGCACTCCGGGGTGCGGGTAGGTAGTACATGAGATGTTCGGGGCAAGCGGGGTGTCACGGCCTGACTCGCCGGTACGGTGCCCGCCACCGTGAGATCAGTCTGGAGCCTGCAGTCGGA
>CAYHRK010000549.1:0-1815 GCA_964358795.1 uncultured Vicinamibacterales bacterium
GCAACGGCGTCCAGACGGCGCTGGTGGTGACGCTGGCGGCCATGGAAGCCCGCGAAAGCCGCGGCTGCCACTACCGGATCGACTGACACCGCATATAATGCCCGAACTCAACCTGACATCCTCTATGGGCTTCGTCGTACCAAGAGAGGCAGGTTTTCGTCACCCCCGGCAATTAGCTTGCCCCGCACTTGATGCGGGGCGGGGGTCCAGGCTGGATTCCCGCGTGCTTGGGAATGACGAAGGGAGAGCGAGAATGACGGGATGGCCGTGCCCCGCCGGGAAGACGTGGGCGTAATTCGGATTCGTGGCACTAATCTGCCACGCGACGTGGAGTGCCGACTCGTGCCTGTACGTGGAATCCGTGGAGCCGTGGGTGTCACGGCCAATACGAAAGAGGCGATCGCCGATGCTACCCAAAGCCTGCTCGGGCAGATGTGTACCGTCAATCATCTCGATCGGTCTTCGATCATCTCGGTGTTCTTCACCGTGACCGTCGACCTGGACGCCGATTATCCGGCCGCCGCCGCGCGGGCGATGGGCTGGACGGATGTGCCACTGCTCGACGCCCAGGAAATCGAAGTGCCCGGTGGGGTGCCCCGCGTCATCAGGGTACTCATGCACGTCGAGAGCACCCTCGAACGTCACGAGATCCAGCACGTGTATCTGGGTCAGGCGATCGTTCTGCGGCCTGACCTGCATCGGAAAACGTAGAATCGCCGGGCTCTCGACAGAGCGCCACACACCACCATGTCCATCGTCTACTTCGTCGACGGCTTTGTTCCGGAAGCTGCCGCGCAGATCCCCATCACGACCCACGCCCTGCACTATGGAACCTCGGTCTTCGAGGGGATTCGCGCATACGGAGACGGCACCCGATCGGCGCTGTTCCGGCCGCTCGAACACTTCGAGCGCTTCCTGCGAAACGCCGCCTGGCTCGAGATGAAGCCGCGATGGACGGCGGCCGAACTGACTGGCCTCACGGTCGAACTGCTGCGCCGCAATGCCTTCTTCGACGACCGCTATGTCCGTCCCTTCCTGTTCAAGACGTCACGGACCATCGGCGCCGGGCTGCCGGAGGGCGAATCGCTTGCGATCGTGGCAGTGCCGATGGCACGCGGGCCGCTGCCGCGTCCGGGTGTCACGGCCACATGGTCGCGGTGGCGGCGATTCCCGGCGGCGGCGTGTCCGGCGGGTGCCAAGATTGCCGGTCTCTACGTCAACTCGTCGCTGGCTCGCGGCGATGCGGTGTCTCGCGGGTTCGATCAGCCCATTCTGCTCGACATCTCTGGAAGAGTCGCTGAAGGGTACGGCGCCAATCTCTTTGCCGTGTTCGGCAGCCACGTGACCACGCCACCGGCCGACTGCGACATCCTGCCGGGCATCACGCGCGACAGCCTGTTGCAGTACGTCACCTCCCAGGCCGATCTGTCGGTGGCGATCGAGGCCATCACACCGGATCGGCTGCTCGAAGCTGACGAAGTGTTCTTGTGCGGAACCGGGATGGAGATCGTGCCGATCGCTTCGATTGAAGGCCGACCCATCGGATCGGGCGATGGACGAGCGCGTATCGCCGAGCGTGCGGCCCGTTGGTATCGCGACATCGTCACAGGCGACGGTCCCGCTCCAGACGACTGGCTCGTGCCGGTGACACCGGCGACCTGATCCCGCATTAGACATCTTCGGTAGGCTTTATCGTACCGGATGAATCAAGTTTCTCGTCACCCCCGCGGAAGCGGGGGTCCAACCTGGATTCCCGCGTTCTTGGGCCGCCGTAGCCGAAGGCGAAGGCGCCCGCGGGAATGACGAAGGGAGAGC
>CAYHRK010000550.1:0-1812 GCA_964358795.1 uncultured Vicinamibacterales bacterium
CGTCAGGTCCCGCCCATCTTAGGCGGGATGTTGCAGGAGTCAAGACGAATGTTGCGAGACGGATACGGCACGAAGATACGCAAGGACGCGCGTGGAGCGGCGCGGGGCTCGACAAGCTCGGGGCGCTCTGAGCCTGTCGAAGAGCGCGAGCGACGCGCTTGGCGGGGTGCACCCCTCGGCAAGCTCGGGGCTAAGGCGGCGTTAATAAATAAAGGTATCAGCATCGGCGACAAGGCGATATGATGTCGGGTCATGGATTCCCTCCTCGCCACGTTGCGGGACAAGTTGGCCGCCGTGTGGCCTCTGCTCGACGAACGGACGCGTCGCCTTCTGGCGGCCAATGAAGCCCTGGCCGTGGGGTATGGCGGTGTCGCTCGGGTTCGGCGCGCGTGTGGCTTGTCACGGAAGGCGATCACGAATGGCATTCGGGACATCCAGGTGGGGTCGTGCCCGGAAGGTGGGCGCCGGCGGCGTGCGGGGGGCGGCCGCAAGAAGATCACGGCCCGCGATCCCCAGCTCCTGGCGGCGCTGGACCGGTTGATCGATCCCGACACACGGGGCGATCCGGAATCGCCCTTGCGGTGGATCTGTAAGAGCACGCGGGCCCTGGCCGCGCAGTTGAGCCAGCAGCACCATCCCATCAGCCACGTCAAGGTGGCCCAACTGCTCCACGACCAGCAGTACAGCCTGCAAGGCAACCGCAAGACCGAGGAAGGCGACGACCATCCCGACCGGGACGCGCAGTTCCGTCATATCAACGCGGTGGTGAAGAAGGCGCTGGCGACTGGCCTGCCGGTCATTTCGGTGGACACCAAGAAGAAAGAGCTCATCGGCCGCTACCAGAATGCGGGCCAACAATGGCGTCCCACGAAAGCGCCGGTCACGGTGAACGGACACGACTTTCCGAGTCCTGCCATACCACGGGCCTATCCCTATGGCATCTATGACCTGGCTCGTAATGCGGGGTTTGTGAACGTGGGAACGGACCATGACACCGCCGCCTTTGCCGTCGCCTCCATTCGCGGGTGGTGGCGGGCCGAGGGCCGACATTTGTATCCCCAGGCGCGGACCTTGGTCATCACGGCCGACGCCGGCGGTAGCAATGGGACGCGCCTGCGACTCTGGAAAGTCGAACTGCAGAAGTTCGCGGACGCCTGCGGGTTGTCGCTGTCGGTCTGTCACTTCCCGCCCGGCACGAGCAAATGGAACAAGATCGAGCATCGGCTCTTTGCCTTCATCTCTTCGAATTGGCGAGGGGAGCCGTTGCGGGACTACGAAACCATCGTGAATCTGATCGCCCGAACAACCACGGCGAAGGGATTGACCGTCACCTGTCGCCTCGACCGCCGAAAGTATCCGACCGGGCGACAGGTGTCAGACGAGGAGATGAACACGGTCAACCTGGAACGCCACCGATTCCATGGCGACTGGAACTACGTCATTAGACCCCACTCGAAGACACTGACTTGATACCTTTATTTATTAACGAGTCCTTACGAGACAAAACCAGTCGTGAATGTGCCCCAGCACCTGGGTGTTCAGGTGGAATCCGATTCCTCGCACAACAATCCCGCTCGGCCTCCGCACCAGCCCCCGCCACAGCCCAGCCTTGAGCCAACGGGTGAGGCGCAGGTTCTTCTGAAGCGTTCGAGGAACCCGATCCTCCAACACTTGACGGCTTGCGTCGCTGGCATGGCCGAACGGGAGATAGACACCGACCGTGTCTTCAACACGCTGCTTGGCCCTGTTGCAGGCACCACTGCTGGAACCTTCGGCAACCCGCCGCGAAACGATTCCTCCGCAGGGAAGAAT
>CAYHRK010000551.1:0-1811 GCA_964358795.1 uncultured Vicinamibacterales bacterium
GAGCAGGCGCTCGCCGACATCAAGAAGCGGATGGGCGACGACCCGCAGAAGTGGAAGTGGGGCGACATCCACACGGCCGATTTCGTGCACCCGCTCGGAGCGACCGAGGCGACCCGCGCCGCGTTCGGGATCGCCCCCGTGCGCCGCGGCGGTGACGGCTACACCGTCATGAACACGTCGAGCCCGTCCCAGAGCGGCACGACGCAGCTCTCGGGCGCCTCGTTCATGTTCGTGTTCGACGTGCAGGACTGGGACCGGTCGACGGGGTTGAGCGTGCCGGGCAACTCGGCGCAGCCACTGAGCCCGCACTACAAAGATCTGGTGCCGTATTGGGGCGAGGGCAGGCATTTCCCGCTGGCGTTCAGCCGGAAGAAGGTCGAGGAACACACGCGCAGCCGGCTCGTCCTGCAGCCGCTGCGCGAGACGACCGACACGACCGGCGGTCAGGAGCCGCGCTTCGAGCCCGTACAGCCGGAGCTGTTCTCGGCGCCGGGCGGGCAGGCGACGGCCTGGGCCGACTTCGACAACGACGGCGATCTCGATCTGTTCGTCGGCTTCCGCGGCGGCACCAACCGGCTCTATCGCAACGACGGGGGCACGTTCGTCGACGTCGCACCGCAGGTCGGCCTGGCCGACACCGACGAGACGCGCGCGGTCGCGTGGGGCGACTACGACGCTGACGGCAACCTGGACATCTACGTCGGCTTCGCGCGCGGTTCGGGCCGACGCAACAAGTTGTACCGGAACGAGGGCAACGGAACACATTTCACTGATGTCGCGGCGCGACTCGGGCTCGACTTGGTGGGCACCACCAGACAGGTCTCCTGGATCGACTACGACAATGATGGCGACGTAGACCTCTTCATGGCGTTTCGGGACCGACCCAACATGCTGTTTCGCAACGACGGTGGTCGGTTCGCGGACGTGTCGAAGGCCGTGGGCATCGACGACCCGCGCAAGACAGTTGGCGTCGTCTGGTTCGACATGGACCAGGACGGCGACCTCGACGCGTTCGTCGCCAACCAGGACGGCGACCTGAACGGCTTCTTCCGCAACGACGGCGGCCGATTCGTTGACGTCGCGCGCGAGCTGGAGATGGACGCGGCCGGCCGGCCGCTCGTGTACGGCGGCGTGGGTCCGAGCGTCGCCGACTTCGACGGGGACGGGGATCTGGATCTCTTTGTGGCGAACTACGGTCCGAATGCCCTCTATCGCAACGATGGCGGCGGCAGGTTCACCAACGTGGCGGCGGAACTGGGGGTCGCCGGCGACTATCACGCGGTGGCCTCGAACTGGGGTGACTACGACAACGACGGGCGACCAGATCTGTACGTGGGCGCCTACCTCGCCAACATCCTCAACTACCGCGACTACCTTTATCACAACGACGGCAGCGGCTTCTCGGACGCCACACCGGCCGTGATCCTCAAGCACGATGCCAGTCACGGCGTCCAGTGGGCCGATTTCGACGGCGATGGGGATCTCGACCTCGCGCTCGCCGACAACAACCCGACCGGCAGCCATTATCTGTTCCGCAACCTGCTTCCCGCTGATCGCGCCAGGCGATCGCTCCAGGTCATGGTGCTGGATGAGCGGGGCCGCTACTCGCGCGCCGGAACGGAGGTCAGGGTGTACGCTGCCGGAACTCGGACCTTGCTTGGGACGCGCCTCTTGGACACCGGAAGCGGCTACTGCTCGCAGAACGTGATGCCGGTGCACTTCGGCCTGCAAGGCGACGGTCTCGTCGATGTCGAAGTCACGGCGCTCACGCGAGCGGGGCGCCAGGTCACACGAGTGCCGACCGTTGACCC
>CAYHRK010000552.1:0-1807 GCA_964358795.1 uncultured Vicinamibacterales bacterium
GGGTGCGGCTCGCGGCGTTTCGATTCCTCGAGGAACAGGTGCGCCTCGCGGGAGAGGACACGTCGATTCGTCGGGACGTGCTCCAGCGCGGGTTCACCTACGAAGGTCAACGCGTCCCGCTGCTCGGGCCGCAAGGTATTTTCAAGCCGCGCATCCTGCCCGAGATCCCGCTCAGCATCACATGGAATCGTTCCGGGGCTGTATGAGCCGGAGTGGCCGGTCTACATCGTTGGTGACGATCCAGCCCGACTGACCTTCACCGTCAGCGTGGACGAACGACGGTTCGCGAGCCTGGGATCACAGGCAGAGCGGGAATCAGCGGAAACCGAGATTCGACGGCGCTACGCGACGCGCCTCTTTCAGCAACGCCTGCATCAACATGAATCCCGCGAGCGCGTCCTGCAAGCGTATCAACGCCACTGCGCCGTCTGCCGGCTCCGCCGCGATCAGCTTCTGGAAGCGGCACACATCATGCCCGACCGCCATCCTCTGGGCGCGCCGATCATCTCGAACGGGTTGTCCCTCTGCAAGCGCGAAAGCAACGGCGGCAGATCAGACTCGTGGATGAAGCCTCGCAAGAGGCCCGGGGAACGGCGGGCGCGACGGGCGACGCGAGTGAGATCTTCGACGAGTTCGTCGAGCGTCATCGGGCACCCGTTCGCGAGCGTCGCTGTGAAGTGATTCAAGACCTGCTCGTCGGGATTGAGTTCCGGAGCGTAGGCAGGGAAGCGGTCGACGTGGAGTCTCGGATGTCGAGCGAGGAATTGCCGAACGAGCTCGCTGCGATGAATCGAGCCGCCGTGAGCGGATGCCGCGTGCGCTGGCAAAAGAGAATCTCGTTCTTGAATCTCTTGCGCCTCTCGCTGGTAGCACGCTCGGTCGCCAACATCTTGATTGCCAGGTTTGAACCGGCGGAGTCTGTCGCTCGCCACACGCGCCCGGCGCCGCCCTCACCGATGACCTGGACCAACTCGTATCGGTTGCACGAAGCGGCGCAGTGCCCGCTCGTACGAGCCGTTGGTCTGCTTCGAGGCGCTCTCCGGGCTGTTCTGGACCGGCCAGCAGCGGCCGGGCGGCAGTCCCGGCGCCGCCGAGGTCGTCCCGGTCCTCGAACGCGGCTGGGCCCTGGCCCCGGCCTCCATTCGCGAGGTGCGCGTCCGGGGCGACCACAGCTTCTACAGCGAGGCCACCCTCACCTGGCTCGAAGATCATCGAGCCGGGTACGCCATCGTGGCGCGCCTGACCGCGCCGTTGAAACGCCGCCTTACCGCGCTGCGCTACCGCCGGATCTCGGAGCGCTGGGCCGCCGCCGAGACCCAGTATCAGGCCACCGGGTGGACGAAAAAACGCCGCGCAGGCAAAGACCGGCAGCAGGCGGTCGTCCGGGGTAAGGCGTGTAAACAGCTCGGTGTCGCTACGGGGCGTGGCATGACAGAACAGGACCTCGCCAAGTCCCGTAATTTCAACTCGGAGTGTCCTGGGCCAGCTCGCGATGAACTGCGCGTGCTCGGGTGTGACCTGTCGCGCCACCCACTGCATCATCGGTCGATACGGCTCCGGGATAGCGTCTGAGTCCGTGCCAGCCCTGACCGCCAGCACCTCTCGGTCGCCGTTACCTTGGATGAACTTGGCCGGCAACTCGAGGTCTTGCAGACAGGAGAGCGTTTCTCACGGCATTGGGCCCGGCAGCGCGTCGCCGCCAACCACTAAGAGGTCTACCTCCGCTCGGCGAATCTCCTCGAGGACGGCCTCCAGCGCGGGCAGGTTGCCATGAATGTCGTAGAGGGCCGCTACACGCATAGCAGTA
>CAYHRK010000553.1:0-1787 GCA_964358795.1 uncultured Vicinamibacterales bacterium
CCGGCGGGCGCTCCCGAGCGCACGGCGTCAATCACGATCACCAGGCCGGCGCCTTGCCGGTGGTACAGGATGCCGCGCGGCGCCTCGGTGCAGGCGTACCCGACTCCCGGCGACGGCGAGAACTCGACGACGGCCCGGTCGGGCTTCTCGTAGGCGGCGATGATGCGCAGCGCCTCGTCGCACGCGTAGACCGTCTCGACGGCCCGCACGATGATGCTCTTGAACGGGTTGTGGCACGCGGCCCCGAGGCCGGCGGCGGTCGCGGCTTCCTTCGGTCGACAGCCTGCTGGGCCAGGTTCGCGTGCGGTATTGTGGCGGAGATCAGACTTGGAGTGTCGACATGGAATGGTCAGACGCGGGTGATGGCAGATGTTGGCATTGGGGCCCAGCCTGATGTATAGTCGCAGTAGACATAAAGGTGACACCATGCAGGCGACGATTGTTGATCTCCGTTACCATATGAACCAGGTCTTGAAGGCGCTGGATCGCAACGAAACCGTGAGCGTCCTCTATCGCGGCAAGCTCAAGGGGGTTATCTCCCCCGCCGCCACCACGCCCTCGGCCGTCAAGGTGACGGAGCATGGCTTCTTTGGCTGCCGAAAGGATACGGAGCCCGTCGAAGACGTCATGGAGCAACTGCGCGGGGGCCGTCACCGTGATCTTTGACACCGATGTCTTCATCTGGATTCAAAGGGGAAACAGCAAGGCCGCGCGGCTCATCGAGCAGGAAGAGGAGCGCCTGCTCTCGCTGCAGACCTATTTGGAGCTGCTGCAATGTGCCCAGAACCAGCGCCAGCATGAAGCGACGAAGTCCTTCCTGAAGACCTTCGGGTTTACCACGCTCCCCCTCACCGAGAACATTGGTCACCGGGCGGCTGTTTACATCGAAGAGTACGCCCTCTCGCACGGCCTGCGGGCAGGCGATGCCCTCGTAGCAGCCACGGCCGCCGAACACGGGTTGACCCTCTGCACCGGCAACGCGAAGCACTTCAGCCCGATTCGGGACCTCAAGATTCGGGTGTTCAAGCCATAGCTCGATTATCGGACCGGATGCTCAACTCAACCGGCCGATCACTGTAACGGATGTTTACCCTAACAATGTGAGGTAAGCGCTTTTAAGTCAGTGGGTTAGGTTTGATCTCGCCTCAGGAACGTAGACATGCCATCTACCTGCGCGAGTCCTTCCGCCAAGACGGCAAGGTCAAGAAACGCGACATTGCGGCTGCCGTGCGCCTGCCGCACGTGCTGCCCCATCTGGCGTCTCGTGCCGTCACGCGCCGATCGCGCCCGTCTCGACGGCATCTCCCTTAATACACAAGGGTTTAGTCCCTACGAACGACTGACGGGTTGGGGTGAACATCCGCTGTAGAGCTGCCACGTGGAGCTCCCCTGCACCCGAGGCGCGATGGTGAGATTCCAGTGACGCAGGAACGCGTTGCCGTGATCCAGACTCTCGAAGCGGCGTCCCTGCAGGCCCCCCAAGCGGCTGGGGCCCTGGGCCGAACGGCCCCATTCCATGGGCTCGGCCGACACCTCTCTTAGCTCCGAAGAAGGGCTACGTCAGCCTGCGCCGCGACCATTGCGGACGCCGCCAGACACACCCCACCCAGCACCACGGGAAATCTGTATCGCTTTATCTGGAACCTCTACCTATCAATTGTCGAGAAAGCCTTGTACGTGGGAAACGCAGCGCAAGGGCTGGTGGTTCGGTGCCACCGCTGCTTCGTCACGAGGGGATCGACGCAGGGGTTGGTGAGCGGCGGTACCGTGCACGTGAGTGCGGTGGG
>CAYHRK010000554.1:0-1760 GCA_964358795.1 uncultured Vicinamibacterales bacterium
GCCACGCCGGCGCCAACGCGTAAAGGCCACGTCGAAGCTGTTCCCCAGGTCCGCCGGCGCACAGGCCGCTGGCCTGGCGGCATCGCTGTGGCCTTCAGAATTGGAACGGGACGTGAATCTAACACCTCGTGGGCCGGCGGATGTAACAGGGGCGGAGGAGACTTGCCAGGGTCGACGCGGTGTGGCATCCTCGACGAATGAAACTGACAGCGGTCTTTGAGCCGGCCAGTGAAGGCGGATACACGTGCTTCGTGGAAGAAGTTCCATCCGCCATCTCGCAAGGCGAAACGCTGGGCGAGGCCAGGGCGAATCTGCTGGATGCGCTCAAGCTGGTGCTGGAGTGCCAGCGCGAACTGGCGGAAAAGGACCTGTCACTGAACGCCCTGCGCGAGCCGATTGAGTTTGCCGAGGCATGAAGATCCGCGACCTGGAGCGGCACCTGCGCGGCCACGGATGCGTCTTGTTTCGCGAGGGCGGCGCGCACACGGTCTGGCTCAATCCTGCCAACCGGAAGATCGCCAGCGTCCCGCGCCACCGCGAAGTCAAGGAACAAGGCGCTCTTCATGGACGGGGGCCTGATGAATCAGGCAAGTGTCCCCTTGGCATTTAGCGTTTATCACTATACGCTATAAACATGATTCGCTCGTTTCGGGACGCCGAAGCCACAAAGCTCTTCAATTAGTGGAGAACCCGATGCCAAAGCTCCTCACACCGATTCACCCCGGAGAGATCCTTTGGGAAGACGTGCTCAAGCCACTGAACATGAGCGTAAACCAGCTCGCCAAATCGTTGGCGGTGGACGCCGCCCGTCTGAACGAAATCGTGCGCGGCCGGCGCGGGATCACCGCCGACACGGCCCTACGGCTTGCACGATACCTCGGCACCACGGCAGAATTCTGGCTGAAGCTCCAGGTGCATTACGAGCTGCGCGTGGCGCGGCAAACGAAGCTCAAGGACATCGAGCACACCGTACGACCGAGATCCGAAGCCGCATGAGGCGACACGACTGCCATCCGGGCCGCTGCCCTCACATTTCCTTCGAGCCAGACGACCCACCGTTTGGAGGAGGTGCGCTTTCTGACCCGGACTCAAGCCCGCAAGCGTCTTCTCGTAAGACGGCGGCCTCGAGGCCGTCGGGCCAGCCTGCCTCGTCTGGGCGTCGCGGTCGCGCAACGTGAGCGTGTCTTCCGGATGTCGGCCAATACGCTCCACCTTGGCCCGCAGTTCGTCCAGGACGTTCACGCCGACCGGCCTGCGGGTCCACTTCGCTTCGCCCACCAGGAGTCCCCCATCGTCGGCGAACCCCACGACATCCATCTCGTCACACCGGTTCCACCACCGCCCGACCCGACTCCAGCGGCGCGGGCCGAGTCCGCCTGTGGCCGCCAGCTGCCGGCACAGGTCTTCGTAGGCGGCAGCGGCCAGGCGGTCGAGGTCCGCCTCCACGCCGCTCTGCACCAGTTCAATCGATCGCGGTCTTGGCGAGCTCGCGGCTCAGCTCGGCGTGGCGATCGACGTGGTGGCGATCTGATATCACCCTTACATAAAGGGACAACTTAGATGATACTGACCCTGTTTCAGCGGACACGCTGGCTGGTGTTCACGCGATGAACGAGGAGCATTCTGAGGGGCGAAAGACGGATTGTCAAGCCGAATGCCTCGACTGAATGCCTGGTGTTGATTGGCTCGAAGCAATGACGCCAGGGCGGCCTGCCGTTGCTGAGCTCAGGAGAGATCGAGCACGAGGCGGAGGCCGTCGA
>CAYHRK010000555.1:0-1760 GCA_964358795.1 uncultured Vicinamibacterales bacterium
TGTCACAACGGAGCGTCGGCAACGTGGAGCGCCAGCTTCGATCACAACCGCTTCTTCGTGCTGGCCGGACGGCATCTGACGGCCGCCTGCAGTTCCTGTCATGTCAACAACGTCTACAAAGGCACGCCGCGCGACTGTTACCCGTGCCACCAGACGAGCTACGACAAGACGACCAACCCGAATCACCGGGCGGCCAGCTTCCCCACGACGTGTGACGTGTGCCATCGGAACACCGACACATCGTGGAACCAGGGCCGGTTCGACCACACGTGGTTCCCGATTACCTCGGGCAAGCACGCCGGCAACCCGTGCTCCGCGTGCCACACCGACCCGAACAACTACAAAGTGTTCACGTGCCTGACATGCCATGACCGGGCCAAGATGGACGACGAACACAAGGGCAAGGCGGGGTACAGGTACGAGTCCAGCGCGTGCTACAGCTGTCACCCCACGGGCAAGGGAGACTAAGGTTCATCGACCATGATGCGACACCCCCCCCACTACCTGCTGTTCGCCTTCTCGATGGCGCTCGTCGCCCAGGCCGGACCGGCCTACGCCCAGGCCACAGCGCAGACACTGCCGCGCTGGGCCCGGGTGTCGTTCTTTGCGCAAGGAGCCACCTCGACCCAGTCAGATGGCAGTTCCAGCACGTACACCGATCTGGTGACGACGGTTGCCGCCGGATCGGCCCATCGCGAAGACGGCGGGCTCCAGTACGGGTTCGACATGCGGCTGGGCGCCTACCCATCGTCGGAGGATCGTCCGCAGCGCGTGTCAATCTACGACGCGTACGTGGCGCAACGCCTGGCTGGCGGCCGCCTGCTCGTCAAGGCTGGCCAGATGTGGCTGAACGACCTCGGCGGCCTCGGATCGGTCGGAGGCGGGCTCGTGGAAGTGCGTCAGGCCCCGGGCGGGAAGGGAATGCGGTGGCGTGCCGGCGGTTTCGGTGGCATGGAGTCGAAGATTCTCGACGTGGGCTACGTAGCCGGCATCAAGAAGTTCGGCGGCTACGTGGCGCTCGATAACGGAGGATCGCGCAAGCACGTGCTGGGATACGTAAACGTGCGGAACCAGAACCTGACCGAACGCTCCGTACTCACTTTCACCAACTACGTGCCCGTTCAGCAGTCGCTGTTCTTGTACCAGGCGGCCGAGGTCGATCTGTCGGGTCCCGCCGGTCAGGGGACCGGCGGCCTCACGTATTTCTTCGTGAACGCGCGGGTGTCGCCGGCCAGGCGGGCCGACGTGCAGGTGACCTACCATCGCGGCCGATCGATCGACGCTCGCTCCATCACCGACGACATCCTGCACGGCCGCCCGGTGCCGGCCAAGACGGTCGAGGGTTACCTGTTCGAGTCCATCGGCACGCGCATCACGCTGGAGGTGTTCAGGGGCTTCCGGGTGTTTGGCGGCTACGGGCAGGACAAAAACGATCGCGACAGCACTCCCACCGGACGTCTGACCTTTGGCGTGTTCTCGTCGAACCTGTTCGGAACGGGCCTGGATCTGAACGTGAGCGACTACCGCTACGATCGCGGATCATCCTCGTCATTCGACTCGTGGTACGTGTCGGTCGGCCGCTCGGCCGGGTCGCGCGTCTATCTGTCGGGCGAGTTCAGTTCGTCGCTGTCCGTGCTGCGCTTCACGCAGTCCAACGGCATCGTGATCGAGAACAAGCCGGCCACCCGCCGACTCGGAGGCACCTCGCTTATCCACCTGTCAAAAACGCTCTCACTGCTCGGCACAGTCGAGCACACCAC
>CAYHRK010000556.1:0-1755 GCA_964358795.1 uncultured Vicinamibacterales bacterium
CTAGTTCGGTATCGCCTCGCTGACATTTTTGGTTCAGCCGCAGCCTTCGAGGTCATCGGCGAGCCTGTCTCGCTACCCGACGCAGCGCAGCTGGCACACGACGATCCGTATCAGTTCCAGTGGTGGGCTCTCGGGCTCGTCGCCGCTCGGCCCGTCGAACAGAAGAAGGGCGCCGACAAAGGAACCGATGGCCAGATCTACTTTCACGAGGGCGACACCACGAAGACGAAGCAGATCGTCCTGTCCGTGAAGGCTGGACACGTCACGGTGTCCCATCTGCGCGATCTCCGTGGCGTGGTGGACCGCGAAAAGGCAGAGATCGGTGTCCTGTTGTGCATGGAGGAACCGACGGCGCCGATGCGGAAGGAATGCGCCAGCGCCGGTTTCTATACGTCTCCGTGGGGCAGGCACGCGAGGTTGCAGATCCTGACAGTGGAAGACCTGTTGACCGGCAAGACCATTGACCGCCCTCCCGCCCAGACCAGCGTCACCTTCAAGCGGGCGCCGAAGGCGCAGCCTAGAGTCAGGGAGACAAGCCCCATGCCATTCGGCGAACCGGAAGATTCACACTGACCCACTACCCAGGCTGACGCTACGTCGGCGTGAGGACGGCCACGCGATGCACTTGTCCCTCACGGGTCGACCGAAGACGGAAGCCGCGACTCCGGAAGTCGTCCACTGCGGCCTCGAACGTGATCGGCCCGACCGGATGGGTGCGACCTTCGGCCTGGTGCACGCGAGCGACGATCGCGAAGCCCTCGTCATCGAACTCCGCCAGCACCACGCATCCGCCATCGCGGCGGACAACGCGGGCCATCTCGGCGAACACGGGAGCGCCTTCTTCCAGGTGGTGAAGGGCGTCCACCAGGAATACCGCGCCGAAACTGCCCGCCGCAAACGGCAGCCCGCGCCCGTCTGCCTGAACGAACTGGATGCGATGGACGACGCCTTCAGCCTCGGCATTCATCACCGCGTGGCGTCGTTCCCCGGGGTCGGGATCCACGGTGACGACCGAGAATCCCTGCTGCGCCAGTGCGAGCGCCTGGACGCCCTTGCCGGTGCCGACTGAAGAAGCGGGTCAACGACTTCCGCGTGTCATCGACCAACTGCCCCGTCTCCATACACAAGTCGTAGCCCGAACGGCCCGGATTGACACCGTGCGTTCGGTAGAACTGGTCCATGAAAACGTAGGTGGCTTACGGCTTCGGGAACGAGGTGGCCGCATTGTCCAGGTAGATCATGCTCATGGGATTCTCTAGCGAGGGGCAGGTTCAGACCAGCAGGCAACGCTATTATAGCGCAGCATCCGCGCGCCAACTCCGGCGTCAGAAACGACTTGGCCAGAATCGCCAATCGTGGGACTATTCACTCGCGGAGCCACTGGAGGATGACATGAAGGCCAATGTCGGCGGTATCGATCGACTCGTACGTGGCGTGGCAGGCGTGGGCCTGATCGCATGGGCGCTGATGGGCGGCCCCGTGTGGGCGTGGATCGGCGTCGTGCCGTTGGCGACAGCCGCGTTCGCGTGGTGCCCGATTTACCTGCCGTTCGGCATCTCGACCTGCGCGAAGAAGTAGTCAGCGGGGGGACGGCACGCCCGACCCTCCCGCCCGTCGCTTATGCCTACGGCAGTGGCCGTCTGGCCGTCTGCCAGGCCTTGATGGCGTCGAGCGGATGCACCAGCATGATGATGTTCAAGGTTGTGCGACTCATCCGGGAATGCCATGGCAAGGAGAAATTGACCCACACAACAT
>CAYHRK010000557.1:0-1733 GCA_964358795.1 uncultured Vicinamibacterales bacterium
GCAATCACCTGGCGATAGTCCATGAAGATCTCGCTGTATGCGGGCCGCGAGACCGGGCCCTGCCTGATGTCTTCCACCACGCCGACGATCTCCACCTGAATCGGGGCCGTTTTGCCGCCGGAGTGCCAGGCCAATGTCGAACCGACCGGGCTTCGCTCACCAAAGTACCGGCTGGCCACCGAGCGGTTGATAATCGCGACGGGTGGGGCGGTTCCGGTGTCGCCGGCGGCGAGGGTCCGCCCATCGAGCAGACGCACACCCATCGCTTCGAAGTATCCGTGACTGACCGTCTTCAACCGGGGCTTGGTGGTCTCTGGTTCCAGCTCGGCAAGCGTACGGCCCGGCGGTACCCACGTGCCGACGAAGTCTTCGACGCCAATCAGAATTCCGGCGTAGGCAAACCCCGCCGCTTCGACGTCGGGTGTTTGCCTCAATCGCGACAGCAGCGTCTCGATCGTTTCGGATTTCCTGGCAGTCGAGTACTCGGTCGGCAGCACCAATTGGAATGCCAGCGCGTGCGAGGGGTCGTACCCTTTTTCGACCCGCGACAGGTTGATGAAGCTTCGCGCCAGCAACCCGGCGCCGACCAGTAACACCGTCGCCATCACCAACTGGCCGGCTACCAGCACGGTCCGCACGCGTGCATCGCGGCGCCCCTTGCCGCTTCCGCGCGATCCCATGGCCAGCAGCTGACTGGTCCGGGAAAGGTGAAGCGCCGGCAACAGGCCGAACAACAGGCTTGTGGCCAGCGCCAGCGTGAGCGCTGTGGCCAGCATTCGGAGGTCGATGTTCACCTCGTTCGCGCGGGGCAGGATGGTCTCGCGAAACACCAGTCGGAAGATGCCGTCCGCCTGAACCGTCGCCAATTGCTTCACCAAAGCCACGCCCGCCGCCCCAATCATCGCGCCCAGAACGCCACCAATCGACGCCAGCACGAGGCATTCGGTCAGCAGCTGACGGACGATTCGTCCGCGGCCAGCCCCGAGCGCCAGTCGCACCGCTATCTCGCGCCGGCGCACGGTGCCGCGGGCCAGCAACAGATTTGCGACGTTGGCGCAAACGATCAACAGCACCACCGCAACCGCGGTCAGAAAGACGCGCAACGCCGGCCGCAATGTGGCGACGAGATCATCCTTCAGGGGCTCCATCAGGACGCGCGGACCCGTCAGCGGCGGCGCCGAAGCGGGACGCGCGGGAAGCAGCGCCTTGGCAATCGCGTCGGCCTCGTCGGCTGCCGCGCTCAGCGACACCCCGTCGCGAAGGCGGCCGATCGGCTGACCAATACCCGACTGCGCGCGGCGGTCTGGCGCAACCGCGATTGGCACGTAGTAGTCGAGCGGCGTGCCCAATTGCTCCATGCCTTCCGGCATCACGCCGACTACCGTGAACAGGCGGCCGGCCTGGCTCCCGGAGCGAAACTCGATCTCTGAACCGATGAGATTGGGATCCGCCTCGAAGAAGCGTGTCCACATGTCGTGGCTGAGAACCACGACGTCCAGATTGGTTTCGTCCGAGGCGGTGATCGTTCTACCGAGCATCGCCTGGGCGCCTAGTACCTCGAAGTAGTTGGTCGAGACGATGCCGCCTGTGAAACGCACGGTCCCGGCGCGCGTCCGGATCAGCCCTTGAGGGTTCAACGTGGCCGCTGCCATGCCCGACAGCAACTTCGTCCGCGAACGCCACTCGAGAAACTCCTGATAGGAAATGGATCGGGTGTCCCGGGTCGGTTGATT
>CAYHRK010000558.1:0-1714 GCA_964358795.1 uncultured Vicinamibacterales bacterium
TCACGCGGTCGTGCTGGTCGTTGAGGGCGGGGAAGCTGCGCCCGAGGGCGTGGCCAACGTCCATGGCGACGCCGATCCACACGGGAAGGAAGCGGTCGAGTGGGGATAGCTGGCCGAGGACCGAACCTTCGAGCTCGTTACGGGGGAGGGTTGCTGCGCTCACAGCGCTACGACGCTTTGCTTCAACCAGATGAGAGCCTCGCGACTCAGGCAGTAGCCCGAGCGGGGACCCGGACCGCACTGCTCGATGAGGCCGGCCTCCTTGAGCACACGTAGGTGCTCTGAGACGGTCGACTGGGCGAGGGAGACGTGGCGCGTGAGGTCCACGCAGTTCGCGTCACCGGCCTCGGCCATCATGCGTACGATCTCGATGCGCGCAGGGTGGCCAAGCGCCTTTAGCATCGTCGCTAGTCTATCCGTGTCGATTGCCACAAGTTCCACAGCATCGTCATACTACGATGCTCAAGGGCAGTACGCAAGCAGCCTCACGCGCCCTCGGGCAGACTGCTCTCAGGACGCGAACTAGTGATCTCCCTCCTCCCCCATGGCAGCTCGCCGCATGGCAGTGGCGGCCCGCTTCGTACCTGGGAGTCGAACCGTTCGTGCCGGTTCGTCCCGAACCGTCCAGGCCTTCACGCAGAGTTGATCTGCAATGATTTGCAGATTTCCGATCCAGTCGGTTCACGGTCTGGCGGTTCGCAGCGCCGTTTCCGCGAGTATTTCGCCGCACTCGGCCCTTCCACAGAAGGACGCAAGCACTCGACGGGCGGCAGGCCAAGTTCCGAGTTCCAGATCAGATCGGCTCGAGAAGCTGGCTAACGTCCAGCCCGAGGCCCAGGATCCGGTTTGCGTTCTTCCACAGGATCTTCTCGCGTACTTCGTCCCGGAACGGCGCCGCTGCGAAGTCGCCGAGCCAGCGGTCGGGCGTGATCTGCGGGAAGTCCGAACCGAACATCACCTTGTCCTGCAGAAGCGTATTGGCGTACTGGATGAGCTGCGGCTGAAAGTACTTGGGCGACCAGCCTGAGATGTCCATGAACACGTTGCCCTTCTGCATGAGCACCGCGATCTGCTCGTCCACCCACGGAAACGCCGGGTGCGCCATGATGATCGTAAGCTCGGGTATGTCCGCCGCGAGGTCGTCGATGTAGGGGATCGGCGCGCAGTACTTCGTCCGCATGCCGGCGCCACCCGGCATGCCCGCGCCGAAGCCGGTCATGCCCGTATGAATCAGCACGGGCATCTTCAGCCGCGCGCACTCCTCGAAGATCGGACGAACGCGCGGATCGCTGGGGAAGAACTCCTGGAGTGACGGATGGAACTTCACGCCGCGAAGGCCGAGCTCCTCCGCGCTCCGCCTGACCTCGTCCACGGCCTTCCGTCCCTGCCAGGGGTCGACCGAGCAGAACCCGATGAACTGACTGGAGTAGCTGCGAACGACGCCGGCGATGAAGTCATTGCTGATCGGTGGGATGCCCGACGTTGATTCCCAGTTCTCCGCCAGAAGCACGCCGAAGATGTCGCGCTCCGCGTAGTAGGCGGCCATCTCCTCGACGCTCTTCGGGACCGGCCCGGAGCGAAAGTGCGTCTGCGCCGCCTCGGCGATCTGCGCGAGCCTTGACCCGGCGCCTGCCACGGCCTGGCGCCGCTCGTATGGGGCGTGCACGTGGATGTCAATCGCGCGAGGCATGGCTCAACTCAGTTGTTTCCCCGG
>CAYHRK010000559.1:0-1697 GCA_964358795.1 uncultured Vicinamibacterales bacterium
GTGCCCACGTTTGTCATTCTGTGTATCTATCGGACGAGGTGGACAGGATCCTTAGCCTTGGCCCGTCCGGGCGCGTTGCAGGCTTTTCAGCTTGCCGCTATAATCCTGGCTCCCGTCCCGGCAAGCGCTGACCTGTCAGCACTTAAGCTGCTGGTTTGTTGACGGTAAGTTGATCGGAGAGTCCGGCCTGCGCGGTCGGGCCCGGCCCCGTGAGGAGGCGGTATGGCCAACTGTCCCGAATGCGACTTCGAGATTGACATCGACGAGTTCGATGTCGAGAAGGGCGACACCATGGAATGCGACAACTGCGGCGTCACCCTCGAAGTCGTCAGCCTGAAACCATTGGAACTGGAAGCCGAGACGGATGACGACGACGAGACAGACGAAAAAGACGACGAAGACGAGGACGAGGACGAAGACGACGACAACTCGGACCAGTGATGGAGACCGCAGAACTGGACACGCTCGGGCTGGATGAGGCTGGCCTCCTGGCCAAGGAGGCGCGCCTGCGCTCGACGCTGACCGAAATGGGATCAGTGCTGGTGGCCTTCAGCGGAGGCACCGACAGCGCCTACCTGGCCTTTTCGGCGACATCGGTACTGGGCGATCGCGCGTTGTGCGTAACAGCGGACAGCGCCAGCTACCCCGCGCATCACCGCGCGCTGGCCGAGCGGCTGGCGGGCCAGTTCAACCTGCGCCACGAGTTCATCACCACCGGCGAAATCGATATCCCCGGCTATCGCGCCAACGCGCCCGATCGCTGCTACCACTGCAAGCACGAGTTGTTTACGCACCTCGCCCGCCTGGCCAGCCAGCGCGGCTTCTCTGCTGTGCTCGACGGGGCCAACGCCGACGACCGTGGCGACTATCGGCCCGGCCGTCAGGCGGCGCGCGAGTTCGGCGTACAGAGCCCACTGGACGAAGCCGACCTGACCAAGCCGGAGATTCGGGAACTGTCGCGGCGCGCGGGTCTGCCCACGTGGGACGAACCGGCGTCGGCCTGCCTGTCGTCGCGCGTGCCGTACCACTCGGAAGTGACGCCGGCCAAGCTCCACCAGATCGAACAGGCAGAAATGGCGCTACGCGCACACGGATTCCGCGTGTGCCGGGTGCGCCATCACGACAACCTGGCCCGCGTGGAACTGGGCGTCGATGAGATGAGGCGCGCTCTGGATCCCGAGGTGCGGGAGGCGCTGGTGCGCGACCTGAAGGCAGCCGGCTACCGCTTTGTGACGCTCGACCTGCAGGGGTACCGGATGGGCAGCCTCAACGAGGGCGTCCAACTGCGGCGTGTGTGACACATCCCGTGAATGATCGTCTTGCCGACACGCGCCGGGGCACCCGTGCGTGGTGGATGGCCGCGGCGCTGGCAGCGCTGTTTCTGCTCGGCCACCTGCCGTTCCTGGCATCGACGCTGGAAGATGTCGATTCGCTGAATTTTGCCCTCGGGATCCGTCATTTCGATCCCGCTCACCATCGTCCTCACCCGCCGGGATATCCCATCTACATCGCGACGGGCAAGCTGGCGTCCACCGTGATGAGCGAGCCGCACGCGCTCTCGATATGGGGGGCGCTGTTTGGCGCGTTATCGGCGTTTGCGCTGCTGCGCGTGTTTGCGTGCATCGACGTGCTAGCAGCCCGCGGTGCAAGTCCGTCTGCATTCGACCGGCGCTGCATCCCGGCTCCCACCCCAACGC
>CAYHRK010000560.1:0-1684 GCA_964358795.1 uncultured Vicinamibacterales bacterium
GTCCCGCACGACGACATTGGCAAGTACGGCAGGAAGCCGCCGGGCGCGTAGCCCCTAGAGCCAGCCTGTGGAAGAGGCTGTCCGCACGGCCTCGTGAGGTGGTCTGGGTGAGCTGAGGAGCAGCACCGGCCACTTCCTAGTCGCGCCACGCCGGCAACCGTGCCAGTTGTATTCTCCCCGCTGATATTGTTACATTCTCCCCGCTGATACCGCTGTATCATCCCCGTTAATCTCTTGGCATACTATGGCCTGAGCGCGGGACGTGTCAGCCTTGGGTGTCCGCCAGAAACGGGGATTGGCGTGCGATATCAAGCTCGTGTTGTTGACACAGAACTGGCCACGCGCCTTGCGTCAACAGGGGCCGTTGTCATCGAAGGCCCCAAAGCCTGCGGAAAGACCGCTACCGCCAGGCAGATTGCCGCCAGCGAGGTACTGCTGGATGTCGACGACAACGCTCGCGAGGCCGTCGCGGTGGCTCCCGCCCTCGTGCTCGATGGCGCGGTCCCGCGTCTCATAGACGAGTGGCAGACGGAGCCGACTATCTGGAACCATATCCGCCGCGCCGTGGACAGCCGCCAACTACCCGGCCAGTTCATTCTGACGGGGTCCGCCGTACCTGCGGACGATATTACCCGCCATACGGGCGCGGCACGGATCACGCGCCTCCGCATGCGCCCGATGAGCCTGTTCGAGACGGGGCACTCGACCGGAGCATTGTCGCTCGGGGGGCTGCTCGACCGTGCGCCCTCCGACAGCCCCGACCCCGGATTGACGGTGGCCGCCATCGCTGAACGCGTGGCGGCCGGTGGCTGGCCGGGTCACCGCGGTCGCACTGTCGGCCAGTCACTCCAGGCGCTGCGAGACTACCTTGATGAGATCCGCCGCGTCGACATTGTCAGGGTCGACCGGACGCGTCGAGACCCTCAGAAGGTCGGTCGGCTGCTATCCTCGCTGGCGCACAATGTCGCGACCACGGTCGCCGTCACCACCCTTGCGGCCGATACCGGCGGAGCGGACGGCGCCCTGAAGGACGACACGGTGCGCGAGTACCTCACGGCGCTGGAGCGCCTGATGATCATCGAGGACCAACCTGCGTGGGCGCCGCATCTCCGGTCGAAGTCGATCCTGCGTTCGGCCCCGAAGCGCCATTTCGTAGACCCCTCACTCGCGGTCGCCGCACTACGCGCAACGCCGGACCACCTCCTGCGGGATCTGCACCTGTTCGGCTTCCTGTTCGAGTCGATGGTCACGCGTGACCTGCGCGTCTATGCGCAGGCGAACGACGCGGTGGTGCTGCACTACCGCGACAACACCGATCTCGAGGTCGACGCCATCGTGCAGGCCGCGAACGGACGCTGGGCGGCATTCGAGGTGAAACTTGGACACGGCCAGATCGAGGAGGCCGCAGCGAACCTGCTGACGTTTGCCACGCGCGTGGACACCCGCAAGTGCGGAGCACCGAGCGCGCTCGCCGTGGTCGTCGGCACCGGATACGGCTACATCCGCAACGACGGCGTCGTGGTGATTCCGATTGGGGCTCTTGGTCCCTGACTCCCCCGTGAGGACGCCGGGGCGGTCCGGTTCGTCGCCGAGGTCCCGCAGGGCGACCTTGGCAAGTACGGCAGGAAACCGCCGGGCGCGTAGCCCCCAGAGCCTACCGCTCCGATGGTGGCGGTTGCGGCCG
>CAYHRK010000561.1:0-1683 GCA_964358795.1 uncultured Vicinamibacterales bacterium
CTTTCTTGGGCCGCCGTAGCCGAAGGCGAAGGCGCCCGCGGGGGTGACAGACGGGCCGCGGGGGTGACGAAATACTCGCTTCACCAGTCGCGATGGTGGCCGTCTGGTTTCAGGGGAGAAAAAAACGGGCCGCGGTCTACCCTACCGCGGCCCGGGTCAACCAATCCGGAGGAGGAGAGAGGGTCGGCGTCAGGCGGCTTTCGCGGGCACGCCCATCGGAGCCGCCACCGCCGATGGCTCCGGCGCCCGTTCCACGATCGTCCACGCGTCGGGTTCGTCCAGCAACCGCTTGGCAAACGCCGTGTGCAGCGCATGGCCCGCGCGGTGCGCCACCAGGTGCCCGATCAAGGGGTACCCCACCAGCGCAAGATCCCCGATGGCATCCAGAATCTTGTGGCGCACAAACTCGTCCTCGAACCGCAGCTGATTGTTCAGCACGCCGGTTTCGCTGAGGACGATGGCGTTTTCGAGCGAGCCGCCCAGCGCGAGCCCCTGCTGGCGCAGCAGCTCCACTTCGTGCAGGAACCCGAACGTGCGCGCCGGTGCGATGTCGTCCACAAACGACGTCTCGGTCACCTCCATCGTCTGCGACTGGTGCCGCAGCAACGGGTGATCGAAGCTGATCGAATAGCTCACCTTGAAGTGATCCGATGGATAGAGCGACATCAACTTGTCGCCGCGCGACACCGTGATGGGCCGCAGCACCTTCAGATACCGCCGTGGCGAGCCCTGCGTCTTCACGCCCGCTTCCTGCAGCAGGTACACAAACGGGGCCGCGCTGCCGTCCATCACCGGCACTTCGCGATGGTCCAGTTCCACCACCACGTTGTCGATGCCCATGCTGACAAGCGCCGCCAACAGGTGCTCGACCGTGTCGACCATCGCGCCGTTGTGGGTGAGGCCCGTGGCGTGATTGGTGCCCGATAGGTGTAGAACCGACGCCGGGATTTCGGTGCCAAGATCCGAACGCCGGAATCGGATACCGGAATCGGCAGGTGCGGGTTTCAGGGTAAGGTTGACCTTGTGTCCGGAATGAAGTCCGATTCCGGCGCATGTCACCTGTCGTCGAAGTGTCCGCTGAAGAGTCATTGTTCTATCGATGGTCCCTGGGGAAGAACCGTGAAGAGAAGAGCAAACGACATACCAGATAAGCTCATTTCTGGACACAGAGACTAAATACCTTATATATCAATAGCTTACAGCATCATTTCCAGCCTCAACGGCACCCAGGATCGCGCCGGCTGTGGTGCTGGAACCACGCCATCAGGACGGCCTGTTGTGGTATTTCAGCCACAGCCCACAGTGTCCCGTCCCAGTGGTTCGTTGCCGAAGTCCCGGAGCGCGGCGCCCGGCTGGCTAGGCGCGACGACCGAGCATACCGGGAGTATGCGAGGGAGGAGCAACGCCGCCAGGCGGGATGCCCCGCCCGGGAATTGGGCGACAGACTACTGGGACGGGACACTAGCTCGCCACTGCCCTCACTGGCCGCTGCAAGGGCGGCAACACCGAGCGCAACACACGCCCGGTGTAGGACGCCTCCACAGCCGCCACGGCTTCCGGCGTTCCCTGCGCCACGATGTAGCCGCCCGCCGCGCCGCCTTCCGGCCCAAGGTCGATCAGGTAATCGGAGGTCTTGATCACGTCGAGGTTGTGCTCAATCACGAGCATCGTGTTCCCCATCTC
>CAYHRK010000562.1:0-1678 GCA_964358795.1 uncultured Vicinamibacterales bacterium
GGTCCAGCCGCTGTGAGGCAGCCGGTGCACTGACGGCGTACTCCAAAGCGACAATACCAGTCGCGTAGACGCGGTGGCCGGTCAGTTGCAGTTTGGCTTGCTTTGCGGGCGCCGGCAGCAACGGGACCCCGCCGCCCAACAGCACCGGAATGACCGCGACCTCTACGCCATCCACCAGGCCGGCATCAAGGAGACGGCGAAACATCTCTCCACCGCCGAACAGCCAAATGTCTTTGCCCGATCCAGCGCGTAGCGTGGCGACGGTCTCCTCGGCGTTCTCTCCAACGACGGTCACGTCGGGATAGTCCTGCTGGCGCAACGTGCTGGAGAGCACGACGGTCCTCATCCCGGGCATGGTCGCACGCCCGGCGCGCGCCATCGGCTCAAAGGTTCGCCGACCAACCAGAATCGTGTCGAACTGTGACAGCACGGCCCCGAAGTCGATGTCTGGATCCATGATGATCCAATCGGCCTCGCCTTTCGGCCCAGCGATGTACCCGTCGAGGCTCATCGCAACCGAATACCGAATGCGTTTCACCGACTTCTCCTTGAGCGTGCGCGCTTTCCGGCTGCCATATCAACGCCTGGGACTGACCCGCGGCGCGCTTCTTTCAATCGCGCCGTCGGGTCCAGTCCGTGTTAGGCCGTGACTCGCACGTTGTCGTGAAGGAACTCGGGCGCAAGATCGGCACCGTTCGGCCAGACCAGCGTGTGGAACTCCGGATGGATGGTGAAATTCTTGAACATGACGGGATCGCGCAAAGGCTCGAATATCGGACCACGCAACGCTGGCGCGAGATCGATTTCACCGACCGTGCCATCTCGAAACCGAAGCCACACGACGTGATCGGCGACATGCCGTGCTTCAAGAACGTGATAGGCCTTCATCATCACTCCAGTGGGGCGATGCGCTTGAGAGGTTGCCCCTGCCGCGCGAGTTGCCAGTCCTCGAGCAATTCTCGCCGATGAAGCTGCGCCCATTCAAGCACAAGCCGAAGAGCCCGGTTCGGGAACTCCCCGTGAACGGCGCCCGTTTCGACTTCGATCGTGACTTCGTACTCCCCGTAGACGGCATGAAAGTGCGGCACGCCATGCTCATTGAAGAACATGCCGATGACGATGCCAAGGAACCTGGAGATTTCAGGCACGACGTCTCACAACGGCTAACCACCGCGGGTCGTTCGCCTCAGCCGCGTGCGAAGCCAGTCCGGACGCAAACGAATAACAGCACTCTTGACGAGACGGCCATGGCGATCGACTCGGCACCGTGCAATCTGTACACCCTTGCGCAGAAGATGCTGTATGGCGGATGCTGCCGATCGACGCTTGAAGAGCGTCCCCGACGACGGGTCGTTCATGACGAACCCGTCATTGGACACGTCGTAGTACAGCACGAATCTTCGGCTGAACGTGCTGACGAGCAGGTAGCGCGTACCATCCTCGACGTCGCGGACCCGGCGCTTGATCTCGCGAATCTGAGCCGGAGTCAACGGTGCCGGATCATCACAGTGCGGGACTCGCGCATCACGAACCACACCCGCCTCTGTGGCTTTCGCCTTTCTGCGCATTGCCGACGACGATGCCATCGTCTAATGACACAAGTCAACGGCAACGGCCTAACAGGTATTGAAGTAGACCGCACGGCCTTGCTCGCGGCCAGCCGGCGGCCGCAGCCCGA
>CAYHRK010000563.1:0-1676 GCA_964358795.1 uncultured Vicinamibacterales bacterium
CGGGCGAGGAACTCGAGCGGGTCCACGGCCTGGGTGCCGGCCGTGGGCCCGTCGGCTTTGTCGGAGCGATAGGTGAGCTGCTCGGTGGCGGGGTCGTAGGTGAGGCGGTCGAGGGCCAGGGGGTTGCGGGCGCAGTAGCGCGCGAGGCGAAGCGCGAAGGGACGGTCATCCTCGGCGGACGAAGAGCCGGAGCACGGCGCGGCGGAAGACCTCGCTCAGGGCGACGCTGTCATATGCCGGCCAGCCGGGCCAGCGCACGAAGGTGCCATCGGGCCGGAAGCCGCCATCGGTGACGACGAGATGGAGATGGGGATGCCAGTTGGCCAGCGAGCCGTGGGTCTGTTGAGGTCGGGCTCACCGGTGGTGGCGCGGACGCCCGCGGTGACGATGCGGGCCGCCACTCGCGCGAGATCCCCGAGGAGGGCACGGTGCTCGCGCTCCTGCGCTTGCCGGCCTCGATTTTTCGAATCACCGGCTGAGGGCGTGGTGCGATATCGCGTCCGACAAGTGCGGAAAGTAGGACACGTTCCTCGCCGGATCATCAAAGCGCACCCGGAGCCGCGGGCTGCCACCGGCTGCGGAGAATGGAATTTCCTTCGCACCGGTCCGAATACCCGGGCGGGGCGTCGGCGCGTCAATGACGCAGCAGGTCGGCTGGCAAGAACCGTCTTCGGCTGCGCCAAGGAAAGAGGCCGTCTCGCGCCGGCCTTCTTCCTTGCCGCCACATCATGTACTGCATGCCCTGCGGAGCAGGTTCTGCCATCGGGCTGCTACTGCTGTACGATCGTATTGCCAGCCAGGGTGACCGCCGTCTGTGCCAACAGTCTGCCGTTCGCCGATGCGCCGGTCTTGAGCGTGATCGATGTTTGCGACAGTACCACACCCTCCATGTGCGCGGTCGTTCCAATGTCCACGACACCGAAGGCCTGCCAGAAAACGTTCTGGGCCAGTGCGCCACCGGTCAGAATGACCCTCGCAGCGGACGCTTGGGTAACACCTCCCGCTATCTGGAAGATCCACACATCGTGTGGGCCACCATTGAGAGTCACATCCGTCGGGATCGTGACCGTGTTCGACCACTTGTAGAGGCCGGCGGGGAGAGTGAGCCCGCCAATATTCCCAGAAGCCAGTTCGGTGTGGTCAGGCGTTGGTCGTCCGGCGGCATTGACGTAGGCGGTTTGCATGTCGCCGACTGCCGTGGTCAGGTTACTTGGCGTTGGAACCGCATAGTCGGACGCGTAGACGTTTCCAGTCACCTGCGCCGATGTCGAGAATGCGCCGCCTGCGGGAAGGCTCAAGGTAAGTCCAGTGATGAAACTCGCGGCGGCTGGACTCAATCCAAGATTCCCGGTAATCGCGGAAGTGGGAACGTTGGAGATCGCCGATTTTGCCAGAATCACGTAGTTGCCAGCCGTTCCAAGAATCACTGGCGCTGGACCATGACCTCCGGCTTGGCCCGTGCCTGGGCCCGCGCCGGGAGTGGTCGGGGATAGGTCTGGGGCAGTGGTGTCCCCGTTACATCCGGCCACGAGAGCGACCAGGAGTAATGCCATCGAGCACAGTCCCGGTGTGGAATGATTCGCAGATCTGTTCATCGTGGTTCTCCCTTTCATTGCAGCGACTAGCCTGCATTTCCACGGCGGGGAATTCACCTGACACGCGGTCGTCGCGCGGCC
>CAYHRK010000564.1:0-1667 GCA_964358795.1 uncultured Vicinamibacterales bacterium
AGCGCGACGGCCTCGATGGCCATCACGCAGTACGGTCCGCGACAGTACGCGACGATGTCCCGGTCCTTCGGCAGTTCGGCGAGCCGCTTCTTCAGCTCGGCAAGTGGAACAGAAAGCGCGCCAGGGATGTGGCCAGCCCGAAATTCCTCGGACGGACGGACGTCGAGGATGGTCACTCCGCCGTTCCTCACCCGCCGCAGCATCTCGTCGCCATGCACGCGTTCCATCACTCCGCGTTCGTCGAGGTACTGCCGCGTGACCTGTTCGACCTCCGCGAGCCTGGATTCGGCGAGCTCGCGCAGGGCCTGCAAGAACCGACAGACCCGACCGTCGGCCAACCGGTATTCGACATAGAGACCCTTCTTCTCGGTTTCGACGAGCCGGGCCCCTCGCAGAACCTGCAGGTGCTGCGAGGCATTCGCGACGCTGATCGCGACCTGGTCGGCAAGGGTTTCGACGGTCCGTGGTCCTTGGCACAGCAGGTCGAGAAGCTCCAATCGTTTTGGTGCCGACACGGCCTTGCCGACGCGTGAGAATTGTTCGTAGACGGCGTCTTTGAAACGGCGACCTGCAACAGTCATCTTATGCTAATCACTTGATTACTTGAATATCACGAGGCCGGATACCGGGTCAAGGACGAAATGCCCGACGTGCGACAACAACCTTGGCGCGCTTGAGCCTGCGACCTGCGGCTCAAAACGTCGGTGGATCGCGAACCCCAAGCGCAAGAGCATGCTGGGTTCATGCTGTTTCTTTTGGCCGACCCGCTGTCGTTCATGGGGGCCATCATGGCCACGGGAATCGCCGTGGCCAACGCGATTCTGCTGATGACGTTCGCCGAAGTCAGCCGCGCCGACGCCATCGTTGCTGGTTCCGTCATCGAGCATTGTGACGACGACGGAGCGGAGTTTCGTCGTGCGTGGGCGCGAAGGGCCAACCGAGTGGGTCACCGTGACGCGGGGCTATCCGGCAGGCGACATGGTCCAGGTGTTCGGCGCGCTCAAGCCTGGAGACGAGGTCGTGCGACGGGGTTCCGGCGAGATTCGCGAGAACTCTGTGGTGCAGGTGAACCGCACCGGCAAGAAGTAGCGGGCGACCAGTGCAGAGCGCCTGAAGCGGCCACGGGGGATGCCGCCTTTGGGCGACATTCCCCGTGACTCGAGTGCCGGCTGCTTAGAAACGATACTTGAGGCCCACGAATCCGATGTGAGCGTCGTAGCTCGGGGCCAAGTAGGTTCCGAGGTTGAACAGGCGGTTGCCCCACTGGAACGAGCGGGACGTGTCGCGGAGCAACGTGTCTGCGCCGACCGCCTCAACCCACGGGGCCGACGAGCCCTGCTGCCAGTCTGCGAGCGTGTAGGTCTCGTACCCGTAGCCGAGGATCAAGGTCATCGACTTGACCGGGATTTCCAGGCGCACGTTGAGCGCGTGCAGGTCTTCCCGGACGGTCGGTGGCGCCGACGAGAACCCAAACTGGTGATTCGGCGGGAACGGCGTCCCATCCCAGTTCGTGACGCCGAAGCCACCGTAGGCGATGTCCACGTTCGCGAGCGACGCGGTGTAGTCGGCAACGAGTGCCGTGCCGCTGGGCGCGAGCTGGAAGGTGGCGCCGAAGCCGCCGCTCCAGGTCTTGTCGGTGAAGTCCGCCGTCCACTGGCTGCTCGCCC
>CAYHRK010000565.1:0-1666 GCA_964358795.1 uncultured Vicinamibacterales bacterium
CGACACCTCGACCAACGACAGCGTGTTTCTGTTGGCCGGCGGTGCCAGCAAGGTGGCGATCGAAGACGCCCTGTACCCCGCGCTGGTCGCGGGGCTGCGCGAGGTGTGCGGCACGCTGGCGCGCGCGATCGTGCGCGGCGGCGAGGGCGCGACCAAGCTGATCTCCATCACGGTGACAGGCGCGCAATCGGCGGCCGAAGCCAAGAAGGCTGCCCAGGTGGTGGCCACCTCGCTGTTGGTGAAAACGGCCATTCATGGTGGCGATCCGAACTGGGGACGGCTGGTGGCCGCAGCGGGACGCGCCGGAGTGTCGTTCGACATCAGCCGTGCTGCCGTGCGGATAGGACCGGTGGTGCTCTTCAGCGGCGGTGTGCCGTTCGACGAACGCGCGCCCGAAGCAGCCGTCTACCTGAAGGGCAGCGACATCGAGATCGAGATCGACCTCGGCGCCGGCGGCGCGCACGCGGCCACCTACTGGACGTGCGACCTCAGTGCGGAGTACGTGAAGATCAACGCGGAGTATCGGACGTAGACCTTCGTCTGCCTTTGAGCAGCACGGCCACCTCATCGGGCCGGGGGTTGTTGTACTCCATCCTTACGCGGCCATCTTCGGTCAGCGTCACCACGGCGGGTATCGAGCTGGCCGTCACGTACCACCCGGCCGGCAGTACCACGGCGTTGCGCGGGCGGCCCAGACTGCGGTCCCAGACAAACTCGTCGCCAGCCATGTAGTAACGGCCGTCATCGGCGTAGGTCTCGATGATCCGCAGCCGCACCGACTGGCCCTTCTGGACGGCCGGAAACCGGATCACCACCACCTCGGTTTCGGGACCGACAGGTTCGCCAATGTCGAGCTTGGCGGCCACGATCTGATCGCCTTTCAGGGTGTCCACCTTCAGGGCTTCGCCGGTGTCGAGCAGACGGGCGGACGGGTTGGACGCGCGGCTGCCGGCACGCACCACGTTGAGGTACTTGTCGGTGCCGGGTCGAGACTCGGTGTAGTCGTGGTAGAGCGAGAAGGCGTGCGTCTCGGGCTGCTGCAGAAAATAGACAATCTCGCGATCCTGGTGCGCGCGTTCGACCAGCCGGGAGGCCAGCGAGGGCGCGCTGGCAGCTCCCTGGGGCGGCCCCAGGCGCGCTGGTGTGGCGGCAGCCGGGGCGGCCGGCGGAGCCACGATCGCGTCTTTCGGCAACGGCCGGGCCCTGGCCACCAGCGGCGCCTCGCCGGGGCCGATGTTCAGAAAACTGAGCTTGATGCGGCCGTCTGGTTCGGCCAGCACTTGCGACGGGACGTTGCACGCCACCAGCTCGTAGCCCGCCGGCAGCACCACCGCGTTTCGCTTGATGCCCAGGGGGCGCGCGAACACGATGGCGTCTCCCTCGCGGTAGTACGACCTCGCATCCTTGTAGGTCTTGTCGATGCGCACGCGAATCTCGCCGCGCTGGGGCACCGGCCGCGGCAGCGTCACCTGGATGTAGTTGGTGTCGAGATCGGCCTGGGCCATCCCGGCTTCCCGGGCCTGCGCGCCGGTCACCACCTTGAAGGGCAGCGGCTGGCCGGTCATCCGATCGAACACGGCTTCGTCGCTGGCCTCGCTGCCTTTACGAATTGGGTTGAAGTAGTACCGGTCGCCGGCGCGGGTGGCCGTCACTTCGTACACGATCT
>CAYHRK010000566.1:0-1665 GCA_964358795.1 uncultured Vicinamibacterales bacterium
TATGCGTCCCATCCATTCCGAGGCGCGCCGGGCCAGGTAGTCGTTAACCGTCACGATGTGGACGCCCTTGCCGGCCAACGCGTTCAGGTACGCGGGCAGTGTGGCCACCAGCGTCTTGCCCTCGCCGGTCTTCATCTCGGCGATATACCCGCGGTGCAGCACCATGCCGCCGATCAATTGCACATCGAAGTGCCGCATGTTCAACGTGCGGCGGGCGGCTTCCCGCACCACGGCGAAGGCATCGATGAGCAGGCCGTCGAGCGAGTCGCCCTGAGCGAGGCGTTCGCGCAGCGCCGCGGTCTGTCCGCGCAACTCCGCGTCGCTTTGTGCCCGCACTCCGGCTTCGCGTGCGTTGATTTCGCCCACAAAGGGCGTCAGCGTCTTGAGCGTGCGTTCGTTCTGGGTGCCGAAAATCTTCGCGAGGAGGGTATTCAGCATGTCAGCGTCGACGACACCTCGGGTATCACCCGATTCTAGGAGACGGGTGTCCGATCCGTCAAGGAACGGCAGCCGCAGCCGTGGCTTAGTGCTTCGAGTCGCAAGTACGGCCCCGTATCGCTCTTGATCGCATGGGCCGCAGTTGCTCCCTCAGCACTAAGTCCTGAGGGCACAAATACGTTGCCGTACTTGTGCATCGAAGGACTTAGCGAGGCGTAGTCAGGAGTTGAAGCGGATTGATGAGCTGACCGTTGGTCAACACTTCGTAGTGCAGGTGAGTACCGGTCGCGCGGCCTGTCGCTCCGACGTACCCGACCACCGTGCCTCTACTGACGGTGGCACCGGGCCTCACGGCAAACCCAAGAAGATGCCCGTAGCGGGTCTTGATCCCAAATCCGTGATCGAGCACGATCAGGTTGCCGTAGTTGCCGCTCCATGACGCACTCTCCACGACGCCGCTGGCGGTCGCCACCACCGGCTTGCCGCGATCAGCCGAGATATCCAGCCCCGGGTGGTATGCCGGATCGCCTGTGAACGGATCGGCGCGCTGGCCGAACCCGGCAGTCAGCCAGCCGACCGTCGGCCAGATGGACGGCGTTGCCGCGGCTAGCGCCTCTCGGCGTTCCACGTCGGTGCGCACGATGCGCAGGCGGTTCTCGAGTCGTCCGAGCACGTCACGCAGCATGCCAAAAGTGTCTTCAGGCGAAGAGAGCGCCGAGGCCAGGAACGACGGCGGCTGCGCCGCAGACCCGCCCCCCATGGCCCGCGATTTGATTATGGCCGGGAGCTTCTGCATCGCACGCACCGATGCCCCGTCCAGGTTCGACTTCGCGCCCAGTTCGTCGATGACGCCCTGCAGCGACGTAATTTGGGTCGCCAGCTCGCCGGTCGCCTCGCGGTAGCTGGCGTTTTCCATTTCCAACGCCGTCGCATCGGAGTGCAACGCCGAAAGTTCCGCTACCGTGCTCCACCGAATGCCAAGCCCAACCAGGACCGGCAGGGCGAACACAAATGCGATCACACCAAGCGACCAGCCGAGCTTCGCGGTGAAGCGGCGGCCGACTCCCGACGTGCGGTCAACGACGACCACGGTGAAACGACGGGCCAGGAAACTCTGCATTACGCTCCAGTTGATTGTCGGCCCTAGAGGCCGTTCACAGCAGACTCACACCCCAACTGAGGGCTGGATAGGGCAAGCCAACGAACAGCTGAATGTAGCACAGGTTG
>CAYHRK010000567.1:0-1664 GCA_964358795.1 uncultured Vicinamibacterales bacterium
GCGCCGATGGGCGCGGCGCCGAAGCGGTGCCGCGGGTGTACTGGGTGTGCGAGCCACCGCGCTAGTGGGATTCTACTCCCGAGCGCGGTTCTTGAAAAAGAGCATCGTCCGCCCGCGTATCGCGAACAGCCCGACCACCACGGTGAGCGCCGCGCCGTTGATGGCGAGCGCCAGCGGCGCCGATGTCTGAGCCGCCACCCACCCGGCAGCGAGGCTCCCGATCGGCATCCCGCCGCGGAAGGCCACCATGTAGATGCTCATCACGCGCCCTCGCATCGCGTCTGGCGCGGCCAGTTGCACCATCGACGTCAACAGCGAGAGCACCATCATCATGGCGAGACTGCCAAGGAAGAGCAGGGCATAGCTGAGCGTCAGCACCCGCGACGAGGCGAACGCCACCAGGACCATGCCGAGCGCCACCTGCACGATGAGCGCCGTGCGCCGCATTCCCGGAGATCGACCCATCCACGCCACGATCGTCGCGCCCAGCACCGCGCCGGCACCCGAGAACGCCATCATCCGGCTGTAGCCGTCGGCTCCCAGGTTGAACACGTTCTGGGCGAACACCGGCAGCAGCGTCAGCATGGGAGCGGCGAGCATGGTGGTGCAGAAGGCGAGGAAGGTGAAGGTGAGGATGGCGCGCTCCTGCCGAACGAACGCGAGTCCGCCGCGCAGTTCCTTCACGATGGAGCGAACGGCGGCCGGCGGCGTGTGCTCGACGTGCAGGGCCATCAGCGAGGCAATGACTACAAAAAACGACAGACCGTTCAGCGTGAAACACAGCACCGATCCGTACGTGGCCAGCGCCACACCGGCCAGCAGCGGGCCAATCACCCGGGCCAGGTTGAACTGGATCGAGTTCAGGGCGATGGCGTTTGTCACATCGTGCTTGTGAACCAGCGAGGGTAGCAACGATTGATAGGCCGGGCCGCCAAACGCCTGGGCCGTGCCGGTGATGAACGACAACGTAAGGATGTGCCACACCTGCACGATGCCGCCATACACCAGGCCGGCCAGGATGAACGCCGTGCTCATCTGGACAAATTGCGACAGGATCAGCATGCGCCGGCGATCCCACCGGTCGGCGACGACCCCGCCAATCAAGATGAAGAGCAGGATGGGCAGTTCGCCCATGAACACATCGAGGCCGAGATAGAACGGCGAGCCCGTGATGGTCAGCATCAGCCAGCTCTGCGCCACCTTCTGCATCCACGTCCCGATGCTGGACGCGCAGGCGCCCATCCACATCACGCGGAAGTCTCGATAGAGCAGCGCGGCTGCCAGGCGCTGCCAGTGGGTGGCGTTGAGCACGATTGACCATGTTACAGACAAGAGCTTTCCTCTTGCACGGGGCCGCAGGGCGCGCTATGCTTTGACAGGCGAACATAAAGCGAAACACCTGGAGGCCCCAATGCCTGCTGCCTGTCGTGCCAATGTCGAAGCGCTGTTGCGAGCCCGGAAACTCGATCGCACGCTGGTGCCCGTGGCGGATGCCAATAGCCGCGTTGCTGTATCCACAACGATACAAACAGGCATATCTCAATTGGATCAACAACTTGGGGGCGGATTTCCACTGGGGCACTGGTCGGAAATTGTCGGGCCGCGCTCCTCGGGCCGCACCAGCCTGCTGATGGCCGTGCTGGCCGCCGCAACCGCCAGAGGCG
>CAYHRK010000568.1:0-1659 GCA_964358795.1 uncultured Vicinamibacterales bacterium
AGCTGACGCCTGATGCCCAGGGCGTGGTGGCGCAGTACTCCTACTACCCGGGGCTGGATCAACTGCACGCGCTCATCGTGGCCGACACGGTGCACTACGCACAGCAGGACGCCGAGGGCAACGTGCGGTTCCTCGGGACGAATGGGTACAACGGCCGGCGCGCCTACACCTACGACGAGTGGGGACAGCTCATCGGCGGGTGGGACATCGGCCCCTTCAACGGCATCGACCGGGCGCGCTGGAAGGGCGCGCTCTCCCTGGCGCCCGAGGCCGATCTATACTATATGCGAGCGCGGTGGTACGAGCCGCGCACGGGACGGTTCCTGTCGGAAGATCCGGCGGGGCTGGCGGGGGGAATCAACCCCTACACGTTCGGAGGGAACGACCCAATCAACGCAGTCGACCCCACGGGGCAGTGCTGGATCTGGCATGAGCTGAGCAGCGATGGCCGCGTGGAGCAACGCTACGCGGTCTGGTCAGACGACCCCAAAGACTGTGGCCAAGATACGCGCTCGGCCACCCCCTTCGACTTCGATCCGTACGGCCAGCCGCCGCTCAATGAATGCCGGGACAACGTGTTCGGCGGCAGGGGCGTCTGCCCGGATGGGTCCAACGTCCCTGGGCCTCCCCGCGAACTCCGCACGGCCACTTCGTCGTGCCTCGGGATGATAACGACTGCCGCCGCACAGGGCGTGTTGGATGTGTCGGGGATCTGGCTCGTAAGAGGCGCACGAGTGTTCGTCCAAGGAATGCGACTCGGCGAGTATGCTCGAGTCCTCGCACTCCGGTCCGGGTTCAATCGAGGGACGGCCAGAGGTGCGCACCAAGCAGTAGTCGCGACCGGTGTCGCACTTCACGCACAGGAGTTGGTGACGCAGGGCTCATGGCAAGCCGGCGCTCGGCTGGCGGTCTCGCTCCTTTCTCAAGAGCGCGAGAATGCTCCTCGGTGGTACAAAGGGGCTGCGTCACTCCCGTTCATCGGCACCGGCCTACGGATTGGTGATGCCATTATGGAATGCACGGGTCATTGATGACTACCAGCGAAGCGCTCGCCATCGGGCTATGGGTCCTCGGCACGGCCGTCGGTGCGAATGTCCTGATCTCGTCCGCCCGACGAGCAGGCGCCCAAGTACATCGGCTGCGATGGCGCACCTGGGGTGCCCTTGTCGGCCTGCAGGCGATACCGCTGATAGTGCTGGCAAGGCCACCGGTTCTGCGCGATTGGCTCTTCTATCCCGTGGTCCTGGTGCTTTGCGGTGTGGCGCTGGCGCTCGGCTTCCTGGGGCGACATAAGACAAGGTAGTCCGCATCGGCGTACGCCGCGGCGGGCGCGATCAAAGGGAGCTACGGCCTGGTTGCGGCTAGCGGCTCGAACAATGTGAAGGACGTGTCGGCGGCACTTGACGTTTCCCCCAAAGTAGGCCAGGTCAGCATCGGAGGGTCGGGGTTGAAGGCCCCCCTCCCCCGCCTCCCCTGGGCTGAGGAAGCCCGTCACGACGGCAGCGAAAGAGCGCGACCCCTCGCCACTGCGGTGTCGCGTCCGCCGGGCAACGCGCGGGCTACTGGGCGGGTTGACCCGCCGCGTTCGTCTCGCCGCCCGCCGACTGCGGCCGGCGGCCGAAGCGGGCGGACTCCTTCCCCTCCCGCCGGATTGCCGTG
>CAYHRK010000569.1:0-1648 GCA_964358795.1 uncultured Vicinamibacterales bacterium
CTCGATGGTGCCAACCATGTAGAACGCCTGCTCGGGCAGCGCGTCGTGTCTGCCGTCCACGATTTCCTTGAAGCCGCGAATCGTCTCCTTCACCGGCACGTACGTGCCCTTCAACCCGGTGAACTGTTCGGCCACGTGGAACGGCTGCGACAGGAATCGCTGAATCTTGCGTGCGCGCGACACGGCGATTTTGTCCTCTTCCGACAGCTCGTCGATGCCGAGGATGGCGATGATGTCCTGCAGGTCTTTGTACCGCTGCAGCACCTGCTTCACCTGTCGTGCCACCGAATAGTGCTCCCAGCCAATCACGCGCGGGTCCAGAATGCGCGACGTTGACGCCAGCGGATCGACCGCCGGGTAGATCCCCAGTTCGACGATGGCGCGCGAGAGGTTGGTGGTGGCGTCCAGATGCGCGAACGTGGTGGCCGGCGCGGGGTCGGTGTAGTCGTCGGCCGGCACGTAGATGGCCTGCACCGACGTAATCGAACCCTTGCGCGTGGATGTGATCCGTTCCTGCAGCTCCCCCATCTCGGTGGCCAGCGTGGGCTGGTAGCCCACGGCCGAGGGCATGCGGCCCAGCAGCGCCGACACTTCCGAGCCCGCCTGCGTAAATCGGAAGATGTTGTCGATAAACAGCAGCACGTCCTTGCCTTCGGCGTCGCGGAAGTACTCGGCGACGGTCAGGCCCGACAGCGCCACGCGAAGGCGCGCCCCGGGTGGTTCGGTCATCTGGCCGTAGACCAGCGCCGCGCGCGACTTGCCGAGGTCGTCTTTGTTGATGACGCCGCTTTCCTGGAACTCGAGCCACAGGTCGTTGCCTTCGCGCGTGCGCTCGCCGACGCCCGCAAAGACCGACACACCGCCGTGCTTCAGGGCGATGTTGTGAATCAGTTCCTGGATGATGACCGTCTTGCCGACGCCGGCGCCGCCAAATAGGCCGATCTTGCCGCCCTGCAGATAGGGTTCGAGCAGGTCGACCACCTTGATGCCGGTTTCGAACATCTTGGCTTCGGTCGACTGATCGACCAGCGTTGGCGCGGGGCGGTGGATGGGCCATCGTTCCTTGGCCAGCACCGGCAAGTCGGGAAAGTCCACCGGCTCGCCCAGCACGTTCAGCACGCGCCCAAGCGTGGCCGGGCCAACGGGCATCGTGATTGGCTCGCCCAGATCCACGGCCGTCATGCCGCGCTGCAGGCCGTCGGTGGCTTTCATGGCGACTGCGCGCACGCGGCCGTCGCCCAGGTGCTGCTCCACCTCGACAACGACGTCGAACTTCGTGCCCTGCACGTCAGCCAGAATCCGAAGGGCGTTGTAGATGGGCGGCAGGTGGCCGCTTTCGAACTGGACGTCGATGACCGGGCCGATGATTTGTACGATGCGGCCGATGTTCTGAACAGTGGTTGCTGTGCTCATGTCTCGTTTGCCTTCAGCGTTCCCGTCGCCCCCCGTCCGTCACCCCCGCGGTCGCCTTCGCCCTTGGCTACGGCGGCCCAAGAAAGCGGGGGTCCAGGATCTGGATTCCCGCTTGCGCGGGAATGACGAAAGCATAACAGAGACAGGCGGTTCTCGATGTGCCCTGTCTGTCACCCCCGCGAAAGCGGGGTCAGGTCGCGTTGGAATGGACAGCTCTCAATGAGAGTACTCGGCA
>CAYHRK010000570.1:0-1631 GCA_964358795.1 uncultured Vicinamibacterales bacterium
TGACGGCGACAACCTCGCCGGAGACCGGGCTGTACAGTTCCGAGACCGCCTTGACCGACTCCACGGTGCCGAAGCTCTCGCCCGGCTGAAGCGAGCGTCCCACCTGGGGCAAATCCAGATAGACCACATCGCCAAGCTGTTTCTGGGCGAAGTGTGTGATGCCCACGCGGCCGGTGTCACCGCTCACCTTGATCCACTCGTGATCCTTCGTGTACTTCAAGTCGGCAGGATACATGCTTACCCTCTCGGTCGCTTGTAGAACGGGAGCGGAACGACGCGGGCCCGATTCATCCGGTCTCGAATCTCAATGAGGAATTCGGTCCCCACCGCCGTTCGATCGGCGGGCAGGTACGCCATGCCGATGGCCTTCTTCAGGAAGGGCGTCTGGGTTCCGCTGGTGACCTGCCCGGCCGCCTGGCCATTCACGAACACCGGGTAGCCGTGCCGGGCGATCGCCCGATCCACCATCTCGAAGCCAACCAAGCGCCGAGCCGGGCCCGCCTCTTTCTGCCGCTGGAGGGCATCGCGACCGAGGAAGTTGTCTTTCTGCCATCCCACAATCCACTCGAGATCGGCCTCGAGAATCGTTGTGGAATCATCGATGTCGTTACCGTACAGCCGCATGGCGGCTTCCAGCCGAAGCGTATCGCGAGCACCCAGTCCGACCGGCACCACTCCGTCCTGGCGGCCTGTCTCGAGAATGGCGTCCCAGACCTGTACGGCCTGCTGCGGAGGCACGAACACCTCGAAGCCGTCTTCACCGGTATAGCCGGTTCGCGACAGCGTGCCTCGCACACCCGCGATTTCTCCGTGAGCGAACCAGTAGTACTTGATGGCAGACAAATCCACGCTGGTCAGACGTTGCATCACGTCGCGGGCTACAGGCCCCTGGAGCGCCAGCAGGGCATAGCGCGCGCTCGAGTTGATCGCCGCCACGTCGCCAAACGCCCGAATCTGCTCCAGGATCCAGGCATAGTCCTTGTCGACGTTCGACGCGTTGACCACACACAGAAAGTGATCGTCGGCGAAACGGTAGACCAGCAGATCGTCGACGAACGTGCCGGCCGGAGTCATCAAGCCGGCATAGTGGGCCTGGCCGACCTTCAAACGAGACGCGTCATTGCTGGTGATCCACTGAATGGCCGCCAGCGCGTCCTTGCCAGCGATTTCCACCTGACCCATGTGGCTGACGTCGAACAAGCCGGCGCGGGTGCGCACGGCCAGGTGTTCCTGGGACAGCCCGGCGTACTCCACGGGCATGTCCCATCCGGCGAAAGGGACCATCCGCGCGCCCAGCAAACGGTGGCGTGCATTCAGCGCGGTGAGTTTGAGCTGAGTCGTACTGGATTGAGTCATGGGATGCGCGTGAGGGGGCCGAAGACACGCTCACGGTACTATGCCGGGAGGGACCCGGTCAAGCGCCGCTGCTGCCATCGAACCCCCTCGTCCACGCGCCGGGCGGTCGTCAGATCGGGGGCCGACGCCGCCTGCGTGCGGCCACCGATAGCCCCACGCAGAGCACCACGGCCGCCCACGGAGCGGCCGGCCCCCGCCAGGCGCCGGGCAACAGCGCCAGGAGCAGGGCGGCTACCGGACCAGCAACGAGCAGGCCCAGCAAGACACTCCCGATC
>CAYHRK010000571.1:0-1627 GCA_964358795.1 uncultured Vicinamibacterales bacterium
GCATCCTAGCACACGCCCTTAACAGCCCGTGGTGCAAGTCCATCTGCATTCGACAGGCGCTGCATCCCGCCTCGCTGCGTTGCTCAACCCTCAAATATTCCCGATATTCTCGCGTTTCTCGCCTTGCGATCCGGGCGCATCGCCTCTCTCGGTGCGACGATGCACTTGCACCACGGACTGTTAATGGCCGCGGACCGGAGTCGGGATAAGATGAGAAGCTCTTTCGCCCACTCTGGAGAAGCATGGCCACGTTGACGCCACGTGCACAGAAGTTCGATCGGTCGATAGTTGAAGGCAAGCTGGCCACCGCCGTGTGGAGGCTCGCCTGGCCGACGATGCTCCAGAATGTCATCGCGGGCCTGCAAGGCATCATCGACCATGCGATGGTTGGCCACTTCGTGGGTTACACCGCGAACGCCGCCATCGGCGTCAGCTGGCAGATCTTCCTGGTGGTCATCGTCTTTGTCGTCTCGTTGTATTCCGGCATGGGCGTGCTGGTGGCGCGATTCACCGGCGCTGGGGAACCCGAAAAGGTGAATCGGGTCGTACACCAGGCGTTCCTGACGTCGTTGGCGCTCTCGGTCGTGCTGGCGATCGCGGGCTACGCGCTGGCGCCGTACCTGCTCGACGTAGTGCGCGCGGCTCCGCCGGTCAAGCAGGCGGCGCTGCCCTTCCTGCGCACGATGTTCGTGGGCAACGCCGGCATGCTGATCTTTTTCATGCTGGGCGGCGCCTTTCGGGCCGCAGGCGACGCCCGCACGCCGCTGCGGCTTGGGATTGCAGCGACAGTACTGAATGCCGCGTTCAACGTGGTGCTGATTCCGGGCCTGGGTCCCATTCCGCGCCTTGGCGCGTTTGGAGCCGCCATCGGGACGGTGGCGGCGAATCTGATTGTGGCAGCGATCGGCAACTGGATGGTGATGTCGGGCAAGTATGCAATTCGGATCCCGCGGCCCCTGTCGTTGACCCCGGACTGGGCGATCATCAGGTCGATCTTCAAGTTCGGCTTGCCGACCGGATTTCAGGGCATTGCCATGAATGTGGCAGGTGTCATGCTGCTGCGGTTCATCGGGGCACTCGAGCACAGCGCCGAGTCGCAGGCCGCCTTCGCCGTGGGCTACACGGAGTTGTTCTCCCTGATCACGTGGACGTCGGTCGGCCTGATGGGCGCGACGGCAGCCGTGTCGGGGCAGAACCTGGGCGCCGGCAAACCTGAGCGAGCCGAACAAGGAGCCTGGATTGCCTCGCGGATTGGCCTGGGCGTGGCCGGAGTTGTCGGCCTGGCCTTTGTGCTGATGCCTAGAGCCCTGCTTGGCGTGTTCGGCATGAACGACACGCTGGTGCTCGACATTGGCACCCAACTGCTCGGGTACCTGAGCGTCTCTGGGTTCTTCATTGCGGTGGCACTGGCCTACACCGGGGCGCTGCAGGGAACCGGCGACACCAAGAGCCCGTTCTACATCTCCCTGGTGTCCCAGATTGTGGTGCCGCTCGGGTACTGCTTCACCGTGGACGCCACGCGGGGCCTGCTTCCCGCCGACATCTGGCTGGCCATCGTGCTCGGCCACTTCACTCGTGCGGCACTGAGCGTGCTGCGATTCCGTCAGGGCAAGTGGCAGCACATCCG
>CAYHRK010000572.1:0-1604 GCA_964358795.1 uncultured Vicinamibacterales bacterium
GGCTTCAGGCGTGGATCGTTCACGGGGGCGGTCGAGTCGAACAGGGGGATCATCGCGTCGGCCGAACACGGCACACTGTTCCTCGACGAGATTGGCGACCTTCCCGCAGAGGTTCAGCCAAAGCTGCTTAGGTTTCTCGATTCCATGGAGATTCATCCTCTCGGCGAAGAGAGACCGCGCCGGGTTGCAACACGAGTCATCGCCGCCACTAACGCTGATCTCGACAAGATGGTCGAACAGGGACGATTCAGAGCTGACCTCTTCTACCGACTGAATGTGGTCCGGTTTCGCTTGCCTGCCCTCCGAGAGCGTCGAGAGGAGATCCCTGCATTGGTCCGGCGGTTCCTAAGCCGTTTCTCAGTCGAATCGGGCAAGGTCGGCGTCCAAGTGGCTGAGGACACGCTTGAACATCTGCTTCTGTACTCTTGGCCAGGCAACGTTCGGCAGCTTGCCCATGAGATGGAACGGATGCTGGCCTTTGCCGAATCAGGTGCGGTCCTGCGGCCCGAACATCTCTCACCCGAAATACGCCAACAGCTCCATTCAACTCCTCACGCCGAACCATCCAGCACAAGTCCGGTGGTCTGCCTTCCGATCAATCGTCGTCTCAACTCCTTGGTACGGGATGTCGAGTGCGCAGCGATCGCAAATGCACTCCGAGAGTCGGCCGGCCGGCCGTCAGATGCCGCCAAACGACTTGGCATCTCGCGAAAAGGCCTCTATTTGAAGCGCAAGCGGCTCGGTCTCTAACCGCCAGCTTGTACACGCGGACCGTCGACATCGTGGACCGTCGGCAGCTGTGGCGCACAATCACGTAATAACCCTGTCGGGAGCTGAAACGCTCGAGGCTCGATTTAACACCGCCTGTGCTCGCCTGTCTCCAGCGGATGCCGATCGACTTTCACGTAGCGAGAGCTTTTTCCCGGTTCCCGTCGAAAGGGAGCTATTGGATCGTGCTGCCCGCCACCGCCGGGCAGTGCGGACCGGCGCGATGCTCGGTGCTGATACGCGCCTCCATCTTCCGTTGATGCCGGTAAAATGGCGCCTTAGCCGGAGTCTGACGTTCAACCGCGTCCACCTGGGCCGGCCAGCGCGTCTGGTTGCGCTTCGACGCCGTGGACCGGGACTCCACCGTGTGGGTGAACGGGTAGCAGATGGGCCGCCACCGCGGCGGGTACGATCCGTTCGCGTTCGACATCACCGGCGCGCTCGAGCCGGACGCCGACCAGCACGTCACCGTGTCGGTCTGGGACCCGAGCGATGCGGGGCCACAGCCGCGCGGGTAGCAGGTGCAGCGGCCGCGCGGGATCTGGTTCACCCCCACGACCGGCATCTGGCAGACGGTGTGGCTCGAGCCGCTGCCCGAGGTGGCCATTGAGCGGGTCGCCATCGTCCCCGACGCCGATGCCGGCACCGTTGCGCTGACCGCGTCGCTAACGGGCGCCGTCGCCTGACTCCGAGACCACACCACGGGCGTGCGGTAGCCTGGACTCGGCCTGAAGCTGTCCAACGGGTTGGCGCTCAGCCGCGAGCCGCGCGTGCCGACATGGACTTCGCAGCACCCCGCTTCGCGCGGCTCGCCGGTTGCGACGCCTTGGTGGCCT
>CAYHRK010000573.1:0-1599 GCA_964358795.1 uncultured Vicinamibacterales bacterium
TCCCCGTGAGGAGTCTGAGCCGCGACGGTGAGGGAGCGTTCAATAGTCTGTGCCACCGCTCTTAAGCAGTGCCGGCGACCGCCGAGGCGCCGGCCTGTACACTCCTCTCTGTGCTCTCTGTGCCTCTAGTAGACCGTCACCTCTTATTCTTCGGGTCAGGCGTCGCGTTTTACCCGGTTTCGTACCGGCGGGACGCCGATGCTCCCCGAAAAATGAAACGCGACGGATTACTAGTGTCTAATTGCATAAGTTAACGATTGTATTCCTGAGTTGCGTTCCCTTTACCTCGCGTTTGCGCCAGACGAACGGTTTTGCCTGCGGGCCGTAGGCGGCGATGAAGGCTTCGATCGCCTGGCGAAGTTCCTCGATGCTCTTGAAGCTGCCGCCGCGCAGGGCCTTGCGCGACAAGATGCCGAACCAGACCTCCACCAGGTTGAGCCAACTGGCCGATGTCGGCGTGAAGTGAAAATGAACGTTGGGGTGCATCGCCAGCCAAGCGTCGTTGCGTTTGTGGATGCAGTAATTGTCGAGGATCACGTGAATCTCGCGTTCGCCCGGCAGATCGGCCAGCAGGCCGTCCATGAACTCCAGAAATTCGATGCGCCGCTTCTGCGCGGTGGTTTGGGTGTGGATGGCGCCGCTGGCGATCACCAGCGCGGCGAAGAGGTTCAGCGTCCCGTGCCGTTTGTAGGTGCTCTTGAAGCCGCGCACGATCTTACCGTTGTCGGTTTGCACATAGCCGTGAGCCCGCTCCAGGGCCTGAATGCTGGGCTTCTCATCCACCGACACGACCAGCGCGTTCTCCGGCGGATTGAGGTACAGCCCCACGATGTCGGCCGCCTTGGCCGCGAATTGTGGGTCGGTGCTGACGCACCAACTCCGCTGCCGCGAAAGGCAGATGCCTTCGCGACGCAGCACGCGCCACACGGCGTCGTCCGAGGCCTTCAAGCGCCGCGCCACTGCGGCCCCGTCCCAGCACGCCTGCCCCGCCGGCGGCGGCGTCTCCAGCAGTTTCAGCACCCGCTCGCGAAACGCAGCGTCATAACGCCGCGGCTTGCCCGAGCGCGGCCGATCCCGCAATCCGGCCATTCCGTCGGCGATGAACCGGTCACGCCACAGGATGACCTTGTTCGGACGCACGCCGAACGACCCCGCCACTTGGACCACCGCTCGGCCTTCCCAACACCCAAGAACCATCCTGGCCCGCTCCACAAGCCGCGCCTCCGCGATTCGCGAACGCGCCAGCGCCTCCAAGGCCTGGCGGTCCTCACTGCTCCGGTCAATTCGCTTGGCCATCCTGGGCATGAGTTGTACCTCGTGCCCAAGAAGCATACTATATATCGTGTATTAGTGCAACTAACCACTAGTGCCCGCCCTGTCCGGACAGGTGCTTCACGATTTCGCCGACGACGGCCTTGGCGTCGCCGAAGATCATGTAGGTCCGGTCGGCGTAGTACAGCTCGTTCTCGATGCCGGCAAAGCCCGGATTCATCGTCCGCTTGATCGCGAAGCAGGTCCGGCCCTTGTCGGCGCCGATGATCGGCATGCCGTAGATCGGGCTGGTCTTGTCGTGCCGGGCCGCGGGGTTCACGACGTCGT
>CAYHRK010000574.1:0-1587 GCA_964358795.1 uncultured Vicinamibacterales bacterium
TGCTGTCGCTGGCCTTCATGCTGGTCGCCCACGACACCTGGTTCTACTGGACGCACCGGGCGATGCATCACCCGCGCCTGTTCGCGGTCTTTCATCGGACGCACCATCTGTCGCGCACGCCGACGCCGTGGGCGGCCTATTCCTTCTCCGTGCCCGAGGCGATGGTGCAGGCCGCGTTCGTCCCCCTGTTCCTGGTCCTCGTGCCCATGCACGAGATTGCCGTCCTCCTCTTCCTGGTCATACAGATCGGGCGGAACGTCATGGGCCACTGCGGCACGGAGATTCATCCCGCCGCCTTCGGGCCGGGCCGCTGGCTTAGCTGGAACACCACCACGACCCATCACGACCTTCACCACGAGACCGGCCGCACCAACTACGGCCTCTATTTCCGCTGGTGGGACAAGATGATGGGCACCGAGCATCCCGACTATCGGCGCAAGTTCGAGTCGATCGTCGCACCGCGAACGACTGTCGTGGAAGCCGACTCGAGTTAACCTACGCTGACTGTTTGACGCCCCCGCGCGCCATTGACTACACGCCACACAAGGGATTCAGGCAAACAAAGGAATCCACGGCAGAGATGAATAGACAACCCGAAGTGCCGCCACTCTTCCAACGCGTAAAGTCCTTAGGCGTGTGGGCGGTGTGTTTTGCTCTGTTGGCGGCCCTGCAGACTGTCGAGGCTGGGTATGATGGGCGGGCATGGGCCCAAACCGAAAAGGACTCGCAAACATCGCCCGCGTTCGTCGAATATGAAATCAAGGGTCGCCGTTACCGTGTTCCCGAGAAGTACCTCAGTATTCCCCCCCGTGCCGACCAACTGGGTCGCGTCAATAGAACTCAAGGCCAGTTCGGGTTTGCGTTCTGGTTGTCGGATGGCAAGCCGTCGCAAACAAGACTGCTGTCACTGAACACATTCTGGCCGACGGAGGCCGGCCGTTCTGCCATCGGGGATCAGGATTTTGTCGTGCAGGTAGTCAGTGTCACATATGTGCCGCCCAAAGATGAGGCAAATGAAGTCCTGCCATCCAAGAAGCTCCACAACAGCCTCATTTACCTGGCGCCTGCGCCGGAGCGAACCGAGGACGTGGCGTTCGGCTTGTTGCGGTACACGCTCGTCCGCCCTGGCGAGCATCTTGTCGTGGCGGCGACTCCGTCTGGGTCGGATCCGGATGTATTGCTTAGATCGAGTTGGATAGAACGGCACTGGCCTCGGGGTAGGCCGCCCAACCCCTTTTGGAGAACGTCTGTGTTTTCTAAGGCCGATGGGCTTCTGATTGAGCTTCGCATTCCAGAAATTGCCCTAGGTCGCTGGTCGGACGTCGTGTGTCAGACGCTGACGCTGGTGCGGTCGTGGGAAGTGCCGCCGAGCCAGCAGCGCCAGGGTTGCGTAACGCCACGTGTTGCCTCGACTCGATGAGAAAGCACCATCGGCCAAGCATCGTCGGATGTGCCTTGTGAACGGTCACCCGATACACTCACGGCAGAGGCCGAACGCGACTTAGTCCCGCGGATAGACCCGTCAGGCAGCACGCTTGAGCCGCGACGACCGGATCAGGACCTCGGCCGGAATGCCGAGTTCCTTGT
>CAYHRK010000575.1:0-1582 GCA_964358795.1 uncultured Vicinamibacterales bacterium
GGTGATCGCGTTCATCAACCGGCCGAACGGCGACTTCACGTTCAACGGCGTCCAGACGGGAAGCGCCGCGGCCGACTTCCTGCTCGGCCTGCCGGGCCAGTTCCGCCGGACGACGTCCAACAGCATTCAGAACGGCGTCGGCTGGCTCTACGCCGGCTACGCACAGGACGAGTTTCGAGTGTCGTCACGCTTCACGCTGAACTTCGGCGTGCGCTACGAGCTCCCCATCCCGTTTGTCGACAAGAACGACGCCCTGAACGCGTTCCGCCCCGGGCAGCAGTCGCAGCGCTTCCCCGCGGCCCCGGGCGGCCTCGTGTACCCGGGCGACCCGGGCGTGCCGCGCGGCACGTACGACACCGACAAGAACAACTTCGCTCCGCGGGTGGCCGCGATCTGGGATCCCACGGGCAACGGCAGAACGAGCGTGCGCGCGGCCTGGGGGCTCTTCTACGATGCGCTCGCGGGTCAGGGCGACTTCTTCCAGAACGGCGTGCTGGCGCCGCCCTTCACGCCACTGCTCGAGCTCAACTCGCCGCCCCTCCCGCTGACGCTGGCGAATCCCCTGAGCGCGGCCGCCGGTGGCCCTGCGGGCTTCCCGCCCGGCCTGATCTTCATCGGCTGGGGAGAGGACTTCTCGTCGCCCTACGCACACCATTTCAACGCGACCGTGCAGCAGCAGATCGGGCGGTACCTGGGGGCTGAGGTCGGCTACGTCGGCTCTCGCGGGAAGAACCTGCCCATCTTCATGGAGGTCAACCCCGGTGTCTATACTCCGGGGCAGACGACGCGCGGCGCGCGGAAGTATCCGGCGTTCAGCCTGGTCCGGCCGACCTTCTCGGTGGCCGAGTCCCGGTACGACTCGCTGCAGGCGAGCCTGCGGATGCGTCCGGCGAAGGGCATCAACTTCCTCGCCTCGTACACCCTGGCCCACGCCACCGACCACGTCTCCGGTCTGAACATCGGAGGCGAGCAGCGGCCGGTTCTTCCCGTCGAGATCGGCAACGAGCAGTCGATCGAGGAGGCCCTCGCGTACGAGAAGGGCGATGCGCTGTTCGACGTGCGGCACCGGTTTGTGGTGAGCTTCGGCGTGGAGCTGCCCGCGCCGCCGGGCACGAGCGGCATCCTTCAGCACGTGCTGGGCGGCTGGCAGGTCAACGGCATCGTGCAGGCGCAAACCGGCTTCCCGTTGACCGTGTACGATCCGGTCAACGACATCCGCTACCTGACGAACCGGCCGAACGCGGTGTGCGACCCGAACGACAACGCGCCGCACACGGTGGAGCAGTGGTTCGACACCTCGTGCTTCGTGCGCCGTCCTCTGGCCCAGACCGGGGAACGGCCGGGCGATTCAGGGCGGAACACCGTTCGCGGCCCCGGCTTTTTCTCGACGGACCTGTCGTTGTTCAAGAACATCCCGATCCGCGGCGGCCAGCGGATCCAGCTCCGGATTGAGGCCTTCAACGTGTTCAACCAGACGCGGTTCGGCCAGCCCGGCAACCAGATCGGCACGCCGAACTTCGGCAGGATCACGAGCGCCGACGATGGCCGGATCGTCCAGCTCGGGGTGAAGTACATCTTCTAA
>CAYHRK010000576.1:0-1573 GCA_964358795.1 uncultured Vicinamibacterales bacterium
TCGATGACGCCGACGCGCGCGCCGCGGGCGAAGTGCGCGCCTTGCTGGAGCAGGATCGGCGTCCCATTGGCGCTTACGATTCGCTGCTCGCTGGCCAGGCCGCGCGCCGTGGCATCACCCTCGTCACCGCGAACGTCCGCGAGTTCGAACGCGTCGACGGGCTGATGTGGGAAGACTGGTCGGCGGGAGGGTAATTCTTGCCGGGAGGGCGCTGCTTGTCGGGAGGGCGGTCCTTTGTCGGGAGGGGGATCCTCGTCGGGAGGAGCCTACGGCCCCCGCCAGCGGACCGATGGTGCGTGCGCGCCGGTCGTCGCGATGACCCGATCTTCGAGTCCCGGCCAGACGCGTAGCCGGACTTCGAATGTGTTCCCATGCGGCTCGAGGCGAAGCCACGCCAAAGGGGCGCGCGCACTGGCTTTCGCTCCAGCATGGTCCAGCGTCGCTGTCATGCGGACTTGCTCGGCTCCCGAAAGGTAGTCCCACATCACCGAGTGAAAGACGACCGATGCGACCCCGACGACCGGGGCGCGAAGTTGAACGGCCAGCCAGTCGGCGGCTTGGGCCGTGTCGATGACGCAGGGAATAGCCGCCGCGACGCTGATGGCCGCGTCGAGCCGCGCCAGCCGTTCGAGCTGATCTGCCCACACATACGAACGCAGGGTCAGTCGTCCAGCTTCCGACGTCGGATCGATTGGCGCGCGGTCGCAGCCGCGTCGCTCGATCACCGGGATCTCTGGCGGCAGAACGGGATGCGCCTGCTCAAATACGTCGCGCAGTTGAACCGCTGATGTGGCGTCGCCCCAGCCGCCGCCCGCCCATTCAAAGCGGAACCGGTCCCAGCGCAGGTTCAGGCCCGCACTCGTTCCGACCTCCAGCAACCTCAGCGGCAGGCCGGTTCGTCCGGCAATCACGCCGAAGCCGCCCAGGAGGCCCGCAGACCGGCCAACGTCGTTGGTCTGAACAGGGGCGCCAATTAGTTCGCGAAGCGTTCCGATATGCTCCGCGATGACGGCCTGGAACGCGGGCCATGCCTCTGTGGTCGCGCCCATACCGCCGGCGGAAGGGTAGTAGGCAGCCAGCGACGTGGCCCGCCCGTCGAGGACCAGACGATGAATCGCTCCCATGAGCCGTAATGGCAGGACGTCCGCTGCCGGGTCGCTGGCGTGATCGGCAAGCAGCGATCGAAGCGGTCCCGCACGCTCGCACGCAGCCGCTGCGCATGTGAGCAGATATGCGTAAAGGGGAGACCCGAAGGTGTCGCACCAAAGGGCTTGCCGCGCCAACTGCTCGCGAATCGTCACGCGCCTCCCGACAAGCAGTGCCCTCCCGACAAGCAGTGCCCTCCCGACAAGCAGTGCCCTCCCGACAAGAATCCTATTTCCGGGGCTTCTTCAGCGCCTTGTAATACGCGTCGATCGGCTCGAACGGCCCGTACTTGTGTTGATCCTCTGGAAACGGATCGGCGAAGGGGCCGTAGCCGTTGTCGATCGGCTTTGCCGAACGATCCGGATAATCCCGGTCGAGATTGGCCATCGCCGGCCGCGGCTTGCTGTTGATGAACGCCGCCACGTCA
>CAYHRK010000577.1:0-1564 GCA_964358795.1 uncultured Vicinamibacterales bacterium
CCGGCGCTCTCGTCGAATGCCACCGAAGGGGCGGGTCCGCCGATGTCGCCCTCGAGCGTGTACGGCTGACCCGGTGCCAGCTCGACGCGTGTGGCGATGGGCGGCGCCGGCTGAGTGATCGAGTACACGTGCCACCCATCACTGATGCGCGCGACCAGATCGATGTCCAGCTTCACGCCCGGCTTGACCTGTGTGACCTTGGCGGAGGCCGACAGCGTGACGGGGTTGGGCGGCTGTGCCAGGGCGAGCGCGGCCACACCGAGCACGATGGCGGCTGCGCGCGCGGCCAATGCCAGCGGCGTGCCCGGTCGCAAGGCTGCGCTCGTCCCTCGTTGATATCCCTGCAATCTGGTCATCGTGGTCCAAGACTACTTCTGTAGGGGATCATCGTGCCGAATGAAACAGGTGTTTCGTTGCCCTTCGTCCCTGTTGTCACCCCCGCGGAGGCGGGGGTCCAGATCTGGATTCCCGCTTTCTTGGGCCGCCGAAGCCACGAGCGAAGGCGCCCGCGGGAATGATGAAAGGAGAGCTATGTCCGTTTCCCGCCGCTGCGGCTGGTCGAAGCTTCACCGTGGCCGCCTGCAGGATCTGCTTGGTCGTCTCGTCTTGTACGAACGCCACCACCGACAGGGTGTCGCGGTTGATGGTGTGCTTCTTCTCCAGGAACCGAACTGGCCGAACCGCGTATTGTTCACCTCGAAGTCGTCCAGGTGCGCTTTGGCCTCGGCCACGACCTTGTCGAGGTCGAATGTGTGGCGTACGGTGAGCGACTGTCCGGGCTTCAGCACAAAACCCTGCGTGTCCTTGTCCTGGCGGGCGAGGCTGCGCACCACCATCGGGTGGAACCGGACGCCGTTCTCGCCAGTGTAGCGGACTCGTTCTTCGACGAGCGCAATCTGCACCTTCATCTGCTTGGCCACCCCGCTGGCGCCGCCTCCGCGCGCAGAGCCCTGCGCTGACGATTCGGCCACCTTCTTGGCTTGTTCCCGGACTTTCGCCATGGCGTCGGAAACGGCCTTCACCAGCGCCGACAGGATCTGGCTGTCGGCGGCGCCCATCATCGGGCTGTTGGGAAAGTCGGTCTGGAACTTGCGCAGCGCCTCGATCTTCTTTTCGAGCTCCGGGATCTTGTTGGCGTCGGCGAACGCCTTCTGTTCCGGCGTCAGCTCGCGCGCCGGGGCTGGAGGCGCTGGCTTCGCTTGCGTGTCGGCCGGGTCGACAGGTTTCGTCGCGGTCTGGCCGGCAACCGGGGGCTTGGTCTGACCGACGACCAACGCGGTGCCCAGCGAAGCCGCGAGCGCCCCGGCGACGAGCAATCGTAGTGCGGCATGGAGGCGGGCGTGTGGCGTCATAAATCCTCGCTTGCTGGCACCAGGAACGACCGGGCGCGGGGGGCGGCTTATTCTGCCACGAATCCGACGTACAAAAAACGGGCCTGACACGCTCAGCGTGTCAGGCCTCGGAAAATATCCCCGGCAGCGACCTACTCTCCCACGCAGTTACCCACGCAGTACCATCGGCGGTAGAAGGCTTAACTTCCGTGTTCGGAATGGGAACGGGTGTG
>CAYHRK010000578.1:0-1564 GCA_964358795.1 uncultured Vicinamibacterales bacterium
GCGTATCGGCGGCGAAGGCCGCGGGGGACGCGAAGTCGAAGATCCCATAGGACAGGTTGCGGAACAGATTCAGAAAGCCGCTCTTCTCGCGGTCGTAACCGGCCGTGAAGATGAATTGATTCCAGATATATTCGCCCGAGGCGCTGTAGCTTTCGGTATTCACGGCGATCCGATTGCCGTGCCGGTTGAGCTCAGTGCCGAAAACCAGCGAGCCATTGTTGATGTTCGCGCCACTCGAAGCCACGCCCGAGACATTGTAGATGTGGATCTCCGGGAAGATAATCGGGGTGGGCGTCTCCTGGGTGTAGTCGTTCTTCGCGTAGCGCAGTTCCGTCTTCAGCTCCGGCGTCCACCGGCTGAAGAGCTGGCCCGCCCAAATCTCCTCGCTCCGGACCTGGGTGAAGCGGTTCGACGAAAGATTGGTGGCGTACGTGGCATTGGCAATGCCGGTGCCGGCCGTCGGATTCTGCGTCGTGCCCACACTGCCGCCGTATTTGTATTTGCCGGAATCAGGCAGCGCACCCTCGGTCTTGTTGTAGCGGACGGAGAAGCGCTGTGTGCCGGTGATATTCCAATCGAGTTTGGCCAGCTTTTTCTTGTCGTACTGGGTGACCGGGGCGGTGCGGCCGAGCAGGGTGCCGAAATCGTACCGGCCGCCCACCGCGGTATTGATGGCGGCGAGGCGCGCGGTGATCGCGGCCATGTCCGCCGCGCCCTGCGGCGTGCCGGTCGGATCCAAGCCCGCCAGATCGGACGTCACCGAGTCGAACCGCTCGTAGTTGATGAAAAAGAACAACCGGTTCTTCAGGATCGGACCGCCAAACGTGAACCCCTTGGTCTTCTGTTCCAGGGTCGGCCGGATGCCCGCGGTCGAGCCAAACACGTTTTTGCCCTGATACTCCTGGCTCGTGTACAAGGTGTAGCCGGAGCCGGAAAACCGGTTCGTGCCGCTCTTGGTGACCGCATTGATCGAGACCCCGGTAAAACCGCTCTGGCCGACGTCGTAGGGGGAGACGGAAACGCTCAACTGCTCGACCGTGTCGAGCGTGATGGGGTTGCCGAAGCCCTGCAGACCGCTGCCGTTCAAGCCGAACTGGTCGTTCACGCGCGCCCCGTCGACCTGGACGCTGTTGAAACGATTGTTCTGGCCGACCGCGCTGATGACGGGCTGGGCCCGGCTCGCGAGCACGCTGCGCAGGGTGACAAACTGATTCTTCGTCGCCATGTCGGCAAACGAACGCTGCACGGTGGCCGTCATGGCCAGACGCGCGCTGTTAATGATCGCGCCCGCGCCCGTCGCGCCCGCGTCGAGATCGTTGCTGGCCCCTTGCACGGTAAATTTCTCCATCCGGACCACGTCGGACGAGCTTTCGAGTCTAAGACTCACATCGATTGTCGCTCCGAGCTGCGTGCTGATGTCGGTGCGCTCTGCCGACTTGTAGCCGTCCGCGCTGGCCGACACCGAGTACGGGCCGCCGACCACCATCCCGCTGAAATTATACCGTCCCGCCACGCTCGTAAACGCGGAGTAAGTGGTGCCAGTGGGAGTGTGGACTGCGGTGAC
>CAYHRK010000579.1:0-1562 GCA_964358795.1 uncultured Vicinamibacterales bacterium
CGGCGTCCTCGGACGTCATCACCGTCAATGACGGCGTCAGCATCAGGACCGAAGGCACGCATCGGGTGGTGTCCGTACATGGTGTGGTCTTGGCGCACTTCGACGTGGCTGACCGGACCGCCGCGGCCTACGCCATGTTGACGCTGTTCGAATCGGGATACGCGGACCAGGACGACATCGCTCGCGCCTTCGGCTGTTCCTGCCGAAGCGTGCGCCGTTATCAGGCGAGACTGGAAGCGGGCGGGGTGCAGGCGCTGGGCTGGCCACGCGGACGGCCGTCGCACCGGAGGCCGACGCGGGCGACCGGGCGGGACCGCACCATTCTTCGCTTGAAGGCCCGCGGCGTCAGCAACCGGGCGATTGCCCACCGGCTTGGTCTCGCCGAAAGCGCGATCCGAAAGCGCTTGCACCGGCTCGGCTGGGAACACGAGCCTGAGCCCGTGCGTTCGTTGTTCGACGAGCCGCTCAGGGTCGTGCCGCCCGAGCGGACCCCGCCGCCTGCCGCGGCCGTTGGCGCCGCCAGCGCCCCAGCTCCGGACGGAACCGTGCCGGACGTCACCGTGCCGGTGAGCCTGGATCTCGATCCGCTGCATCGCTCGATGGACCGGCTGCTCGCCGCCATGGGGCAGCTCGATGACGCGGTGCCGGTGTTCGCCCGAGCGGCGCATCTTCCAGGTGCGGGGGTGTTGCTGGCTGTGCCGGCGCTGGTGGCCAGTGGTGTCCTCTCCGCCGCCCGGAAGATCTATGGCAGTCTGGGCCCGGCGTTCTACGGCCTGCGGACGACGCTGGTCGCGTACGTCCTCCTCGCCCTGCTGCGCATCCCCCGGCCGGAGACCCTGAAGGAACACGCGCCGGGTGACTTGGGTCGGATCATGGGGCTGGACCGTATCCCCGAAGTCAAGACGTTGCGACGCAAGCTCGCGCATCTCGCGTTGAAGAACGGCAGTCATGCACTCGGCCGCGAGATGGCCCAGCGCCGCATCGCCGAACGGGGGCACCTCTTGGGGTTCCTCTACGTCGACGGCCATGTCCGCGCGTACCACGGCACACGGAAGATCGCCAAGACCTACATGACGCGCGCCCGCACGGCCGGTCCGGGCACGACGGACTACTGGATCAATGATCAACAGGGAGACCCGCTCTTTGTCGTCACGGCCGATGCGAACGCGGCGATGACCCGGATGCTCGTCCCGATTCTCGAAGAGATTCGCCCGCTGTTCAGTACGAGACGCCGCCTCACGGTCGTCTTTGATCGCGGGGGATGGAGTCCCACGCTCTTTCAGAAGATCCTGGCGATGGGCATCGACATCCTGACCTACCGGAAAGGGCGATTCCGCCGAGTGGCCGAGCGGCGCTTTGTCCTGCGCACGGCGCGGGTGGCCGGCCGACGGGTGGCGTACCAGCTTCATGATCAGCCCGTCCGTTTCCTGAAGGGGAAGCTCCGGCTTCGGCAGGTGACGCGCCTGACCGAGACCGGCCACCAGACGGCGATCGTGACCAGTCGCTGGGACGTGCGCGCCATCGTCGTCGCCTACCGGATGTTCGAACGGTGGCGCCAGGAG
>CAYHRK010000580.1:0-1559 GCA_964358795.1 uncultured Vicinamibacterales bacterium
CTGAAGAAGGGCTGCAACCTGCTGCTGCTCGACGAGCCTACCAACGATCTCGACGTCGACACGCTGCGCGCGCTCGAGGATGCCATCCTCGAGTTTGCCGGCTGTGTGGTCGTGATCAGCCACGATCGCTGGTTCCTCGACCGCATTGCCACGCACATGCTCGCGTTTGAAGGCGACAGCAAGGGCGTGTGGTTCGAGGGCAACTACCAGGACTACGAGGTCGATCGGCACAGGCGCCTCGGCACAGAGGCGGATCGACCGCACCGGATCAAGTATCGGAAGCTCACACGATAGAATGCGCTAAAATCCCTCTGCCCCTGCCGTCTTCATACCCGTTTTCCGGAGAGGTCTCCCTGTGCGACGACCTGGCATTCTCATTACCGGCGCCAGCGGCGAAATCGGCCATGGCCTGATCAACCGCCTCTCGGCCAATCACGCGACCATCATCACGCTCGACGTGCGCGCCCTCGAACCTGACCTCGCGAAGCTGGTCCATCGCGAGATCGGTGGCTCCATCACCGACGCAGCCGCGCTCGACCGGATCCTGGCCGAGTTCGACATCGATCACATCTATCACTTGGCGGCGTATCTCTCGACGCGCAGCGAATTCACCCCGGTGACGGCCCATCAGGTGAACGTCGAGGGAACGTTGAACCTGCTCGAGTTCGCGCAGAGGCAGTCGGAATCGCACGGCCGGCCAGTCATGTTCCTGTACCCGTCCTCGATCGCCGCCTACGGCATGCCCGACCTCGAGACCAAGGCCAAGTCGGGCAGGGTGCACGAGGACGAATTCAACAACCCGACAACGATATACGGCTGCAACAAGCTGTATTGCGAGCAACTGGGTCGCTACTACAGTCGGCACTACAAGCAGCTGTCTGCCGATCCGCGTGGCGCCAAAGTGGATTTTCGCTGCGTGCGGTTCCCGGGGCTGATTTCGGCCGCCACGGTGCCCTCGGGCGGCACATCGGACTACGCACCAGAGATGATTCACGCCGCGGCGAAAGGCGAACCCTATGCGTGCTTCGTCCGGCCCGACACGCGCATCCCGTTCATGGCGATGCCCGACGGCGTGGAAGCCCTGCTGAAGCTGGCCGAGGCGCCCCGCGGGAGTTTGAACCGCGTGGCCTACAACGTAGGCGCCTTCAGCCCGTCGGCCGAAGAGGTCCGGCAGATCGTCTTGAGGAGCTTCCCCGGCGCCGACCTCACGTACCAGAACGACGTGAAGCGGCAGGGCATCGTCGACTCGTGGCCAGCCGACGTGAACGACTCGGCCGCACGTGCCGACTGGGGCTTTGCGCCGGCGTACGATTTCGAGCGCGCGTTTTCGGAATACCTGATTCCGGCGATTCGGCAACGATACAAGTCGTAGCCCGGTTGCCCGCAGCCCGGTTGCTTCAGCCTGGCGCAGCGGCCGGACCGGCGAAGGCGGTGCCTCCCATGGATCTGAAATCGCTCATCCGGCATGCGCGGGGCGACGAACCGGCCGACCTGTTGCTGCGCAACGGCCGCGTCATCAACGTCTTGAGCGGTGAGATTCTGCCGCTCGACCTGGCCAT
>CAYHRK010000581.1:0-1556 GCA_964358795.1 uncultured Vicinamibacterales bacterium
GGCTACGTGGCGCGGAACGTGGTGTACCTGTACGGGTTGCCCATCAGCGCCGTTTTGTGGTCGACGCGGGTGGGGGCGGATGCGGCCGACGCCGCCCTTGGGTCCGGGGGCGCGCGGCTGATGTCGGCCCTGGTGGTATTTTCGACCTTCGGCGCCCTCAGCGGCATCGTGTTGCTCGGACCTCGGGTGTACTTCTCCATGGCGGAGACCAACCGGTGGCTGACCTGGATGGGCCACGTACACCTGCGGTTTCGAACACCCTCGCGTGCCATCGCGGCTCAGGCCGTCTGGGCATCGGTGCTCGTGGCCACGGGAACCTATCGGGACTTGTTCACCCGCGTGGTCTACACCGAGTGGATTTTCTTCGCGCTGATGGCGATCGGGCTGTTCGTGGCGCGCCGACGCCCCGGCTACGCGCCGGCGTATCGCGTGCCAGGCTACCCGGTGACCCCGGCGGTCTTCGCGGCGGTGGCGGGCGCCATCGCGATCAACCGGCTCGTGTCAGACCCGGTCAACGGCATTGTCGGCCTGCTACTCGTGGTCGCTGGCCTTCCCATATACTTCCTGGGGAAGCGCACCTGACCCTGTGCCCTGCCGAAGACCTGTCTCGTTGGGTTCGAACCGGAGCGTTGACGAGGATTCCACATGGCGATCATTGATTTCCACAACCACTACTACCCGCCCGCGTATCTCGACGCGCTGCGATCGAGTTCCACCAACGTCAAGGTCGGCACCGACGCTGAAGGCAACCCGCTGCTCCACTACCCTGGAGACTACAACATTGTCGTGCGCGGCCATCGAGACATCGACTATCGGGCCCAGGTGCTCGCCGAACTGGGTGTCGACACGCAGGTAGTGTCGCTCACCACGCCGGGTACCCATGTCGAAACGCCCGAACGCGCGGCCGCCCTGGCGCGATTGGTGAACGACGCCTTCGCCGACGTGGTGACGACCAGAGGGGGGCGCTTCGCGGCGCTGGCCACGCTGCCGCTGAACGACCCGCCAGCCTCAACCCGCGAACTGGAACGCGCAATGACCACGCTGGGACTACCCGGCGCCATGGTGTTCAGCAACGTGAACGGCGTGCCGCTGGCCGACAGGCGGTTCTGGCCGCTCTACGAGAAGGCCAACGAATTGGGGGCCGTCCTTTACATTCACCCGAATCACCCAATCAGCGTCGAGGCGATGACGGCCTTCTGGCTGATGCCGCTGGTGGGATTTCTGATGGACACGACGCTGGCGGCCGCGCATCTGGTGTTTGCCGGTGTGCCCGCACGCTTTCCGCGCATCCGCTGGGCGCTGTGCCATCTGGGCGGCACCATTCCGTATCTGGCCGAGCGTCTCGATCGCGGCTTTCACGCCTTTCGCGAGTGCCGCGAGCACATCGATCGACCGCCGAGTTCCTACTTGAAGGAGTTCTATTTCGACACGGTGAACTTCGACCCGAACGCCCTTGAACTGGCCGTGAAGTTCGCCGGAGTCGACCACATCCTGGCCGGCAGCGACTACCCGCACCAGATCGGCAGCATTCCGTCGATGCTCGGGAGCATCAGGGC
>CAYHRK010000582.1:0-1549 GCA_964358795.1 uncultured Vicinamibacterales bacterium
CTACCGCGTGCCTCCAGCGTCCAGAGACCGCGCCATGGAGGCTCTGCGACGAGATCCCCGGACCCAGTACTGCACTCACGTCTACCATCGGAGAGGAGCGAAGGTCCCCGACCCTCTCGTCCTCACGGATGAGATCGTGGTCCAGCGAGAACGCCCTCAAGGTGGCCAACCGTCTGGTCGAGGAGGGCCTGGCCCTGGCCGCAGAGCCAAACTTCCTCCGCCGGATGAGCCGTCGCCTGGCCAAATCCGCAATCCAAAAATCTGAAATTCTAAAATCTGAAATTCTCAACGACCCCCTCTTCCCGAGGCAGTGGCATCTCGACAACAGGGGCCGGAACGGCGCCAGCCGCGGCGCCGTGGCCCTCGAGGCATGGGCCGTCACCAAAGGTTCCCGGCGGATCACCCTTGCCGTCATCGACGACGGCTTTGACCTGGGCCACCCGGATCTCTCGGGCCGGGGCAAGCCTCACAGCGGGTCTTTGACACGAAGGCTATGCTCAGGGTAGCATGAGCATATGAGCCACCGCCTCCAAGTCCTCATTCCTGCCAGCCTCGACACCCGGGTGCGGAAAGCTGCGCAGCGCAGCCGTCTCTCCAAGGGGGAGTGGGTGCGGCGTGCCATCGCGCGCGCGCTGGCAGACGGGCAGATGACCGCGGATCCCGTCGCACGGCTCGGAAGCCTGGGTGCGCCAACCGGCGATATCGACCAGATCCTGGCTGAGATCGACGCGGGCCGCGGCTGATGGTGTTCATCGACTCGAACATCCCGATGTACGTGGCGGGACGCGATCATCCGCATCGCGAGCCCGCCCGGCGGTTTCTCGAACGTGTCCGCGCCGGTGACGTCGAGGCGTGCACCAGCACTGAGGTGCTGCAGGAGATCCTCTATCGATATGCCGCGCTCGCCCGGCTCGATCTGGCCCGTGAGGTCTACGAGCTGTTCGTCCAGATCTGCTCTGTGGTCCTGCCGGTCACGCTGGCCGACACTGACCGGGCCAAGGACCTGCTGGTGACTGGACATGGCCTCAGCGTCCGAGACGCCCTCCACACTGCGGTCATGCTGAACAACGGTGTGCGCAGCATCGCGACGATCGACGTGGGCTTTGATCACATCGAAGAGATCGAACGGTACCCGCTCTAAGCTCGCGCGAGCCGCCCATGCCCATCTACGAGTTCCGCTGCCGCGCCTGCCGCAAGAAGACGACGACGCTCGTCCTCTCGCGCGAGCGCGCGAACGAGGTCCGCTGTGAGCACTGCGGCAGCGCGGACCTCGAAAAGCTCTGGTCGCGGTTCGCTTCGCCGAAGTCCGAAGAAGCCCGTCTCGAAGGGCTCGCGGATGACAACGCGCTCGCCGGCGTGGACGAGAACGACCCGGCGAGCATGGCCAGAGCCATGAAGAAGATGGGCGAGGCGACGGGCGAGGACTTGGGCGAGGACTTCGAGCAGGCCATGCAGGACGAAGACGGCGGCGGAGCAGACGAGGGAGAACCATGAGCACAGGTCGAAGACCTGTGCCACATGACGACCGGTACGGCATAGGGTCCGGTCG
>CAYHRK010000583.1:0-1541 GCA_964358795.1 uncultured Vicinamibacterales bacterium
GCAGTCGAACCTATTGAGTGCTAGCACACAGGGGGGCTCGGTGCTAGCTGGTCTCGCGTCTTGGTTTCCGAGCCTCGGAGCAGGAGCAGGGAGCACTATGAAGGTCAAGCCACTTCACGACCGGATCCTCGTCAAGCGCATCGAGGAAGGTGAGCAAGTTGTCGGCGGCATCATCATCCCGGACACCGCCAAGGAGAAGCCCCAGCAGGGCAAGGTCGTCGCCGTCGGCGCCGGCAAGATTGACGACAAGGGCAAGCGAACGCCCCTCGACGTCAAAGACGGCGACAAGATTCTGTTCGGCAAGTACTCCGGACAGGAAATCAAGTTGGACGGCGAAGAGTTCCTCATCATGCGTGAGGACGAGGTGCTGGGCGTAATCGAAGGCTAAGGCCGGGCAGGTCGTCTAAGGAGTTCAATGATGGCAAAGCAGATTGTGTATGGAGAGCAGTCGCGTCAGGCAATCCTGCGCGGCGTCAACCGCCTGGCCGATGCGGTCAAGGTGACTCTGGGCCCGAAGGGCCGAAACGTGGTGCTCGACAAGAAGTTCGGTTCGCCGCTGATCACGAAAGACGGCGTGACCGTGGCGAAGGAAATCGAGCTGAAGGATCCGCTGGAGAACATGGGCGCACAGATGCTGCGCGAAGTCGCCAGCAAGACGTCGGATGTGGCGGGCGATGGCACGACCACGGCGACCGTGCTGGCCCAGGCGATGTACCGCGAGGGTGCGAAGAACGTGGCGGCCGGCGCCAACCCGATGGAACTGAAACGCGGCATCGAGCGCGCGGTCGAGGCCGTAATTGCCGAGCTCAAGAAGCACTCGAAGCCGGTCACGGGCAACATGATCGGCCAGGTCGGGGCGATTTCGGCCAACAACGACCCGACCATCGGCAAGATCATCGCCGAGGCGATGGAGAAAGTCGGCAAGGACGGCGTCATCACGGTTGAAGAGGCCAAGACGCTCGAGACCTCGCTCGAGGTGGTCGAGGGCATGCAGTTCGACCGCGGCTATCTGTCGCCATACTTCGTGACCGATCCGGAGCGTATGGAAGTCGTGCTCGAGAATCCAGCCATCCTGATCCACGAGAAGAAGATCAGCTCGATGAAGGACCTGCTGCCGATTCTGGAGCAGGTGGCCCGCCTCAGTCGTCCGTTGCTCATCATCGCCGAGGACATCGAGGGTGAGGCCCTGGCGACGCTGGTGGTCAACAAGCTGCGCGGCACCTTGCAGGCCGCCGCGGTGAAGGCGCCGGGCTTTGGCGATCGGCGCAAGGCCATGCTCGAGGACATCGCCACGCTGACCGGTGGCAAGGCGGTGACCGAGGATCTCGGCATCAAGCTCGAGAACGTCAAACTGGAAGACCTCGGCAAGGCCAAGAAGGTCACGATCGACAAGGACAACACGACGATTGTCGAGGGCGGCGGCACGTCAGCAGCCATCGAGGGCCGCGTGAAGCAGATTCGCGCGCAGGTCGAAGAGACGACGTCCGACTACGACCGCGAGAAGCTGCAGGAGCGGCTGGCCAAGCTGGTGGGCGGCGTGG
>CAYHRK010000584.1:0-1540 GCA_964358795.1 uncultured Vicinamibacterales bacterium
AACGCGAACGCGATGTACTCGCTCGAGTAGGTCCCGCCGCCCACCGCGACGATGATGTACTGGCGCCCGTCCACCATGTAGGTCATCGGATTTCCACTCTGGGCAGACGGCATCCACACAGCGCCAACCTCCTTGCCCGTCTGTTTGTCGTACGCACGCAGCATCGCGCCGCGCGGCCGATCGGGGGGCGCCGTGACCTGCGGGTCGCCGACAATGACCAGCGTCTTGGTGACCACCGGGCCGACGATGCCATTCAGGCCGGTCTTCGGGATGTCCATCCCATTGAGCAGCGGGCTGTTGCGAACGACGTCGGGCGTGTCGCCGTGCGGCACCTGGAACTTGAGCGTGCCGGTGTTGAGATCGATTGCCGAGATCACGCCGTACGGTGGTTTGACGATCGGCAGACCCTGCAGGCCGGCGGTCAAGGGGTTGACGCCGCCGCGACCACCGCCACCCATGGGGGGCTCGGGTCGGCCGAAGTGCGGAGACTCCCAGATTGGCATGTGCTTGTTCTTAATCTGAGTCTCGGGTTTGATGGCTTCGAAGTACTCGTGAGAGATACTCGCGCCCGAGACCGAGGAGTTGTTGGCCTGGGTGTAGAAGATGCCAGTTTCGGGATCGAACGATGAGCCCGGCCAGTTGACGCCTCCCATCGTGTTCCCGACGAGGATCGTGCCAAGCACCTTCTCGTTCGGAATGACATACGGGACGAACGGCGTCTGCTCCCAGCGGAATTTCTTCAGGTTCTCGAGCGCCTGTTGGCGCAGCTCGGGTGTGAAGTCGATCACGTGGTCGGTCGCCAGGTAATTGCGCGAGAATGCCGGCGGCTTGCTCGGGAACGGCTGCGTCGGCGACGACTTCTCGCCCGGCACGTCGGACTGCGGGACCGCCTTTTCCTCGATCGGCCAGATGGGCTCACCCGTGATGCGGTCGAACACGTACAGGAAGCCCTGCTTGCTCGGCTGCGCGACGATCTTGCGCGGCTTGCCGTCGATCGTGACATCGACGACGAGCGGCGCCCCAGTCGCGTCGTAGTCCCAGATTCCGTGGTGCACCATCTGGAAGTGCCACTTGCGCTGGCCGGTCTTCAGATCGACGGCGACCAGGCTCTCGCCAAAGAGGCCGTTGCCCAGCCTGTTGCCGCCGTAGACGTCGATTGTCGGCGATTCCACGGGCAGGTACACGAGTCCGGCTTCCGGATCGGCCGACATCTCGGTCCAGACACCGGTGTTCCCGGTCCACGCCCACGAGCCGTTTTCCCACGTCTCGTGGCCGAACTCGCCCGGCCCCGGCATCGTGTTGAACCGCCAGATCTGCTTGCCGGTCCGCGCATCGAATGCGCGGACGAGGCCTTTGGCGTTCGAGTCGAACTCGTACCGGAGCCCCTCGGCCATCGCGGACTGGACGACGATGGTGTCGTTGACAATCAGCGGGGTCGAGTGGGTACCGATTTCACCCGTTTCGAGCGGGATCTGTACCTGCTTCCCGTCCTTGCCAAAGACCACGCCTTCCTTCAGGTCGATCACCCCGCCCTTGCCGA
>CAYHRK010000585.1:0-1531 GCA_964358795.1 uncultured Vicinamibacterales bacterium
ATCGACGTGAGCGGGGTCCTCGAGGTCGAAGTAGTTCAGCCGTTCGTCGCAGACGACGACTCCGCCGCGGGCAATGGAGCGGGCCAGCGTGGTCTTGCCTGACTGGCGGGGACCCAGCAGTGCCACAACGCGTGCCTGCCCGAGAGCAGAAATAGTCGCGTCCGTAAGGCTCTGCCTGAGCATGGCTTAGACGATAACGTGAAATGTCTGCAACAACAACCGATTTTTCATTTTCGTGGCTGACCATTCGGCGACGAGAGACCTGAGCCCTCTTGCAACGTCAGGATGCGGCGGGATTGGGCGAGCACTCGCTCAGCCAGCGTCAGTGCGTGAGCGGCAGAGTCCTGCGGTCCTGATCGGCCAGTGCCTGCAGCAGACCGCCAATCGACGGCCACTCGGGAAAGTGGTCGGTAATCCGACGCTGCGCAGCCAGGGGGTTGAATTCACGGCGCGGCCATGCGGTCAGCAAGGTCGGGGGCAAGTCGGCGGAAATCCCTGAGATTAAACGTGTAGATCCGAGGACAATCGTTTCTCGAACGACCGCGGCAGTGCGCGGGCGATCTCGGCAGGGAAGTCCCCGGTCTTGACGAAGTGTTGCTGAAAAAGCGCGATAACGCCCGCGTGACGCGCTGAATCCACATTGCGGATGGCGAGCAGCGCGCGAGCGGCGTGGAAGGCGGCGTCGTAGTAGCGGTTCATTGCGCCGCGATGCGCATGCTGATCGGCGAGAAGATCTCCTTCCCCGCACGCTGCCGCTGCGCGTGCCATTCGGTGTTGAGCGAGGGCGCTGACTTCAGGGGTCACAGTGCGACGCCCTCGCGCGTCACGGTCTGAACGAACAGCGTGGTCCGCCAAACGGGGTCGGCCAGCGAATCCGCGGTGACTACGCGCGGCGAGATGTAGAGATCGCTCGCGACGTTGATGTCGAACGCGATATCGATGGCTAAATCCTCCGCCCGAACCCGATCAGTGGTGACGACGACAAGCACATCGAGATCGGAGTCCGGCTGAGAATCGCCCCGCGCCTTTGAACCGAACAGACGGAGTTCCCGGAGGTTGGAGCCGAGCGCCGCTCGGACGCGCGCCGAGAATGCGCGAAGCGCCTCCGATTCCCGCTGCGACAGGGTGGTACGCGACATCGCTCGCCTCCAATTCGGCCCATGATACCGCGCCGTAGTCTGCGCAGCCAGAATTCAGCGACACCGGTATGCTGAGGCAAGTCTTTGCGACGCACGCAGAGGCCTGGGTGGCCAAGCCCTTCCGGTCCCCCGGTTCCTCGACGCGCTTCGGGAGGGTACTTTGTAGGACCGGCCACAACGTCTCCCCACACGCCAGTGCCCCACGGCACATAAACGAGCAGGAAGGCGGCCGCAACCAGAGGAAACAGAGGCAGTTGCCCCGGCGGTCACGAGAGGCATCTCACGCGAACAGCCGGGTAGCGAGTGCGAAAGCCTCCGTCCAAGGTGACGAACTCCGCGTTGGCTGCGTGCGCGAACGCCGCGAGATAATCATCGGTCCAGAGCAAGTGGCT
>CAYHRK010000586.1:0-1512 GCA_964358795.1 uncultured Vicinamibacterales bacterium
CCCAAGGGACGGGGGCCGAAGTGCAGCGTCCTCTCGCGACCGTCGTCATCGGCGGCCTCGCCACGTCGACAGTCCTGACACTGCTGGTGCTGCCAGCCCTTTACAGCCTCTTCGAGAGAGAAACCGTGGAGGGGGAGATCTGATATGCGCGAGGTCAACCCCGTCATTCGGCGAGAACGCCAACGCTTCAGCCGTGCTCGCGCAAGGCCTCTTCGAGCGTCTCGAGTTGTTGAAAAAAGAGCGCTGACGACCACACCGCCAGACCGGGTTGCTCGCGCGACATGACGAACCGAGCCACGTCATCCGCCGTCGCCGGCCAGTCGATCGCCGCGATGCGCACGCGCAGCGCATTCAGCAGCCATCCGGCGGTGACGGTGATCTGCTGGCCCGCCCACGGGCCCTGTTGGTCGAGAGCGTGAGCCAGCAGATCGAGGTTCGGCGTGACCCTTCGGGACGTATACCAGAGGAAGTCGTACCAGTCCCGGCCCTTAGTGTAGTCCCGGCAGAGCAGCGCGTGGCATTTGGAGCCGAACCCGGAGGCCAGATCCATGCACGTCACGGCCGCGGTGACCGGGAAGGTGATGAACCGGGTGTCAATCGTCGCGCCGGATGGCGGGTTGGTATCCACTTCCAGCTTGATGCGAATCATCCGCGGCCGGTGCCGCGCGAAGGGCAACTCCAGGCTGAGAATCTGGCCGATGGAATCGGTCTTTACGAACACCTTCCGCACGGCCGTTTCCCGTGTCTCGCGCCCCTGCACGTCCACCCGAATCCCGTCGTCTGCACAGTCCCTCCGGATGCGCGCCAGGTATGGCTCCCAGTTGAACGAAGGGTCCGGCGCCTTGAGGACGAAGTCGAGGTCCTCAGAGAATCGGTTCATGGCATGGAGGATGCGCAGGCAGGTCCCGCCATGAAAGGCTGCATGACTGAAGAAACGGGCGCGCGCCAGGCTGGCCAAGACGTAGTGCTGCATGATTTCTGCGAGCGCATGTTCCTGTTCCAACGCGTTGGCCGGTGCGTACTCCCGCAGGCGTGCGGCGAGGATGTCCTTGATCATCGACCCAACTCCTTGCGCAGACCATCGAGGTAGTCCTGCGTGCGACGGTGACGAATCGCGCGGCGAATTTCCGGAAAGGCCTCCAGTTTCAGCGTGCGCAGATCGTCATCCTCCATGCGCAATGACTCGGTCAGGAAGCCCAGGCCGTCGCGGTTCCACGAGATATCCCTGCGGAGGTACACGAGATCGGCGATGGCACGCAGTGGCAGCGCGACGAAAGCCCAGGCGTCGGGAGACAACCGCACGGCCCTGACCCCTGCCTTCGGGTCGTGGGAGGGGACGCGGCGAAACACGAAGGTGCCCAGCGGCGTGCTGTACGTCCGACTGCGCTGTGCCGTCACGCTGGCGACCTGGAATACGGCCTCGGGAACAAGTCCGTGAAACGCGAGCGCGGTTTCCAGACTGACGTGGGAAGGCCCGTGCAGCGCCGCAGCCACGGTGAAGGGATGGAGTGC
>CAYHRK010000587.1:0-1510 GCA_964358795.1 uncultured Vicinamibacterales bacterium
CAGCCCGGTGAAGAAGAGATCGGGGAACTCTCCGAGGATCCCGCCGGGCACCTAGCGCCTCCGGACGAGAACGGGGGCCGGCATCATGCCGGCCCCCGCCTCTGTGCGCTCGCCGTCAGCGCTAGCTGGACGGACGACCCTTGTCGTGCGGTCCGTCCTTGATGTCGCCGGACACCGGGGTGACGTGCTTCTTGTAGAGCGCGACCCAGCGGCCGTCGGCGATCATGTCAGCGATCACCTTGTTGAGGAACGGGGCGAACCCGGTCCGCCCCTTGTTGATGCCGATGCCGTACGGCTCGTCGGAGAAGTACCCGCCCACGATCTTCGTGTTGGGGTCCTGCTTCACGAGACCGAAGAGGATCGTCTCGTCGGTCGAGACGGCGTCAGCCTGGCCCTGCTGGAGGGCGATGAGGCACGGCGGGTAGCTGTCGAGGAGCAGGAGCTTCGCGTCCTTGTTCTTGGCCGCGATGTTCTTCTCGCTCGTCGAGCCCTTGGCCGTGCAGACGGTCTTGCCCTTGAGGTCGGCGACGTCCTTGATGGTCGTGTCCGACTTCTTCACGAGGATCTTCTGGCCCGTGCGGAAGTACACGGTGCTGAAGTCGATCTCCTTGAGGCGTTCGTCGTTGATCGTGAACGTCGCCGCGACGAGGTCGGCCTTGTTGTCCTTCAGCGTCGGGATGCGGGTCGCCGAGACGACCGGGACGTACTCGATGAACTTGTCCGGGTCGGCCTTGGCCTCGGCTCCGAAGATGGCGATGACGAACTCGCGGACGACGTCGACGTCGAAGCCCTCGAACTTCCCGGTCGTGGGGTTCTTCAGCCCGAACGGCAGGTTGTCCTCGCGAGTGCCGACACGGAGCTTGCCCTTGGTCTGGATGGAGTACTGGTATGACGCGAGCTCGAACTTCGGCTTGGCGGCCGCCGTCGTGGTGGGTGCCGCCGTCGGCGACGCTTGTGTGGTACCGCCTCCGCCGCATGCCGCCGCGAGGACGGCGACGGCCGCGCTGAGGGCGGTGACCCGTACGAGGATGCTGCGCATTGACCCCTCCTTACCCTTTCCTGTTCGCATGATCCTAGTGGTGGATGACCTTGCTCAGGAACTGCCGCGCCCGCTCCTCGCGGGCCCCCCCGAAGAACTCCCCGGTCGGCGAGTCCTCAATGATGCGCCCTGCGTCCATGAACACAACACGGTCGGACGCCTCCCGGGCGAAGCCGATCTCGTGGGTGACGACGACCATCGTCATGCCCTCCTGGGCCAATTGGCGCATGACGTCGAGCACTTCTCGGATCATCTCGGCGTCAAGGGCGCTCGTCGGCTCGTCGAACAGCATGATCTTCGGATCCATGGCGAGCGCGCGCGCGATCGCGACGCGCTGCTGCTGACCGCCCGACAGGCGCGCGGGGAGCTGTTCGGCCTTCTCGGGGATGCCCACCTTCGCGAGCAGCTCCTCCGCCCGCTTCCGCGCGTCCGCCCCGCTGAGGCCCTTCACCTTGGTCGGCGCCAGCATGA
>CAYHRK010000588.1:0-1507 GCA_964358795.1 uncultured Vicinamibacterales bacterium
GGGTGGCCTTCACCCTGGATGGCCCACGCGGGCCCGCAGAGGTCGCCCAGCCCGGTGCGGTGTGGCTGGCGAAGGCGACCGGGCAGCCGCTGTTGCCGTTCCACTCCGAGGCGGCGTCCAGCTGGACGCTGAACAGCTGGGACCGGACACAGATTCCGAAGCCGTTCACGACGGTTGCGATGGCCATTCGCCAACCGATCTACGTGCCGACAGACGCAGACACCGACGCGCTCGAAGCATACCGGCGTGAACTGGAAGCTTCTCTCAAAGCCGCACAGGCAGAGTGCCGGAGCCTGTTGGCTTAGCGACCGCCCTGGCGGAATGTGACGAGCCACAGATGACACAGATTCACACAGACACGAGGCGGCCCGACGCGGAGCTTCGCTCCCGCGGACCGGGCAGGTAGAACTCGGAAACGAGAGTGGTCCAGATCGCTCGTCACTCTTGCTTCCGAGTTCTACCTGCCCGGTCAGGCCGGTTGGAAGAACACCAACCGGCCCGTGCCAGGCCGCCGTGTGTTGTGTCACGGCGGCGGTCGCCTGAATCGGCGTCTAATCGGTGTCTAATCTGCGGCCGTCTTTGACTAACCTATAGGGATGCCGCTGGTTCTTGTCAGCTCTCCCAGGTTTGTCGATCACGTCACGCCTGCGGGACATCCTGAGCGCCCGGAGCGCGCCGAGATCCTGGAATCGGTGGCCACGCGATTTCGTCAGCAGGGCGGCACGGTGTTGGATCCGCGGCCGGCAACCGACGACGACCTGGCCCGCGTGCACACGCGCCCATACATCGCGAGCATCGTCGCCACGCGTGGGCGGGCAACGATGATCGATGAAGACACGTTCACCTCGCCCGACTCGGACGACATCGCGCGGCTGGCGGCCGGAGCGGTGCTGACGGCCGTGGACCACGTGCTCGATGGCCCCGCCGGGTCGCGCGCGCTGGCCCTCGTGCGGCCCCCCGGCCATCATGCCGAGGCGGACAAGGCGATGGGGTTTTGCCTCTACAACAACATCGCCGTCGGCGCGGCTTACGCCCGCTCGCGTGGCCCGTCGCGGGTGGCCATCGTCGATTACGACGTGCACCACGGCAACGGCACGCAGGCGATGTTCTACGAGGATCCGAGTGTGCTGTTTGTGTCGTCGCATCAATACCCGTTCTGGCCGGGCACTGGCGCCGCCGACGAAACAGGACGCGGAGCGGGTAAGGGGTTCACCCTGAACGTCCCCCTCACGATGGGCGACCGGGACGATGTGGTCGAGCGGAGGTATGCGGAACTGGTTCTGCCGCGGCTGCGTGAGTTCAAGCCGGAATTGCTGATGATCTCTGCCGGTTTCGATGCTCACGAGCTGGACCCCCTGGGCCAGCTTCGGATGACCACCGAGGGGTTTGCCCGCCTGACGGCCGCGTTGCTGAGCGTGGCCAACGAGGTCTGCGAAGGCCGCGTGGTGCTGGTGACCGAAGGCGGCTACGACCTGAAGGCGCTGTCAGACAGCCTGGATGCGGTGAT
>CAYHRK010000589.1:0-1502 GCA_964358795.1 uncultured Vicinamibacterales bacterium
GTGGTCTGCACCCCTGAATTGATACCAATCTGCGAGTTAGAGTTTCGGCTATTTTAAGCTTCGAAGGAGCGAGAAATGGCACGGAAGGACTACACGCCTGAGCAGTCGATCGGGATGCTGCGGGAAGCCGAGGTACAGCTGAGCCAAGGCGAGAAGATCGGCAAGATCTGTCGCGGTCTTGGGGTATCGGAGCAAACTTACTATCGATGGCGTCGCTTGTACGGCGGGCTGAAGGTCGATCAGGCGCGGCGTCTGAAGGATCTCGAGCGGGAGAACCAGCGCCTGAAGAAGGCGATCTCGGAACTGACGCTGGACAAGCAGATCCTGAAGGAAGCCCTCGAGGGAAAATACTGAGCCCTTCGCGCAAGCGAGCGTGCGTTGAGCACGTGCGCTCGCGGCTGGCGGTCTCGGAACGCCGTAGCTGTGCGGTTATCGGCCAGCCTCGGGCGACGCAGCGCCGTCGTCCGCAGGTTCGCGATGATGAAGCCGCGTTGACGACGGCGATCGAGCGCCTGGCCATGCAGTACGGACGCTACGGGTACCGACGGATCCGCAGAATGCTGGTCGACGAAGGCTGGTGGGTGAACGTCAAGCGCGTGTGGCGGATCTGGCGGCGGGAGGGGCTTAAAGTGCCTAGCAAACAACCGAAGAGGCGCCGTTTATGGCTCAACGACGGCTCGTGTGTGCGGCTGCGGCCGGAGCGGACCAACCATGTCTGGTCCTACGACTTCGTGCAGGATCGGACCGAGGATGGGCGGACGTTCCGCATGCTGTGCGTGATCGACGAGTTCACGCGTCGCTGCCTGGCCATCGTGGTGGCGCGACGGCTGCGGTCCGACGATGTGCTGCAGTGCCTGGCCGACCTGTTCGTCGAGCATGGGCCACCGGAGCACATCCGGTCGGACAACGGCCCGGAGTTCGCCGCCAAGGCGGTCCGTCACTGGCTCGGCAGGGTCGGCGTGAAGACGCTGTTCATCGAGCCGGGCAGTCCCTGGGAGAATGGTTACTGCGAGAGCTTCAACTCAAAACTCCGGGACGAGCTGCTAAACGGCGAAATCTTCACGACGCTTCGGGAGGCCCAGGTGCTCATCGAAAGTTGGCGACGACACTACAATGCCGTGAGGCCACACTCGTCTCTCGGTTATCGGCCGCCGGCGCCACAAGCCATCTTGCCGCCAGCCCGTGGCCTGCCCTACGCTACGCTCCGGTCAGCCCACGGGCTGGCCAAAGCGGCCGGACTGTGACTCACGGACTGGTATCGCTGCAGGGGGCAGGCCACTCCCACAATGCCCATACGAGGTTGTGGGCTCGAACCTGCTGGTTATGGAGCGTCAAACCCTTCTCCAGAGAACCGAGCAGAAAAAGTCCTTCGCTAACCTGATAGGACCTCACAGTCTTCTTTGCGCGGTCAATTCTTACGTCGATGGCCATACCGGCGCCTCAAAAGATGGCAGCACAAGAGTCCAATCGGTCCAGCGCGTAGTCCCAGTTCTTCGAAGAAT
>CAYHRK010000590.1:0-1501 GCA_964358795.1 uncultured Vicinamibacterales bacterium
CGCATTCACATTGTGATTGCGATCGTGATCTTCCTGTCGCTGCTGCCCGCCATCATTGGGTATGTGCAATCGAAGCTGCGGGAGCGGTCGGCGAGAAAGCCCAGCTAACGGTCCCGCATGGCGCGGATGAGCGCTTCCATATGAGCCAGATAGCGCTCGATGGCGCGACGGCCCATGGCCGTGATGCGGTAGTGCGTGCGCGGCAGGCGTCCTTCGAAGGACTTGGTGCAGGAGATGTACTGAGCGTCCTCGAGCTTGCGGGCGTGCACCGACAGGTTGCCGTCGGTCGCCCCGAGCAGCGTCTTCAGTTCGTTGAACGACAGCGCGTCGTTCACGGCCAGGGCGCTGATAATGCCCAACCTGATGCGGTCGTGGATGACGCGGTCGAGATCGGGTGTGGGAAGCCCTGGCGCCGAGCCACGCGGAAGCCGGACCGAGTCGGGCTCCAACAGGCTCCGGCGTGCATGGTCGCGACGAGCCGTATTCGATCTAGCCACCGTGCTTCACCGCAATCCAGATGCCGAATCCGATGTGAAGAAGGCCAAAACCCAGGCCGAGCCACAGGTTGGCCCAGGCTGGCGGCGTGGCCAGTGCGGTCATGCCCAACGCCATGAAGCATGCGCCCATCGCGGGCACGGGTGGCACCGACAACGCGCCGCCAGTCTGGCACGGCGTGGCGTCTCTGCTGTCCACGCCGTTCATTCTAGTAGAACACCAGGCGGGTCAGTCCGTAAAGTTCTTTGTGATGCAAAGCGAGCACGCAGCTTCGGCCAGGCCACCGCGGCCAGACGTGCGCCGAGCAGCACAACCACGACCACCGCGTAGTTGCGCGGTCGCCGGATGTCGGCCTTCACCAGCCACCAGTAGTGGACTACGCCAATGATGGCCGAGACGTAGATCAGACGATGAAGGCGGCGCCACGCCCGACCACCCACCCGTCGAATCATGCCGGCCGTTGAGGTCACGGCCAGCGGCAGCATCAGCACGAACGCCGAGAACCCCGCCGTGATGAACGGTCGCTTGTACACGTCCTTGACGATGGCCGCAACGTCGAAGAACTGATCGAGCCAGAGGTAGGTCAGGAAATGGAGCGTGCCGTAGAAGAAGGCGAACAGCCCCAGCATGCGGCGGAACTTGATGGCGTCGTTCCAGCCCGTCCAACGCCGCACGGGTGTCACGGCCAGCGTCACCATCAGGAACCGCAGCGTCCAGGTGCCAGTCTCCTTGGTGATGTCGGAAATAGGGTTTGCGCTCAACGAGCCGGTGAATGCGGCCCAGACCAGCCAGGCCACCGGCCCGAGGCATCCGACGAACACCACACCCTTCAGCGCCTTGATCTTCAACAACGTCGGCCGCCAGATCCCGAATCCCTATGCCTCAGACATCATCTATGGGCATTATCTTATCGAATGAAGCATGTGTTTCGTCACCCCTCGTGCCCCGTCTGTCACCCCCGCGGAAGCGGGGGTCCAGTCCTGGATTCCCGCCTTCGCGGGAATGA